>NZ_QWKY01000008.1 GCF_003574035.1 Meiothermus hypogaeus | reverse complement strand
CCCCTCGAGGGGCAACCCCTCCCCCACCCCGGCCAGCCTCTGCCGCAAGGCTTGCAGGTAGGGCGCCTCCCCTGTGGTCTGGTGCAGATTGCAAAGCCCGGTGGTGGTACAGCCAATCATCCAGCCCAGGTAGTCGGTGGCGGCCCCCCTGAGCAAAAATTCGTCCAGCATTCGCTGCAACGGTGAAACTGTCACCACCGGCACCGCCATCCACGCACTGGTAGGCCCCAACCGCTGCCCATCTCCCACCAATAGCGCAGGCAGGGGCCCCGGTTGCAAGGAATCTACCAGCCCTACCGGGTTTTCCCTTGCCGAGACTTCCAGCTCCAAAACCTCCGGCCAGGCGCTGGGGTTTTGTCCCAGCACTTCAGACATATCCAGCACAAAGCTGGCCCACTGGGCCGGAATCCGTACATCCAGCTCCCCTATCAAGCCGCCTTTGTAAAAAACCTGAACCCAGGCGGTACGGCGGCAATCGCGGGCATTCACCAAACGCAACAGGGGCCGCGCCGGGGCTGCTACCTGGGGCCTGGGGAACCACAGACAAACGGGCCGTTCTGCCAGTTGAAGCACCTGCAGAGCAAAATTGGCTGTTTCCAGTAACGCCGCCTCGGCCTGGGCAGCACATTCCTGGGTCTTCCATTCGGGAGGAATATGCATGGGCTTTTCAGAACACCTCGAGCGCCCCCCCAAACACCCGCCCCACCGGACGACCCTGCTCCCACAGGGTCAGGTCGGCGGGCGCGCCCGGGCGAATCTGGCCATGTTCGGGCCATCCTGCCGCCAGGGCAGCGCCCCGGGTGTAGGCCCACAGCACCTCGGCGGGGGTCAGGTTCTGGGCTGGGTTCAAGGGGTGTGCCGTAGCGGCCTGGAAGTTCAGTTCAAAGAGGGGCCGCATCACCGGCGCGTCCGAGCCGAAGGCCAGCGGCAGGCCGGTGTTCCAGAGGTCACGCAGGCGAAAGGCCTCGAGCTCGTGCCCCTTCAGGTGATAGCGCACCAGCTCGGCGTCGCCCAGCAAGTGCATGGGCTGCATCGAGAGGGCCAGGTTTAGCCCCGCGAACAGCGGCAGCTCAGCATCGCGCACGTGCTGGACATGCTCGAGGCGGAAAATGCGCCGGGCCCGGGGCTTCAAGCGGTGAAAAACCTTCAGCACCCCCTGTACCGCCCACGTGCCGATGGCATGCACCACCAGGCCAAACCCAGCCTGCAAGGCCGCATGGCCCTCGCTTTCGATGAGTTCCAGGGGGTCGAGTACAAGGCCGTGCGAGCCATCGGGATAGGGCTCGATCATCCAGGCGGTGCGGCTGCCCAGGGCCCCATCGGCAAAGAACTTGACCGCCGCTACTTCCAGCCGGTCGCCCCGCCAGCCGGGCCGGGTTTCACGCCAGTGGTCTTTGTCCAGCGCCCACCACAGCCGCACCGGGAGCCGCCCCGATTGGGCCAGTTGCTCGGCCAGGCTGTAGTGGCACCAGCCCATGTGATGAACGGCGGTGTAGCCCCGGCGGGCCAGGTCTTGCAGGCCACGCTCGAGCTCGACCAGGCCGGGCTGGGGCAGCACCCGGTTGACCAGCTCCTGGGCGTTCTCGAGCAGATATCCGGTAGGCCTGCCCTGTGCATCCCGCACCAGGGCCCCCCCCGAAGGGTCGGGGGTTTCAGGGGTTACTCCCGCTTGCTCCAGGGCCTGGCTATTGGCCCAGGCCGAGTGGCGGTCGCGGCTCTGCAAAAACACCGGGTGATGCGGCGCAGCGGCATCCAGCAGTTCGCGGGTAGGGTAGGCCCGAAACAAATAGCCCCCGCCGCGAATCCAAGCGCCAGGGGACAGGGTGCGGGCCTTCTCGGCCACCCTTTGCGCCACGGCCTGGGGCTCGGTCAAGCCGTCCAGATCCAGGCTTTCCAGTTGTAGGCCCCACATCTGCGGATGGGCATGGGCTTCGTGCAGGCCGGGCGTAAGCTGCTCAAAAGACTGCTTTTTAGCGCCGGGGTAACGGGCGCTCAGGTCTTCCAGGGGACCCACATCGGCAATGCGCTCGCCCTCGAGGTAGACCGCTTCAGCCTGACCCATTTCGCTCATGGTTTCTACACGCCCATATAACAGCATGGGGGCATCCTATCCCGCCCACCGCCAACGCTCAAGTTGGGGGTCTTTTGGCCTGACGCTTTTGTCTTGCGACCTTAGACCTAATACCGGATTCAAAAAGACAGTTTACAAAACCAAAAACACCAGAGGCTGTCTTTTTGAATCCTAGAGCACACCCCTCCCTTGAGTACCGGCGCTAGCCGGGGGCCGATGGCCCTTCACTGACGGTCGGCGAAAAAAGCCTCACCCTTCCAAGGGGCGGTATCGCCCTCCGCTACGCGGATAACTTCCAAGGGGCGGTATCGCCCTCCGCTACGCGGATAACTTCCAAGGGGCGGTATCGCCCTCCGCTACGCGGATAACTTCGGTCGGGTTAGTTCGTCACCAAAGGGTGACGAACTAACCGAATCTGGTATAAGACCCTCAAGAACTTGATTGGGTGATTGCCTTCATATCCAGCCCACAACCCGCGGCTATACTCAGTAACCAATGAGACGGGGATTGCTGATTGGTTTGGGAATATTCACCGGACTGGTATTGGGCTGGGCTGTATTCGAGCGCTACCACCACCAGCGGGTGTTTGCGGGCGTAGAGGCCGCCGGGGTCGCGGTAGGCGGCCTGACCCTGGACGAGGCTGCCGCGAAAATTGCTGCCGCCACGCAAAGCGTCACCCCACCCCGTCTCACCCTCAAGGCAGGCGACCAAACCCTCGAGGTGTCCGCCGCCGAGCTTGGCTGGAAGCCCGATGCCCGCGCCACCGCCGAGCGGGCCTACGCCGTGGGTCGTACCCGTTTTGCCGAGCGCGTGGCGGCTCTGCTGGGGCAGGTCAAGGTGCCCCTTGTGCCCAGCGTGGACGCCGTCGCCCTGGAAAAGCGCCTGCAAGAGATTGCCCGATCCCTCGAGTCCTCCCCCCAGAACGCCCAAGTGGTCTTCAAGAACGGACAGTACCGCCTGATCCCCGAAAAGGCCGGGCTGAAGCTGGACATTCAGAGCGCGATTGCAACCTATGTGCTGCATCCCGAGCAGACCGTGCTCGAGTTTTTCCCCAAAACCCTCACCCCCCGCCTCACTACCCCCATGCTGGAACCTGTAGTCCGGCGGGCCAACGAGCTCCTGCGGCCCGTCACCCTGGTGTATGCCGAACCCAGGCTGGCCGGGGGTGGTAAGGTGCATAAACGCACCCTGAACAGCAGTGAGGTGGCCGGGCTTTTGAGCGTGCAGGAGGAAGTCAAGGTTAATGTCCCGGCCCTGAATAAAGCCCTGGCTCAGATGGCCCGCTTTGACCGGCTGCCGGTGGATGCGCGCTACGTCTTGAACCCTGAGGGGCAACTGGTGGTGCGCCCGGAGGTGGAGGGCTGGAAGATGAACCAACCCGAAACACGCAAGCGACTGGAACTGGCCCTGCTGCGCCCCGATATCAGCGAGTTTGCCTTGACCGTGGTTCCCAAAGCTGCCCAGGTACGGGCCGCCGACCTCCCCAGGGTCGAAGATCTTCAGTTGCTGGCCGAAGCCACCACCTACTACGGCGGCTCTACAACCGAGCGCATCGCCAACGTCCACGCCGCCGCCCGAAATCTGGATGGCTACATCGTGCCAGCAGGCGGGGTCTTCAATTTCAACAACGCCATCGGCAACATCAGCCCCGAGAACGGTTTCATGGAGGCGCTGGTCATCTCCGGAGGACGCACCATCAAGGGCGTGGGGGGCGGGGTTTGCCAGGTCTCCACTACCGCCTTCCGGGCCTTGTACCAGGCCGGGCTGCCTATCCTCGAGCGCAACCAGCACGCCTACCGGGTGCGCTGGTACGACCCCATCGTGGGCTACGACGCGGCGGTGTACCAGCCCTACCTCAACCTGCGGGCCGCCAACGACACCCCTGGCCCCCTGGTCGTGCGCACCGTCTTCACCCGCTCCACCCTCACGGTGCGGCTCTACGGCATCCCCGACGGACGGCAGGTTTCGGTTTCCAAACCCACCATCCTTTCCCGTACCCCCCACCCGCCACCGCAGTACATCGTGGACAACAGCCTGCGCCCCGGCCAGGTCAAGCAGGTCGACTGGGCGGTGGATGGCTACCGCACCCGCATCACCCGTACCATCACCCGCCCCGATGGCAAAGTAGCTGTAGACGTGCTCACCTCCAACTTCCGCCCCTGGCGAGCGGTCTATCAGGTGGGACCCCAGACGCCTGCACCAGGGGATGAAGTGGCCTCGAGGTAGCCCCCTACGCCGGGCTGAGTTCCACCCGATTGCGGCCCAGGTGCTTAGCCTGATACAGCGCTTTGTCGGCCCGCTCGAGCAGGTTGTGAATGCTATCGCCTATATGCCCTTCGGCCACACCAAAGCTGGCCGAGACGGCCCCCACCTGGTCGAAGGGCCAGAAGGCGATGTCCTCGCGCAGACGTTCCACTGCGGCCAGTACATCGTGCTGGCTTTCGCCACGCATGACAATCATGAATTCTTCACCGCCCCAGCGCCCCAGCATGTCGCCCTTTCGCAATGAAGACCGCAGGCGTCGGCCCACCTCTTTGAGCACCTGATCACCTACGTCATGTCCGTAGCGGTCGTTAATTTGCTTGAAGTGGTCAATGTCAAGTAGAACCACATACAAACCAAACATATGTTGCGATGCCTCTTCCAGCACCTCACTCAGGGCCAGGCGATTGGGCAGCCCGGTCAGGGGATCGGTGCGGGCCAGGGCGTGCATCTGTAACACCTGCCGGTGGGCGTCGGCCAGCTGATCCTTGATGATCGCCAGCGTATACAACAAGCCTGTCATGGCAAACAGGCGCATTTCGCTGCGCACGAAGGCCAAAAACTCTTCACGGTGCTGCCCCAGCGCTATCTCGCTTCCTAGGCGAAATAGGCCCAAGGCCAGGGTCATCACAAACAAGGCCAGGCTATAAATCAGGCCCCTGCGGGCATCAAAAATGATGTAGAGCAAAATCATCAAAAAAGCCATGACCCAGTAAGTGCTCTCGATCTCGACCCAGTTTTTTGTGAGATCGCCCCAGAAGAAGTAGTAACCCAGCTTGATGGTAAAAAAGGCTGCCGTGGTGGCAACAACTTCCCGCTCGATAGACTCCAGTTTAGCTTTGTGAAACAGCCGCCACGCCCAGCTAACGCATAGCAGAATGAACAGTGGATACAGCCAGTGAATGAACCCCTCTTCGGGACGAAATATCCAGATCAAGATCAAAACGGGGATGGCCAGCACTACGCCCCAAAAGTAGACCGTTCGCTTTCTGTTACTTGCCCAGTCCAAACGCACCCCCCCTGCACGCCATCAGTCTACGGGGTTTGGCGGGGAATCTTTACTGCAAATGGGCACACCCATGCCGGTTAGACGTAACGGTACTCTATTTAGCCACCTCCGAGTTAGACGCTTTATCGCCCAAGCGACGCTCATTTCCAGCCTGTAGGCGCTTAATGTTTTCGCGGTGCGTCCAGAAAATAAGGCCAGCCAGCACCAGCAGGGTCAGGATTTCCCACAAAGGCCGCCCCAGTGCAATGGTGACAACCACAGCGGTCAGACCCCCAATCATGCTTCCGGCGGATACAAACCGGGTAAGCCACATGGTGAGCACACCCACCGGAAAAGTCAGCAGAGCCACCAGGGGGTCAAGGAACAGCAAAGTGCCAAAACTGGTCGCTACCCCCTTTCCTCCTGTAAAGCGCAGAAAAACCGAATAGTTGTGACCGAGCACCGCGGCCAGCGCTACCCCCCCCAGCAAGGGCCCTTCGATGTTAAACAAGCGGGCCAACAAAACCGCAATACCTCCCTTGAACACATCGAACACAGCAACCAGTGCTGCCGGGCCCGCCCCCAGGGTACGCAGGATGTTGGTAGCCCCGGTATTGCCCGAGCCCACTTTCTGGATGTCTACGCCATAGTAGCGGGCCACCCAAGCGCCCGCAGGAATTGCACCAAACAAATAGGCCAGCAGCAGGATAAGCCAGGTTGTCCACTCCACACAGGCATTTTATATGACCTTACCTGGGCGCTACGTACGCATAGCTCAGGGACTGCCCTGAAAGTCGCCTGGTTGCTCTTCCTGTGCCATGCAAAGGGTTTGGAGGGTGTGCGCGAAGGCCCTCCACGGCATGAGTATTCCGATTTTGGACGCCATAAAACATATCGAAGCACATAGAAGCGTCCTGAAGCTATTTTTTTCGGCTATCGGCCATAGGCTATCCGCTATCAGCTAATCGCTAAAGCGCTCCTCTTTCCAGGGGTCGCCCCGGCGGTGGTAGCCGTTAACTTCCCAAAAACCGAGTTCTTCTTGGTCCAAAAACTCCAAGCCCCGCACCCATTTGGCGCTTTTCCAGGCATACAAATGCGGCACGATCAGGCGCATGGGGCCACCGTGGTCGCGGGGAATGGGCTGGCCAAAGAGCTTGTGGGCGAGGATATTCTGCTCGAGCAAAAAGTCTTCCAGGGTGAGGTTGGTGGTGTAGCCGCCATAGCAGTGAACCAGCACGGCCCGGGCCTGCGGCTTGAGTTTGACCTGCTGCATCAAGTCTGGCACGCGAATACCGCTCCACTGCACGTCCAGCTTGCTCCAGCGGGTCACGCAGTGGAAGTCGGCGGTCAGGTCGGACTGCGGGAGGGCCATCAGGTCTTGCCAGCTAAAGGTTTTGGCCTCTTCCACCTGCCCCTTGATTTCAAAGCGCACCTCCTCGGGGCGCACCGTGGGGGTGGGGCCGTAGGTGAGCACGGGAAACTTCTCGGTGAGTACCTGGCCGGGGGGTACCCGGCTGGTGTCCAAGTTTTTGGGCTTAAAAAAGTTGCCAAACATATCCGAAGAATAGCCGCGGGGCCGTGTCGCTCGGGTAAGCGGGGGCACAAAACCCCTAGCGCGAACGGTACTGGATGACCTCCACTTTTTCCATGGTGATAAGCCCCTCCCGCACCATCTGATCCAGGGTGGGCAGGAAGGCCTGAATCTTTTCCTCGCTGTCCACAATTTCAACACAGATGGGCAGGTCTTCGGATAGCTGGAGAATTTTGGCGGTGTGAATGCGGGAATGAGCACCAAAACCCATGAATCCCTTAAAGACCGTGGCTCCGGCCAGGCCCGCTTTTTTGGCCTCGAGCACAATCGCCTCGTACAGCGGTTGGCCCTGCCACTTGTCCGACTCCCCCAAAAAAATCCGCACCAGTTTGGCTTCCCCTTGGAGCTTCATACCCACCTCCCGGCCCAGCGGTAGGCCAGCCAGACCACCCCAAAGCCCAGCACCACGCTACCTGCGGCATACAAAAAGGCTTTGGCCCACTCCCCCTGCTGCACCAGGGTGAGGGTCTCCCAGCTAAAGGTGGAAAAGGTGGTGTAGCCCCCCAACACCCCCACCGCCAGAAATAGCCGCCACTCCGGGCTCAGGGCCCCGTCCAGGCTCAGGCGCAGCACCAGGCCAATCAAAAAGCTGCCGGAGAGGTTAATCAGAAAGGTGCTCCAGGGGAACCCCGGCCCGCTGAGGCCCTGCACCCAGGCCCCCAGCCCATAGCGCAACGCGGCGCCTATGGCCCCACCTAGCATGACCAGCAGGTAGCGCTCCACGCTGCACAGTATCTTCCCTAAAGACCACCTTAATCCAGCCCTCTACCGTGCTCTCAGGAAAAGCAGGTTAGACTTTTGGGATGAGATTTTGGAGCGTTGCGATTTTAATGCTGCTATTGGGAGCTTGCGCCCCTCAGCCGGGGATTAGCGATAACCAAAGGCGGGAATGGGGTTTGCAGCCCATCATTGGCAACTTTGCACCCGACCGGGGCGAGGGGGGCAAGTACAAGCTGCGCGAACGGGTGTTTTTCAGCTTCACCCTGAGCCAGCCCGGCTACGTGACGCTGGTGACTATGGACTCCGACTCCACCACGGTGGTGCTCGAGCGCAACGTGCAACTGCCCGCCGGACGCCACACCTTCCCCCTGGCCACCGACCGCAACGCCCAGGGCCAGGCCACCTACCTGGTGGTGCCACCCCTGGGGCCTTCGCGCTTTAGGCTCCTGTACACCAGTACCCCGGCCACCAACCGCGAGCTATTCCGGGGCAAGCTAAGCAACGAGGAGTTCAACCGCCACACCCAGGCCTACCTGAGCGAGGCCCCGGTGCGTGATGTGGCCGAGACCTGGATGGAGGCGGTGCAGTGATACGCTGGCTCGCTATTGCACTGGTAGGGGTTTTGGGACTTTCAGCCTGTACCCAGCCGGGCCCCCAGACCCAGGTGTGTACCCCCGTAACCGACCAGGGAAGCGTAACCGGGAGCCTTACACCGGTCAGCACGCTCAAGGTACTCGACCCCGACAAAACCGAAGTGGCTCCTAGCGAAGTGGTGGTCACCGACAGCACGTTTAGTGCAAGTGCCGGAGACTTGCTGGTCAGCAACTGCAACGACGGTCTACTGCGCAAAGTAACCGGGGTCTCCACGCAGTTTGTAAGTGGTAACGGGGTTTCCAGTCAGGCTGTACGCAAGGTTTACATCAAGACCGAAGGTGCTGCCCTCGAGGACGCCATTGCCTCGGGCGACGTAACGCTCGAAACCGACCTGACCATCGGCGAGGCCAACATGGTGCAGGCCCTGGACGGGGTGAGCGTGCAAGACTTCACCGGAAAAATCAACCTGACCAACGTCAAGTTCGACATTCCGGGAGTGCCCGGCGCTTCCATCACCCTGAATGGCTTTATCGAGCAAACCCTCAAACCCAACTTCAACCTGAAGTTCAGCAGTGGCAGCATCGAGGTGTTCAAGGCCGGGATGAGCGGCACCCTCAAGGCCGGGATCAGCGCCACCATCCAGGCCAACGCCAGCTATAGCCCCTTTAGCCTCAATAAAGAGTTGGCTTCCTGGAACATCAAGCGGGCTTTTTTGGTGGGCAGTGTGCCGGTGGTGGTGGTGTTGCAGCCCAAACTGATTGCCGGGGTGAGCAGCAACGCCAGCGGCAAGGTGACGGTAACGGTGGGCATCGCCCCCACCTTCACCACCAACGTCCAGCTCGACTACAACCGCAGCCGCACCACCAACGGCGGCTGGAACAACACCTTTACTGCCAACTTTGCCCTCAACCCCACTTTCAACTACTCGGTTCCGGTGCAGGGTTCGGGCAACGCTTTTGCCGGGCTGGCCATGGACATCAAGTTTTATGGTGTTGCAGGGCCCAGCCTCGAGGCCAAACCCTTTATCAACCTGACCCTCTCCGGCAACAACGGCTCGGCCACGCTCAAAAGCGGCATCAACGGTAGCAGCAAGGTCGAGGCCGGCTTTAAGGTGCTGGGCAAGGGCTTGGAAACCAGCTACAACGGCCCCAGCATCGAGCAGGCCCGCACCTTTAGCTGCCAGGCCCCCAGTACCTGTACGGCCAACTAGACTGCCGAAAACTCAAGACTGCAGGCCAAAAAGAAAAAGGCGAACCGTCGCCCTGGCCAAAGCGTGGGTGGGGGTGGCAAGTTGGCTTGCGGCTGCGGGTTGCTGGCCTTGCGCATAAGCTCAACAACCCCGAAAATACCCAGGTGTTCGAGTTTTCCATCACCGCCCAGTCCGGCAGGGCCCGCACCGGGCTTTTTAGCACCCCCCACGGCGCGGTGCAAACCCCACTCTTCATGCCGGTGGGCACCCAGGGCAGTGTAAAGGGGATTTCACCCAGGGAACTTAAAGAAATTGGCTCGCAGATTATCCTGGGCAACACCTACCATCTGCTCCTGCGTCCCGGCCCCGAGCGGGTGCGGGCATTGGGCGGGCTGCACCGGTTTGCCGCTTACGATGGTCCCTGGCTCACCGACTCGGGCGGCTTTCAGGTGATGAGCCTGGGCGATTTGCGCAAAATAAGCGAGCAGGGCGTGACCTTTCGCAGCCACCTGAATGGCGATTTGATTGAACTGACCCCCGAGTACAGCATCCTGGTACAAGAGGCCCTGGGGGCCGATATCATCATGGCCTTTGACGAGTGTCCCCCCTATCCGGCCACCCCCGACTACCTGAGGGCTTCGATTGAGCGCACCCTGCGCTGGCTCGAGCGCTGCCTGAAGGCTAAAACCCGCCCCGACCAGGCCCTTTTTGCCATCGCGCAGGGCGGTACCGATCTGGCCCTTCGCAAGGCCAGCGCCGAGGCCACCGTGGCTTTCGACACTCCGGGCCTGGCCATCGGGGGGCTGGCGGTGGGCGAGCCCAAGGAAGGCATGTACCCGGCAGTAGCGCTCTCCACCCAGCTTTTGCCCGAGCATAAGCCCCGCTACCTGATGGGGGTAGGCCACCCCGAAGACCTGGTGGCCTCGGTGGCCCTGGGGGTGGATATGTTCGACTGCGTATACCCCACCCGCACCGGGCGCTTTGGCTATGCCCTGGTGCCCGAGGGCCGCCTGAACCTGAAGCTCACCCGCTACCTCGACGACCCCCGTCCAATAGACCCCGAGTGCGACTGCTACGCCTGCACGCACTACAGCCGGGCCTACCTCTCGCACCTGGTGCGGGCCGAGGAGATGCTGGCCCCCCGCATGATCTCGCTGCATAACCTGCGCTACCTGCACCGCCTGATGGAGAGCGCTCGAGCTGCCATCCGGTCCGGCGATTATGGGGAATTTGCCAAAGACTTTGCCGGTAAGCGCTTTGGGCACGCAATTCCGCCATGGTTTACCGGGGCTCTTCAGGAAGGGGGGCACTGGCGCTAGCCCTCCTGGTAAAAGCGGCTATTCAGGTAATAGTCGGTGTACAAGATTTTTATAAAGGCCACCAGAGGTACCGATAGCAAGGCCCCGCCCAGGCCAAAAAGCGAGGCGCCAATCAGCACCGCTGCAATGCCCGTGACCGGGTGCAGGCTGGTGGTGCGGCCCATAATCACCGGCCATACCACCCCCTGGATCTGGTTACAAAGCCACAGCGCCAGGGCCACCACGGCCAGGGCCAGCCAGCCCAGCGGCAAGGCCAGCACCAGCGCAGGGATGGCCGAGATAATCACGCCCAGCACGGGCACAAAACTAAAGATAAAAGCCAGAAAGCCCAGCGAGATGGCCTGGGTCAGAACCTCGAGGCCAAATCCCTGAAAAAAACCAAACGATACATACATCACTACGCTAATGAGCAGTCCATTGAACAAAGCGCCCAGAAGGGTGCCGCGCACGTAGCCCCCAAAGGCCATGTCGGCTTTCTGGGCCAGCTCGAGGGCCTGTGGCTGGTATGGCTGGGGTATGGCCTTGAAGAGGGCCGAACCAATGCGGGGCAGGTCGTAGAGCAGGTATATCGAGATGGTAATCACTGTAAGAAGCTGAAAAGCACCGCCCAGCAGCCCCGTGACAAAGCCCAGCAGGTTCCCTCCCTGGGCCAGCACCCCCTGGAGGGCCTGGAGCAAGGTCTGGATGAACGCCTGGAGCAGAGTTTGCAGGTTGAGGGTGGCCTGATTGAGGGCCTCGAGCAGCACCGGCGGTAGCTCGAACCGGCCTATGTGTTCGGGCAGTTTTTGGGCCCAGTCGATAAGGGGCTGCAAAAGTACGGGTAAACCGGCAGCAAAGCGGGCCAGCTGGCCCACCATGCCGGCCAGCAACACCGTAGCCAGGCCCATGAAAAAAAGCATGCCCACAAAAACAATCACCACGCCCAAGGCCCGGGTCAGGCGGCGCACTTCAAACCAGCGCACCACCGGATTGGCTATGTACGAAAACACAAAGGCCGCCAGCACAATCCCGATGGCCGTGCGCGCGCCGTTCAAAATCCAGCTTAGAAATAGCAGCCCCAACCCGGCTAGAGCTGCGTACACTGCCAAGCGAACCCAGGGGTTCTGCCAGGCCCAGTTCAACGTTGCGCCCATACCACCTCAGCCCTCACGGTAGAACCGGCTGTTTAAGTAAAACTCGGTGTAGAGAACCTTGAAGAAAGCCATCAGCGGCACGGCTACCAATGCCCCGACCAGCCCGAAGAGGCTCGAGCCCACCAATATTGCTCCAATCACGCTTACCGGATGCAGGCTGGTGGTCTGCCCCAGGATACGGGGACTAAGGATGTGGGCCTCGATCTGGTTGGCCACCACCACCACCCCCAGCACCGCCACCACCTGCGGCCACCCCACCGAGAGGGCCAGAAGCACCGCCGGAACGGTGGATACGATAACCCCAGCAAACGGAATCAGGTTGAATACCGCTGCCAGGAACCCCAGCGACCCCGCCAGAGGCACCCCAAACACCCACAGGCCCAGCGTTACAATCAAGCCAACCCCAATGGCCACCAGGAGCTGCCCCCGGATGTAACCCCCCACAGCCCGGTCTAGTTTGGCTGCGATGTCGGCTGCCAGGGGTTGGTAGGGTAGGGGAATGGCTTGGAAAAGGTTTTTGGAAATTTGCGGCAGGTCGTAGAGCAGATAAATGGAGATAATCAGCGCCGCAAAGAGCTGCAACACCCCCCCTACCAGGGAAGCCAGGAACCCGATCAGGTTGCCCCCCTGGGCCAGCAGGGTGCGCAGCCCCTGCAAGAGGGTCTGGGTAAAGCCCTGGAGCAGGGTTTGCAGGCTCTGGGCGGCCTGAGCAAAGGCCCCTTCCAGCGCAGGCGGCAGCTCAATCTGGCCAATGCGCGAGGGCAGGTTTTCTATCCAGCTCAAAAGGGGCGCTAGAATGCGGGGAAGCTCTGTAGCAAAGCGGGCCAGCACATTGACCATATCGGCAATCAAGAAGGAAGCCAGCCCCAAAAACAACCCAAGCCCCAGGTAGACCAGCAGCACCCCTGCAAAACGGGGCACCCGGCGCTTTTCCAGGGCCCGCACAATGGGCGAGGTCAGATAGGCAAAAAGAAAAGCCAAAAAAAGCGTAACCAAAGCCCCTCTGGCCCCCCCCAGCACCATGCCCAAAAGCTGAAGGAGCAGGTAAGCCAGTACGGCATACGCTGCCACGCGCACCCACAACAGCTTCCAGATCTCGGTAAGGTCGCGGCGCATGGGGACTACAATACCGCATCAGGGCAGGCCAAACTCGAGCTTCCCCCTGGCCCGTATCGCCTCGGGAGTGAGGCCCTGACCAAAATACCGGTCTTTATCGGGCTCGCCATCCCACAGCTCAAAAAGCAGGCGCGCCCCCTCACCCGTACCCCGCAGCGCTGCCTCGGTACCGCTGTTGCCTACCCGGCCAATCCACTGCCCCTTGTACACCTTGCTGCCCACTTTAAGCCCTGGGGCAACACCGGAAAGGTGGGCGTATACCGTGGTATAGCCCTCGGCGTGGCGAATCCAGATCTCCCGCCCGCGCAGTCGGTCCATCTGTTCCGGGCTGGCCCCTCCCGCCACCGCCCGAATCAGGGCCTCGAATTCGGCCCGGGTCATTTCCTTGTAGTTGGTTTCGGCCTTAACCACCTCGCCCCCGGCCGCGGCCACCACCCCCATACCGAAGCGCACCGGTACACAGGCATCGTCGCCGGTAAACACAAAGCCGGGGTTGGTGCCTTTGCGGTATTCGCGGGGGGCACCGGGCAGGTTGGTGTCGGTTTTGGGCAGACAAGCCCCCGGCAAGGGCAGAGCAAATCCCTCGGGGCCTTTTTGCAACTCTTGCTTGAGCCTGGTAACTTCTGACTGCAAAGCCGCTATTTGCCGCCGGGCGCTGGAGAGCTGGCCGCTCTGCCACAGAGCCAGGAGCGTTACCAGTGCCAGGACAATCCAGCCGGGCTTGATCGGCATGGACCTATTCTATGCGAAAGAAAAGCCAGGAACACCGCAGGAAGTGTCCCTGGCTTTCAGCCTTAAGTCTTACAGCAGGCTCAAAAGGCGGGCTTTAATCTGCTTGGCGGTAAGGCCCTCGAGCTTCATACCTTTGGATCGCTCGACGAGCTCGTAGACCTTGTGGGCGTGGCTGTTGGCCACCCGGAAGGTGATGTTCTGGCCCGCCACCGTAACCTTCACTTTGCGCAGGTTCGGTTCTTGCCAGTGCTTGGTGTAGCCGGTAATTTTCTTACCCACCCCACCTTCACGCTTGGCCTTGCCACGGGTAATGATGCTGTAGGCCACCGTGGGGCGCTTGCCGCTAATTTCGCAAATCTTCGACATCGCAGGACTCCTAACTGCCAGCACAAGGGAAGAACTCCCTTGTTTCAGGGCAACGGCAACGAGTATAGCATACCCTCACACAACCGTGCTAGACTTCCCAGCGGTATGAATATTGCCACCTGGCTGGTTCCTGCCCTGCTGGTCGCCGACCAGGCCATCAAACTGGTGGTGCTGTGGGCGGTAGGCCCCCGCATCTTCGACCCTGGGGTAGGCGCTATTTTCTTGACCAATTTGTTCTGGATTGTAGACGCCACCTTCATCAAGAACACCGGCGCCGCTTTTGGCATCTTCCAGGGGGGCGCCCGCATTCTGGTCTGGGTAAGCCTGGCGGTGGGTATCGGGATTCTAATCTACCTAAGCATGAACCACCGCCGGGTCTCACGGCTGGGCCAGGTGGCCTTCTCCCTGATTGCTGCAGGGGCACTGGGCAACGCTGTAGACCGGCTGGGCCACGGCTGGGTGGTGGACTATGTGGACATCAACCGCACCGGGCTGGCCATTCTGGACAACTTTCCCATCTGGAACCTGGCCGATAGCTGTGTGGTCATCGGGGTTATTCTTTTACTGCTGCCCCAGCGCAGGCGGCGGTACTGAAGGGCACGACCACAAACCCCCCTCCCGACGGGAGAGGGGCTGGGATAAGGGCTTGAATGTCGGCCCTGTATCATTGATGGCGCACTAATACCGGATTCAAAAAGACAGTTTACAAAACCAAAAAACACTAGAGGCTGTCTTTTTGAATCCTAGAGCACACCCCTCCCTTGAGTACCGGCGCTAGCCGGGGGCCGATGGCCCTTCACTGACGGTCGGCGAAGAAAGCGTCTCCCTTCCAAGGGGCGGTATCGCCCTCCGCTACGCGGATAACTTCGGTCGGGTTAGTTCGTCACCCTTTGGTGACGAACTAACCGAATCTGGTATAACCTCAGCCAATGCCCTCGGCCACTTCAATGCGCAGCAACGAACGCACGTGCTCGAAGTGGTTGACAATGGTGGCTACCGAGGAACCGGCAAATAGCAGTCCCAGGGCCAGATTACCCCGCTCACTCAGCACCAGCGAACCGGAGTCGCCGGGGGCCGAGATGTTGGTGGTGACAATCTGGTCAATAAAGCGGGCCACCCGCCCGCCCCCATAGTTCACGTCTATCGTGGCTCCCAGTACGGTAATGCGCCCGGTGGTCATGTTGGTGGTGCGGCCGGTTTTCTTGACCCGCTGCCCCACCAGGGTTTTGGTGCGGGGTTGCCAGCCCTGCACGTAGCCGTTCCAGTAAATCTCCCGGTCGAGGTCGTGGAACTGACCCTCGGCAATGGCTGCGTCCACCAGGTTGCGGTGCAGGGCCCTTGGCACCGGCGGCTCGAAGGTAATGGGCACAAAGCGGCTGAGCCGGGCGATCAGGTCGGCGGGCAGGGTACCCCCATCGAACACCCCCGGCTGCAGGATGGGGTCGCCCAGGCTGGCACCGTTGGAGTTGGCCAGCACATGGTTGTTGCTGAGAATGTAAAAACGCGGTGGGATGCCCAGCCCGTGCGCCGGGGGGCTCACGGTCGCGCCTGGCAGAAAGTCGTAGACGGCGGTAGCTATGGTACCTGCCGTAACCCTGAAGTGCCCCACACTATAACCACCCTCGGCAGGCCGAATGCGCTTGGTAAGGGTCTGTACCCCTGGCTCCTCGGCGTTACCGGCAAATACCTCGCCAATGGCCAGTACGTCGGTCTGCATATCCCCGAGCTTGGCTGGAATCAGGTCGGCCCGGCTGAGCTGGTTGCGCTCCAACTTCTGGCTGACCAAGACCACCAGGGCCGGTTCACCGGTCGGCTCGCCGTTCTTCCACTTGACCCCCACCCCCATGCCCCGCACATTCGGGCGCATGGCCTCGGGTGCTAGAAAATCATCTTGCGTGGCCAGCTTGGCTTTTTCGGCCTCGGCCTGGGCACTGGCCGAAAGCATGGCTTTGGCTTCGTTAATAGGCATATCGTCCCCCTGCGGTTTGAGTAATGGTCCCCTGCAAATGCCAGCGTAATGAAGAATCAGAGGTGGCTTATTACCGAGTGGCCTCGACGCTCTTCTGACCGGAAGGAAAACCCCATCACTGGGCCTGCACCGAGCCCACCTCCCGCACCCGCACCGGTACCCCCTCGAGGTTCCTGGGCACCCGTTCGTGCGGTTGCAAGGCCGCCAGCGGCAGCTTACGGCTCACCAGCACCACCACCACCGCGCGGCCCTGCTCCTCCCCCCGCCCCACCCCCACCACATTGGGCAGGGCCATAAGGTGAGGGGTGTGTTTCTCGATAAGGGCTTGCAGGGTCTCCTCGGTCATACACCCTCCAATCTCCCCGTACACTTTTCCGCGTCAAGTACCGGGGACAGCAATTCGGTGCTACCGGCAACACCGTCCACACAGCGTAACCCCTGAGGCGTTACATCTGCGTTACGGTCAGGGCTGGGGCCCCATCCGGTTTTAGAGAATCGAGGCGATGCGCTCCAGGGCCTTGCGGATGTTGGCCTCGCTGGTAGCGTAGCTAAAACGCACGTGGTGGGGGGCGGCAAAGTCGGTGCCGGGCACCACCGCCACCCGGGCCTCGTTCAAAAGCTTGAGGGCAGCCTGGTTTTCGTCGGGATCAATTTTGGACACGTCGGTGAGCACGTAGAAAGCACCATTCACCTTGGGCGTGGGCAGGCCCAGCGCATTCAGGCCGTCTACAATGATGCTCCGCCGCGCACGGTAGGCCTCGCGGGCCATGGAGATAAATTTTTGCGCCTCCTCCACGTTGTTCAGGGCCTCAACCATGGCCCACTGGGCAATGGTGTCGGGGCTGGTGGTGGACTGGCTGGAAACGTCAATGATGCCCTTGATCACGTCCTTGGGGCCGCCGGCATAGCCGATGCGCCAGCCAGTCATGGCGTAGGCTTTGGCCGCGCCGTTGATGGTGATGGTGCGGTCGGGGGCTACGTGGGCCGGCGAGAAGTGTTCGCCCTCGTAGATGAGGTGCTCGTAAATTTCGTCTGACACAATATAAAGGTCGTGCTTGTTGGCCAGTTCGGCAATGGCTATCAGCACCTCTTTGGGGTAGACCGCTCCGGTGGGGTTGCCCGGCGAGTTGAGCACGATGGCCTTGGTACGGGAGGTAATCTTGTGTTCGACCTCGGCGGGGTCGGGGATGAAGCCCGACTCCGGGCCGGTATTGACCTCCACCGGCACGCCTTCGGCAAAGCGGGCCATCTCGGGGTAGCTGACCCAGTAGGGGCCAATCACAATCACCTCGTCACCGGGGTCGAGGATGGCCTGGAACAGGTTGAAGAGGGCCTGCTTGCCGCCTACCGTTACCACGGTCTGGTCGGGGGGAATCTCGAGGCCGTTTTCGCGCTTGAACTTGGCGCTGATGGCTTCGCGCAGCTCGGGGATGCCGGCGGGCGGCGCGTATTTGGTCTTACCCGCAGCCATGGCCCTTGCCGCCGCATCCTTGACGAACTGAGGGGTGTCGAAGTCGGGCTCGCCGGCGGTCATGGCGATCAGGTCTACACCCTGACGGCGCAGCTCGAGGGCTTTGGCATTCACCGCCACCGTGGAGGAGGGCTTCATGGTTTTGACGCGCTTGGACAGGCCTCGCATACCAGTAGATTGTCCAGGGTCGGGGGGCGAGGGTCAAGAGCCCGCTGGCTACACCCGCTCGAGCCAAGCCCGGCCCTGCCCCGGCGGGCGCACCGGCCACTGCTGCCGACGCATGTGCCGCTGCACCTGTTCGACTGCGCGGGTGGCCTGCTCTACCCACTCGGTGGGGTAAAGTGGGGCTTTGGCAGCAAACTCCTCGAGGTCGAAGGTCTGGCAGCGGTGGTCGGCCCGACACTTGATGTCTATCTCGAGGTCGTACTGCCAGATGCGGCCCGGCTCAAAATGCGGAGGGCTCTGGATGTTCCAGTAGTATTCCAGCACCTTTCCCTCGGCGTCCAGGTCGGGCCCCCCCGAGTACCAGCGCCCCACAAAAAAAGCCACATAGGCCTGGTGCTGTACCCGCAGCACCCGGTTTTTGCTGACGTGGTGAAACAAAAAACCCGTCGGCATGTAGACCAGCACCCCTTCCTCGCGCAGTTCACATACCTGGGCCTCCCACCAGTAGTGCAGCTTTTCGGCAGGGTATTTCCAGAACTCGACGCGCACCGTCTGGCCTATCTGGTAGTGCTCCATAGAAATCGCCCTTCCACCCGTGCACGAAGCGTAGCCGATTTTTTTACGGGGGTTTCAGGCACGGCACGCTTAGCCTATCGCAAATGGGGTCAGTGCGGCTTATTCGCTTCGGCATCGTAGTCCCGGTCTTTTGAGCGCTCGAGCTCCTCTCGCTCCTCCTCGGGGTTGGTAACGCTCCAGACATAGCGAACCAACACCACCAGGCCCACCAGGGCCAATAGTGTGAACAAGATCAATAGAGCCGAAGAGAACATGGAAGTCCCCAAAAATCGAACTGCACCATGTCTTTTTGAACCCTAGAGCACACCCCCCCCTGTCGGTCGGCGAAGAAAGCGTCTCCCTTCCAAGGGGCGGTATCGCCCTCCGCTACGCGGATAACTTCGGCCCTGTTGATTCGTTATCATTCGGTAATGAATCAACCGAATCTGGTATGAATCGAGATTGGAACCTGACAGAACATGTAGGTCTTATCCTTCAGTCTGGTAATCATCTCGTAGTTCAGGGCACCAATGTAGCAGCGCTGTTTGTGGCCCATTGGGGACATAATGTAGACCTCTCCATTAAGTTAGCTGTACCCGGCCGCCCCAAGGCTCCAGCGGCATAGGCTTTGAGATAGTCCTCGACGGTGAAACGGTGCTTCACCATGGCCTGAGTACAGCACCTGGCCCAGCCACTTTGAAATTTTGATTGCCTCGAGCTAAACTAGCAAAAACTAACAAGCGTTAGTTTGGTAAACGGGAGGAGAGATGCCAGTAAAGTACGGAGTGCCCAGCGACCCTGATTACAACGAGCGCCTGGCCGAGTTTGAGGCCCGCATCAAGCGCGGCGAGAAAATCGAACCCGGCGACTGGATGCCCGAGGAGTACCGCCGCCAGCTTATTCGCATGATCTCACAGCACGCCCACTCCGAGGTGGTGGGCATGCTCCCCGAAGGGGCCTGGATTACCCGCGCCCCCACCCTCAAGCGCAAGATGATCCTGGTGGCCAAGGTACAGGACGAGGCCGGTCACGGCCAGTACCTCTACCACGCCGCCGAGACCCTGGGTGTGAGCCGCGAGGCCATGCTGGAAGCCTTGCTCGCGGGTAAGGCCAAGTACTCCTCCATCTTCAACTACCCCACCCTGACCTGGGCCGACATCGGCACCATCGGCTGGCTGGTAGATGGGGCGGCCATCAAGAACCAGACCATGCTGGCGGCCTGCTCCTATGGCCCCTACAGCCGGGCCATGGTGCGCATCTGTGCCGAGGAAACCTTCCACCACAAGCAGGGCAAGGAGATGGTGCTCTTGTATGCCAAAGGCACCCCCAAGCAGCGCCAGATGGCCCAGGACGCCATCAACCGCTGGTGGTGGCCGGCCCTGATGATGATGGGGCCCCACGACCAGGACAGCCCCAACACGGAAGTGCTGGTGCGCTGGGGCATCAAGACCAAAACCAACGACCAGGTGCGGCAGGAGTTCATCAACGAACACGCCCCCGAAATCCTGGAGGCGGGCCTTACACTTCCCGACCCCGACCTGCGCTACGACGAGAAAACCGGTAACTGGCTGCACGGCCCCATCAACTGGGACGAGTTCTGGCAGGTGGTAAATGGCAACGGCCCTATGAACAAAGAACGCCTAGAAGCCCGGCGCCGCGCCCACGCCGAGGGGGCTTGGGTGCGCGAGGCCCTCGAGGCCTACGCGGCCAAACGGCAAAGAACCGCTGTTGCCGTTTAGCGGACTATCGACAAGGCGCTGCGGAGGACAGCATGGATACACAGTGGCCCCGCTGGGAAGTCTTCAAGCAAGACAGCCCCAATAAGCCGCACCAGGCGGTGGGTTCGGTGCACGCCGCCGACCCCGAACACGCCCTCCTGACCGCCCGCAACATCTTTGCCCGGCGGCCTCAGGCGGTCAGTATGTGGGTGGTGCGGGCAGAAGACATTTACTCCTGGACCCAGGAAGAAGTTGCCGAAGGCCAAATGACGAAGGGGGAAAGCTACCAGGCCCAGGTCGGCCAGTACCTGGTTTTTCGCAAGACCAGCCACAAGCGCTCCATGACCTTTGTAGATTACGTGGGCGAAGTGGAGGCGGCCACCCCCGAGGAAGCCCTAAAGAAGGCCCAGGCAACCTTTACCGATGCCCTGGCCCTGGCCTGGTGGATTGTGCCCGCCGACAGGGTGTACAAAAGCGACCCCAGCCCAGAAACCATCCAGAGCTGGTTCGCCCCAGCCAAGGACAAAACCTATAAACAGCAGCAGTACTACGCCACGGTAGGCTCCCACATCAGCAAACACAAAGTGGGGCGGGGGGTGGAAGATGAGGAGTGAGGTTCGTGAGGCCCTGATTGCCAAACTGACCGCCTTGGCCGACGACGAGGTGATTCTGGCCCACCGGGGCAGCGAGTGGACCGGCCACGGGCCCATTCTGGAGGAGGACATTGCCCTGGCCAACATCGTGCAGGACGAGCTGGGTCACGCTACCCTGTGGTACGGCCTGCGCCAGCAGCTCGATGGCTCCGACCCCGACCAGCTGGCTTTTTTCCGCGATGCCTACGGGTACCGCTGCTGTGAGCTGGTCGAGCTGCCCAAGGGGGACTGGGCCTTCACCATGCTGCGGCAGTACCTGTACGACCTGTACGAAGCACTCTGGCTCGAGGCCGCCCAGCACAGCACGTACAAGCCCCTGGCCGAAGCGGTACAAAAAATCATGCGCGAGGAGCGCTTCCACCTCCAGCACACCCAGGCCTGGGTGGAGCGGCTGGGCCAGGGCACCGACGAATCCAACCGCCGCTTGCAGCAGGCCCTGGACATGCAGTGGGGCTACGCCCAGCAGCTTTTTGTGCCCATCCCCGGCGAAGAGCTGCTGGTGGCCGAGGGCATCGTACCCGACCTCCTTCCCTTAAGAGAGCGGTGGCTCGAGCACAGTACCCGCCACCTGCAAAACGCTGGCCTCAAGCTGCCCATCAACCCCGGCTACCAGCCCACCTCCCGCGCCTACCACACCGAGCACCTGTGGAGCATCCTGGCCGAGATGCAGTCCACCGCCCGCTGGGACGCCGAGGCCAAGGTCTGGTGATATGACCACCCTGCCCAACACCGAGCAAGTCTGGGAGGCCCTGGCCCAGATTCCCGACCCCGAGATTCCGGTCATCAACGTCGTCGAGATGGGCATTGTGCGGGAGGTGCAGATAGAGGGCCCCAAGGCCATTATCAGCATGACCCCCACCTTCTCAGGCTGCCCAGCTTTGCACCTGATCCGGGAGCAGCTTGAAAAGACCGCCCGCTCGCTGGGCTTTGCCGAGGTCGAGGTGAAAACCGTGCTCTCGCCGCCCTGGAGCACCGACTGGATTACCCCCGAGGCCAAGGAGCGGCTGCGCCAGTACGGGATTGCACCTCCCAAGCCGGCGCAGGAGCAGGGTTCGTTGATTGCGCTCGAGGCTGCCCCTACCCGCTGCCCGCGCTGCGGCTCATTCGACACTTCGGTCAAGAACACCTTTGGCCCCACCCTGTGCAAGGCCATTTATGTGTGCAACAACTGCAAAGAACCCTTCGAGAGCTTCAAAACGGTCTAGTGTAACACCGGCAAACCCTTTTCAGGTCAAATGTAACTACGTTCCTCCAATGCTTGGGTATACAATTAGAGCGCTATAAGCGGTCAGGAGGAATCTATGAAACGTTTAGCGCTACTCGGCAGCGTGCTGGCTCTGGCTTTTGCGGGTTGCGGGCTGATCAGCAGCCCCCCCATCGATAACCCCTTCCAGTTAGGAGGTAAGAGCACCACCTTTAACCTGGTTTCGGCGTCCGCTACCGGTTCGGCCAATGTAACCGCTACCTTCGAAGACCTCACCAACCTCAACCTTCCCGCCAACCCAAGCGGCTTCACCTATAACCTGGCCATCCAGAGCGTGAGCTTTGGTGCGGGCTGCCCTGCGACCATTCCCTCGCCCATCAACGTCACCCTGAGCGCTACCCTGACCGTCTCAGATGGTAGCGGAGCTACTGCCCGCAGCAGCACTGCTTCGGCCAACAACGTACAATTCACCCTTACTAGCAGCGGCAGTCAAATCACGGTAGGCAATCTGACAAACGGTACCCTCAACCTCAACGTTGGCCAAATCCTGCCCATCATCCAAAACGGTGGAACGAACACCGCTGTGCTCGCAGCCCAGATCACCACCATGAGCTCCCCCGATCTGGCTGGTTGCACCATGACCATCACCTGGGGCGGTGGACAGGGCGTTCTCAGGTTCTAGCGTTTTTCAGTACGCTAAAACCCACTCCTAGCGGAGTGGGTTTTTATCGCTGGGGTAGCTCGAAATAGCGCCGCACAACGTCGCGCACCTCGGGGGGCAGGGGTTCGGACTCGAGGTATTTTTCGGCCTGCCGCTGCACATTTTGCGGGGGCTGGCCTGACTGCCAGGGGCTGGGCAGGGGCTGGGGTCTTCCCTGCCGGTTTTCACCCCGGCTGAGGGGCGCTTCGCCCGCCGGACGCTGGGGGTTGGCCGGAGCGCTCTGGGGGGGGCGGGCCTGCTGACCCTGGGCCCCGGTGCCGCCCTGCTCACTGCCCCCTGGCTGAGCCTGGCCCTGGGTATTCTGCCCCTGGTTCTCTCGGGAAGCCTGGCCCTGTCTGGACTGCGAACCTGGCTGAGCCTGCCCTGGTTGTGAGGGTTGCGCTTGCCCAGGTTGGGGTGGCTGTGCTTGTCCGGGCTGTTGGGAGGGCTGCCCGGACGGGTTGGGCTCTCTTCCCTGGGAACCAGGCGCGGTTTGCCCCTGCGGGGTTTGCTCGGAGGGCGAACGGTCTGTTTGAGACGGCTGCGCTTGCCCCGGTTGTTGGGGCTGTGCTTGTCCAGGTTGAGAGGGCTGTGCTCGTCCAGGTTGGGATGCGGGTGGATTTTGACCAGGCTGGCCGGTCTGCGGTTGCCCGGTCTGGTCGGGTTGGGGCTGCCCCGTTGGTGTGTTTTGCGGTTGTGTTAAGCCCTGACCGTTTGGGCTGGATGCAGGCTGTTCACGGCTTTGAGGGCTCCCGCTGGGGCGGGCTGCGTCCTGGGTGTCTTCCCGGCTCGAGGCCGCGCCCGCACGATCCTGCGCCTCCTGGCTACCTGAGCTTTCGGGCCTTTCCGAAGGCCTGTCTGCTTCCGGGCCTTGCTGCTGGCTTTGCGACGAACCTTCGGGCGACAGGGGTTGTCCGGTTTGTGGGCTGGTATTGGGTTGGGCCGGGCTGGTCGTCGGGGGCGAGCTAGGGGGGGGCGGTCTGGAAGGGGTAGGAGCCCCTACCGGCGACGGTCCAAAGGGCAGTTGTAACGGGGGCAAGACCCACACCACACCCACCAGGGCCAGGTAGAGGGCCGCAAAAGCCCAGGGCAAAGCCGGGGGTCGAGCCCCGCGCAAGCTGGCTTCCGCTTCGGTTTGCAGTTGGCCCCGCCAGGGGTGGTTGACGGGCGCCTCCAGCACACTGCGGTAGGCCAGGCCATAACGTCGGTCGAGTTCGGCCAGGGCTTTTGGCTCTTCCCAGCGCGTGGGATAGAGCAATCCTACCAGCGAAAACAAAACCCAGGCCGGATGCACCAGCCAGGCCAGCGGAAGCAGCAAAAGAGCCAGCCCTGCAGCCAGCAAGAGCCGCATCCGCCAGGCCCGCCTTGCCGCCCACACCCGGTGCATGAGCCCAGGGTACGGGATAGAACTTAGAGTGGGTAGGGTTCAGTACACGTTGCAGCTAACGCCGTACCAGCAGCGAGGTATTGGTGTTGCCAAACAGTTTCAGGTAAATATGCTGGGCAGCCGAGTCGTAGAAGTAAGCGGGCTGGGTAGCGGCGTCCAGCTCGGCCAGGCTCGAGAGCGAAGTAAGCGCGGTTGGTGCCGGGCTGCAAGGTTTCCAGCGCACAGCGCTGCACCGTTTAAGGTTACGTTGCACAACACGCAAAAAACAGGCTTTTGTCCCAAGCGCCCGGCTACACCTAAAGCTGCTCCAGAACTTCCTCGGCCTGTTGAAAGTAGCCATCTTTGGGAATCAGCACATAGCCCTTGGCGCTCTGCGCAGGGTAATAGGGCATATCGAGGCGTAACTCCCGCGTTGCACCCTCGTAGCGGCGGATTTGCGCCGGATTGAAGGCGGGCCGGGGCCGAAACTGTACGGCCTGCGAGATACGCTCAATGAGGAGAGCTAAATAAGCAGCAATTCCCCAGGTTCGGGCGGATTTCACAAAGGGTAGTGTAGCCAGAAACAGCAAAGGAAGGATGAGTTATACCAGATTCGGTTAGTTCGTCACCAAAGGGTGGCGAACTAACCCGACCGAAGTTATCCGCATAGCGGAGGGCGATACCGCCCCTTGGAAGGGTGAGGCCTTTTTCGCCGACCGTCAGTGAAGGGCCATCGGCCCCCGGCTAGCGCCGGTACTCAAGGGAGGGGTGTGCTCTAGGATTCAAAAAGACAGCCTCTGGTGTTTTTGGTTTTGTAAACTGTCTTTTTGAATCCGGTATTAAGTGCGCTCTTCACCTATTTTGAGCCATCCGACTTCAAGAAAGCTTTGTCCTGTAAAAACCAGTGGTCGCCTGGATGGGCAGCTACGTCTGTGAAAGGCGCGATATGACTGCCTCGAGATTTCAGTTCCGGCTCACCTTGCGGTTCAAAAAGTCCATCAGCACGTATCGTCCGATATTCCCCGGCGTGGTCATGTAGGCCTTGCCCTTGGTAATTTGCGTCAGCTTCTTGACAAAGGCCAGGAGCTCGGGCTCTCGCGCCAGCATGAAGGTGTGGATGGGAATACCTTCCTTGCGGGCCAGGGTGGCCTCCTTCAGCGTCTCAGCCAGAATCACCGGGTCGAGGCCCCAGGCGTTCTTGTAAATTTGGCCCGAGGGCAGGGTGAGCGCGGAAGGCTTGCCGTCGGTAATCATGATGATCTGCTTCATTTCGCCGCTCATCTTTTTGAGCATCTTGCGGGCCAGCTTGAGCCCTTCTGCGGTGTTGGTGTGATAGGGCCCGACCTGCACGGTGGGCAGCCGGCCCAGCGGTACCTCCTCGGCGCTGTCGTGGAACACACCAAAGCGCACCTGATCGCCAGGGTACTGGGTGCGAATCAGGTGGGCCAGGCCCAGGGCCACACGCTTGGCGGGGGTGAAGCGGTCTTCACCATACAAAATCATGGAGTGGGAACAGTCCAGCAGCACCACCGTGTTCATGGCAGCGGTGTACTCGGCCAGCTCGATGGTCAGGTCGCCCTCTTCGATGTTTTCCAGCCCCTTCATGATCACCTTTTTGAGGGTCTCGCCGATGTTGATGTTGGGCTGGTCACCAAACTCGTAGGGCTTGGTCTCGCCGCTCGACTCTACCCCCGAGGCGTAGTGCCTTGTGACGTGGGCGCCGGGGGCATTTTTGCCCAGCGAACCCAGCAGGGTACGCAGGCTTTTGAGGCCCAGAAAGTCTACCGATTTGTTGGTGAGCTCGAGGCGGGTGTCCTGGGCCTCGCCCTGAAAGCCCTGTCCCGACTCCGTGGGGTCGTTGCCGGGAAGTCGGATAAAGCCTTCGTCTTGCAGGCGCTGCATCAGGCGCTGCAACTCCTGCCCCAGTCGGGTTTCCTGAAAGTTCTGGGCATTGCGGGCCTCTTGCAGCCACTCCTCGGGAATGCGGTCTTGCTCCAGCAGGGCTTGCAGGAGGGCATCCATCAGGTCTTCGGCGGTGGGGCCTCGGTTGGGGTCGGGCTGGTAGCGGTTGTAGGGGTCGGAAAAGCCCGAGTCCATCAGGAAGTCCTGAATCATGTCCATCAGGTCGGCGCCACTGAGGTCGTCGAAGCCGGGCTCGTATTTGGAGTATCGGACAGGCATATTTCCTCGCTGATGGCTTTTTGGTTCTGCTATGAGCTACTGGCTATATACCATGTACGTCAATTTCCACTCCCCCACCGCTCGCGCTCCCGCTCGATAGGGGCGCTGTAGCTCTCCTCACCCCGGGCAATCTTGCGGCGGCCTGCCAAACCCTCCAGGATAAACTCCCCGGCGGCCACCAGGGCTTCAGGGGTGTTTTGGGGTTCCAATTTTTTTGCAGCAGCCAGCAGGCCCGGCACTTTTTCCATTTCCTTCAGCACTGCTTTAGAGCTGCCCTCGGGCAGGGTCAGGAGGTTGCCGTCGGCAAAGTACTGCACAATTTCGTCTACCTGCAGGCCCCGGGCCCGTTCACCATAGGCCAGGCCAAACGCCTTGAGCAAGAGGTCGCGCGCTACCCGCTCGGCCCCCTGGAGTTCGCCTTCGTATTCCAGCTCGATCTTGCCGGTGATGGCCGGCAGGGCGGCATAGAGGTCGAGGGGCCGGGCCACCGGATGCTCGCCCAGGAGCAACGCCCGGCGTTCGGCGTTGGAGGCTACGAGTTCCAGCAGGCTAATCGAGAGGCGCTGCGAAACCCCCGAGGTCTTGTCTACGCGTTTGTCTTCCCGGGCCACAAAGGCCACCGCCTCCGAGGCCTCGGCCACATAGGGCGGTACGTACATGCCCTCTTCGCGGGCAATCCAGGCTTCTTGGCGGGTGATGGAGAGGCCCTCCTCGAGGGTGCGGGGGTAGTGGGTGCGAATTTCCGAGCCGATGCGGTCTTTGAGGGGGGTGACAATCTTGCCCCGGGCGGTGTAGTCCTGGGGGTTGGCGGTGAAGGCAATCCAGACATCTAGCTCGAGGCGCACCGGGTAGCCCCGGATCTGCACGTCGCCTTCTTGCAGGATGTTGAAGAGGGCCACCTGTACCTTGGGGGCCAGGTCGGCCACCTCGTTGATGCCGAAGATGCCCCGGTTGGCCCTGGGCAACAGACCGTAGTGAACGGCCTCGAGGTCGCCCAGCCCGGTGCCCCGCTTGGCGGCCTTGATGGGGTCAATATCACCCAGGATGTCGGCCACGGTGGTGTCGGGGGTGGCCAGCTTTTCCACGTAGCGCTCGGAGCGGGGAATCCAGACGATGGGCGCTTCGTCGCCGGCTTCTTCCAGCATGCGCTTGGCCTCGGCCGAGAGCGGGAACAGGGGGTTATCGCGGATCTCGGTGGGCAGGGCCGGCACTTCGTCGTCCAGGAGCTCGGTAAGCTGGCGCAAAATGCGGCTTTTGGCCTGACCGCGCAGGCCCAGCAAAATGAAGTTATGCCGCGCCAGAATGGCGTTGACCAGGCTGGGAATTACCGAGTCGTCGTAGCTCTGGATACCAGGGAATAGCCTCTCCCCTGCCCGAAGCTTTCCAATCAGGTTTTCCCGCGCCTCGTCCTTGACGCTGCGGCGGAGCTTTTCCAGGGGGTAGGTGCGCTTGAGTTCGCCGAGGGTTCGGGCCTTGGTCATTGCTCAAGTGTAGTCCGGTATGGCCCAAGATTGTGTAAATCAGATTGGGATTGAGCAGGTCGCAGGTTTCAGGTCACATATCGCAGGTCGCAAGCTCAATGCAGGTCAAGGGTCTGGCGCCCAGGGCCGCTGTATTAGCTTGTGGTTTGTGGCTTGTGGCTTATGGAGGAATTCGCCTCCGCGTTGGTTTTCATTTGCCAGATATTACAGCCACCACCAGCCGCCCCGGCCCGTGTACCCCCTTCACCATTATCTGGCCAATGTCGGCGGACTTGCTGGGGCCGGAGT
The DNA here is from genome assembly GCF_003574035.1 of Meiothermus hypogaeus. Lineage (GTDB taxonomy): Bacteria > Deinococcota > Deinococci > Deinococcales > Thermaceae > Meiothermus > Meiothermus hypogaeus. The sequence goes on along the minus strand of NZ_QWKY01000008.1, from coordinate 45,187 downwards.
GCAGCCCAATAGCCGATGGCAGCGAGGGCTTCAGGGCATTCAGGGCTTCAAAAAGGGTGGGGTAAATGCGGGCTTCGGGCACAAAGACTAGGTGGGCGGGGGGCAAAAGCTGGTTGCGGCGGCCTTCCTGGCTGCTCAGGACGACCGTACCGGTCTCGGCCACTGCCCCCAGCGCCCAGGAGACGCCCAGCGGAGCCTCCTCGGGGGGCAAAACTGGGAGTTTAGGATGAAGCACTGGAGGGACGGTCTGGCCTACTGCTACCCCGGCAAAGGTCTGGGCAAAGTGGCCCAGCCATTCCGCTGCGGCCTCCAGGTTCTCCAGCCGTACCACCTCGCCCCCGTTCCCACTCAGGCGCTCAGTAAAGAGGGTCAGGGTTTCTGCAGGAGGCAGGCTGACCGCTGGCAGTGGCTCAGGTAGCAGGGTCTTGGGACGGTGCTCGAGGGCGCGGTGGATGCGGCCTAAAATTCGCTCGCGCATACAGCAAGTATAACGGCCAGACCCTGAGTTCCCATTTTCTGATCGCAGTCCCAGCCCCAACCTGCGACATTTGGCTCGAACCAAACAATGCTCAAGCCCGGGGTATATGTCTGTTTCGCAATTGCCCATTGCAATGCGGCCCCCTTAGCATAGAAGCAAATGATCCTGATTCTCAACGGCCCCAACCTGAACCTGCTGGGCAGGCGTGAACCCGAGATATACGGTCATACGACCCTCGAGGAGCTAGAAGAGCTGTGCGAGGCCTGGGGCGCCGAGCTGGGCCTGGGGGTGGCCTGCCGCCAGTCCAACTTCGAGGGGCAGTTGGTGGAGTGGATTCAGCAAGCCGCGGACGAGGGTTTCAAGGCCATCGTTCTGAACCCTGGGGCCCTCACCCATTACTCCCTGGCCCTGCTCGATGCCATCCGGGGGCAGCGCCTGCCGGTAGTCGAGGTACACCTTTCCAACATCCATGCCCGCGAGGAGTACCGTAGCCGCTCGGTGACGGCAGCCGGGGCCAAAGGCTTGGTTTCGGGCTTTGGCCCCACGTCTTACAGAATGGCGCTGGTTTACCTGGCAGACCTATTAGAGGCCCAGCCGTGAAGGTACACTGGCAGGAAGTGGCCATGGTAGCGGCCATCGTCTGGATTTTTGGCGTCGTATCGCAAATCCAGCAGAAGGGCTTCTGGCTGTCGCTGCTGACCAGCCTGCCGCTGGGTTTGCTGGCAGGGGTGGCTTACCAGCTCCTGATGCCCTGGGTAATTCGCTGGGCGGCCAGGGGTCTCCCAAAAGAAAGCCCCCCTCCCACCGGGAGGGAGGACGAAAATCCAGATCCTAGCGACGAACCAAGCGCCAGGCCATAGGCAGCAGGGTTGCGGCGATGGCGGCCTTGACCAGGTCGCCCAGCAAAAACTTGGTCATCCCAGCGTAGAGCAGCGCCGAAAGGCCCGAAAAACGCCCCACACTGCCCAGGGCAAAACCCAGCCAGGTCACGCCGATGGCGTAGATAATCAGGCTGCCAAGCAGCATCGCGGCGAAGGTCTTGAGCGGGCTGCGGTCGGTGCCGTAGCGCTCGACCAGCCAACCGACCACAAAAGCCGCCACAGGATAGGAAATCAGGTAGCCAGCCGTGAACAGCTTGCCGGGATCGAACCAGGTGGTTCCACCTGCAAAAACCGGGAGCACCAGGCCCTGTACCAGATAGGCCAGCATCGCCCAAAAACCCAAACGGCTGCCCAGGGCCGCACCCACCAACAGCACCCCCAGGGTCTGCAGCGTGATAGGTACGGGCTGGGTTGGAATGGCTACCTGGGCGGCCAGGGCCATGATCAGGCTGCCCCCCAGCACCAGCAGCACGTCGCGGGTGAGGCTGCGGGCCGGGAAAAGGGACTTGGAAAGCGGTAGATACGGCAGACTTTGGGTCGGATTCATAATTAAGCTCCTTTACAAAACCCCCACCAACTGAACATCTCCCGCACCGATGCGGTGCGTTTGACCTGAGCGTTCTACTACCAGCGAGCCATCCGGGGCGATGTCGGTAGCAAGGCCCCGGATTTCGCCCTGTGGGGTTTGTACCCTGATCTGGTGTCCCAGGGTGTGGCTCTTGGCCCGGTAGTCGCGTAAAAGCCCTTGGGAGTCGGCCTCGAGCCGGGCGTAGCAGACCTCCAACCGCTCCAGCAAACGGGCCAGCACCAAAACCCTGGAGACTGCCCCAAACTCCTCGAGGGCCGCGGCCTCGGGTGGCAACCCGGCCGCACGGTGCACATTAAGGCCGATGCCCAAAAGCACATAGGCCACCTCTTCCCCGCTCACCTGGGCTTCCAACAACACCCCCGCCAGCTTGCGCCCATCGGGGGACAGGAGGTCGTTGGGCCATTTGAGCCCGCCCACCCCGCACGCCTCGCACAGGGCCAGCCCCGCCGCCAGGGGCAAAAGCGGCAGGCTGGAAAGGGGTAGCCTGGGGCGCAGCAGTACCGAGAAGGTCAGGCTGTGGCCAGGTTCGCTGGCCCAGGCCCGCCCCCGCCGCCCTCGGCCTTTCTCCTGGCGTTCCGCCAGCACCACCGAGCCTTCCACGGCCCCGTCCAGGGCCCAGTTTTTGAGCACATCCTGGGTACTGCTGACCGTTCCCAGGTAGGCATAAAAGGCCCCGAAGCTACCCTTTCGCAGGGCTTCCAGGGCGGCTGGGGTGGGGGTGCCGGGGGCCAACCGATACCCCAGGCCTCGCTGGGTCTCGACGGGGTATCCAGCCTGCCGGAGCACGGCCATTTGCTTCCACACCGCTGCACGGCTGACGCCAAGCCGCCGGGCCAGGCTTTCACCGCTCTGGTACTGGTCGGTGAGGTGGGTCAGCAGTGGGGGCACGTCAACTAAAATACCTTTCACGGGTTGACAAGTGCAAGTGGCGATTACTCCCGAAGGCGTTCCCGACCAACCCTCCTTCCTTCGGAGGACTCGAGGCCTCCCTCCTTTGTACACCCTGTTCTAACAGGCCACTGAATAAGCTATAGGGGTGTGGAAATGGCTTGGTTGGATGGTGGTGGGCCTGACCTGTGCGCTGGCCCAGCAGCCCGTGCAGCTCCTGGCCGGGCATCGGGCCCCAGTGAGCGCTGTGGCTATAGGCCCGGGTGGCGTTCTGGCGGTGGGGGCCGACGCCTATGTTCAGCTTTACCGGCCCGATGGGCGTTTGGTGCGCACCCTGAGCGGGCACGCCGACACCGTGCATACATTAGATGTGGCCCCGGATGGAACCCTGTTGAGCGGTGCTGCCGACACCACCCTGCGACTCTGGAACCCCGGCAGCGGAGCCAGCATGGGGGTGCTGCAAGGGCACCGCGATCAGGTCTGGTCGGCCCGCTTCAGCCCGGACGGCGGACACATTCTGAGCGGCAGCGCCGACGGGGAACTGTGGCTGTGGACAAGGCAAGGACAGGCGCAGCAACTGAGCCTGGGGCGCAACTGGATCTATGGAGTAGGGTTCTCGCCCGATGGCACGCTGCTGGCAGCAGGCGGGCTGGACGGGGCGCTTTTGTTGAACCCCCGCGATGGCAGCCGCCTTCCTCTCTTGGGGCGGCTCTCGGTGCGGGCCCTGGCCTGGGGGCGTGATGGGCGCTTGGCCACGGGAGACCGCGATGGGCGAATTCAGCTCTGGGATGCCAGGGGTAGCTTTGTCCGGCAGTTTAGGGCCCACAGCCTTGCGGTTAGCGCCCTGGTCTGGAGTGGCAACGGGCAGCTCATTAGTGGCGGTCAGGACGGGCAGATTATCTTCTGGCAGGGCGAGCAGCCCCTGCGAAGGCTACAGACCACTTCGGTGCTGAGCCTGGCGGTGTCCGGGAACCAGCTTCTGAGCGGCCACGACGATGGGCGAGCCCGGCTATGGAACCTGCAGGGGGCACTGCTCCAGACCCAGGAGCCTCCCGCGGCCTCGGTGGCCGTGTTAACCTTCAGCCCGGATGGCAGCCTCCTGGCCAGCGGAGGCTGGGAGGGCGAGGTCTGGCTATGGAACCAAAGGGGCCAGCCCGTGCGAAGGCTCACTGGGGCCGAGCTAGAGATTACCGCGCTGGCCTTCAGCCCGGATGGGCGGCACCTGGCCGCAGGCAGCCGCGACGGCCTGACCCGCATCTACCAGGTGGCCAGCGGGCGGCTCTTACAGACCTTGGGGGCCCACGGAAACGGGGTGGGGGCCCTGGCTTTTGCCCCCAACGGGCGGGCCCTGGCCAGCGGGGGTCGCGACCGGCTGCTCTTTGTTTGGGACTGGCAAGCGGGAAAGAAGGTGCTCGAGTTTCGCGCCCACGAGTCGCACCTCACGGGCCTGGCCTGGAGCCGGGATGGCCGAACGCTTTATAGCAGCAGCAGCGATGAAAGTCTGGCCTGGTGGGCGCTCGGTCCCGAAGGGGTACGCCTCGAGCGCCGCCTCATGGCCCATGCCAGGGGCATCTACGGCCTGGCCCTGAGCCCCGATGGGCGCACCCTGGCCACCGCCAGCCACGACCAAACCCTGAAGCTCTGGGATGCCCGCTCGGGCGCACTGCTACGAACCCTGCAAGGCCATACCGAAGCCGCCCAGGCCCTGGCCTTCTCGCCCGATGGCTTGCGGATCGCCAGCGTAGGCTGGGATAAAGCCTTGCGGCTTTGGAGTGTGCAGGGCCAGCTACTGGAGACCATCCCCGGCTTTGCCCGCCCCCTCTACGCCGTGGCCTGGAGCAAGGACGGGCGCCTGGCTGCGGGCAGCGGGACGCTGCGAAAAGCTGGAACGGTCGCTCTGTTCAGGCGTTAAACACCTCTTGCCAGACCCGCCCATACGCCCGCACTTCCGCCTGAGGAAAGGCCTGCTGTAACAGCCCCTGCAAGAACTGCCCAGCGCTGGGGTATAAACCTGTGCAGCCCTGGCGCACATAGACGAACACATAACAGGGTAGGCGCGGAGACTGGCTAAACACCAGCATTCCCCCGTATTCCGGAAAGGCCTCGTAAAAGGTCGCCAAAAGGCCCTCCAGCAAAACCCGGGCCTCGGGCAAAGGGGCTTCGCCTTTGGGGCGCACCCAGAGCGTGACCGCTTTGAGGGGGGTCATGGCCTTCCCCCGTGCTGCCAGACCGGCACGTTTCGTAAGAGTTCGGCCAGCCTTTTCACGCCCTCGGCCAGGCGCGGCCCAGGCCGGCCCAGGTAGGCTTCCTCGAGGGCATAGACCTGCCGATTCTTGAGAGCGGGAATGTCCAGCTTCCGACTGAACACCACCTCCGGGCGCAGTTTTTTGGCGCCGCACCACGAGACCGTGATCAGGTCGGGCTGGGCTTCCTCCACCTCGGCGGGGGTGAGGGGCTTGGAGCGCACCGGCAGGTGGGCAAAAGCGTTTTCTGCACCCAGCGCTGCCAGCATCTGCGTGACCCAGCTATCCCGTCCGGCAGCAATCATGGGTCGGGGCCACCACTCCACCATCACCCTGGGGGGCCGCACCCAGTGCGGCAGGGTGCCACGGGCCTGGGCTATTTGCTGCTGCATGGCCCGCACCACAAAGCGGCCCTGCTGCTCCAACCCCAGCCACCGGGCCACCCGCTCGATATCGGTGTACACGTCCTGCAAGGTCTGGGGGTCAAGCACCAGGTGGGGTATTTTTCGCTTTTCAAGACCCTCCACCACCCGCTCCATCCCCGGCACGCTCAGGCTGGCCAGCACCAGGTCGGGCCGCAGGGCTTCGACCTTGTCCAGGTCTATTTGCAAGTCGGGCCCTACCCGGGGCAGGCGGGCCACTTCGGGGGGAAAATCGGAGTTGCTGTCCACCCCCACAAGCCAGTTCAAGCAGCCCAGGGCCCAGACAATCTCGGTGTTGGAGCAGGTAAGGCTTACGAGGCGCATACCGTCATATCTGAAGGCTACCGTCTACCTGCGCTTTTTGACCAGCCACTTCTCTTCAGAGAAGCCTTCGCGCTTATTGACCACTCGAGCCAGCGTAAAGAGCAGGTCGGAGAGCCGGTTGAGGTAGCGCAGGGCCTCCGGGTTGACCTCCTCGGTGCGCATCAGCTCGACCACCCGGCGCTCGGCCCTGCGGGCGATGGTGCGGGCCAGGTGCAAAGCCGCCGAGGCCGGGTGGCCGCCGGGGTGGATGAAGCCGGTAAAGCGGGGGGCTTCTTCCTGGTAGCGGTCAATCAGGGCCTCGAGCTTATCCACATCCGCGGCGTCCATGCGGGCCAGGTTGCGCTCGTAGGGGCCACCCTTGCGGGTAGCGAGGTCGGCCCCCAGGTCGAAAAGGGCGTTCTGGAGGTACTCGAGGTCGGCCTGGACATCGGCATGGGCGGCGGGCAGGGCCGCGCGGGCCAGCCCAATGGCGCTGTTGGCTTCGTCCACAGTGCCGTAGGCCTCTACCCGAGGATGATCTTTGCCCACCCGGTCGGCCCCGTAGAGGCCGGTCTCGCCCGCGTCGCCGGTTTTGGTGTAGATTTTCATGCACTCATTTAACCCCATTCGATGGGGCTCGAGTGGGTCTGGACTGACATACCCGCCTCGATGGTCGCCAGGGCCAGGCTGTACTATGGTCTCATGCGCAGGGGAAGCGTGCTGGCCATTCTGGAAGAGCGCCTGCCAGGCCTGACCGAACGTTATCAGATCAAAAGCCTGTATTTGTTTGGCTCCACCGCCCGCGACGAAGCCAATGCCAGAAGCGACGTGGATTTTCTGGTGCGCCTGGAGCTTCCCACCTTCGAACACTACATCGGCCTTAAACACGAGCTAGAAGACCTGCTGGGCTGCAAGGTAGATCTGGTCAGCGCCAAAAAGGTGCCCGCCGAGCTGCGTCCGCACATCGAGGCCGATGCGCTGCAACTGGTATAGGGTACTTATGCGCAACCCCGATCTCCCCAACCCCCACCTGCTGAAGCAGGTGCACCTGGGGCAGATGCAACAAACCGCCCAGCGCATCCTGGACTATACCGCCGGCATGGAGTTTGCTGAGTTTGCCGCCGATGGGCGCACCCAGGACGCCGTGCGATACAACCTGCAGCAGATCGGCGTAATTGCCGCCACCCTGCATAAAAGCGAGCGAGAGGCGCTGGCCGAGCTCGACTGGCGCAGCATCCTGGACCTGCCCGACCTGGTGGGACGTCTACACTTTGGCATCCAGGACGAGATTCTCTGGGACCTGATCCAGCGCACCCTCCCCTACTGGCTGGTCATACTGGAGGAAAACCTCCAGGAGACCACCTGACAAAATCGGTAGAAAGCAGATGACACGCCCTCCCCAATGGCTCTTTGGCCTGACCCTTCTGGTGGGTTGGAGCCTGGCCCAGACCCTCTGCATACCCCCTGCGCCGACCTATCCCTCCGGCCGCCCCATCACCAGCTACAGCGCGGCAAGCCTCGAGCCCTATGACCGGGTGATGCAAAGGCTCCTGGAGCGCTACCAGATTCCCGGTGCAGCCCTGGCCGTGGCCAAGGACGGGCGGCTGGTGCTTTCGCGGGGCTACGGGCTGGCCGATGTGCGAACCAAAGAACCGGTGCAACCCGACGCGCTTTTTCGGCTGGCCAGCCTTAGCAAGCCCATCACGGCCGTCGCAGTGCTCCATCTGGGCGAGAGCCTGGTGTCCAGGGGGGTCTATCCCGACCTGAACAGCTTTTTGCACGAAAAAGCCTTCGATCTGGTTAAGATGCCCCCCTTTGGCGGCCAGATAGCCGACCCCCGCCTGAAAAACATCACCCTGCGCGATCTCTTGCAACACTCCGGGGGCTGGCATCGGGGCTGGGCCGGCGACCCCATGTTCCGCCCCACCCTGACCGACATTGCCAGGGCTATGCAGCGGCCCGAGCGCCTGAGCAGCCAGGAGTTAATCGCCTTCATGATGAGCCGCAAGCTCCAGTTTGCCCCCGGCAGCCGCTCGGCCTATTCCAACCTGGGCTATGCCGTACTGGGACAGGTCATCGAGAAGCTGAGCGGCCAGCCATACGAAGTCTATGTGCAATCCATGCTGCAACCGCTGGGCATTTATAGTGTGCGCGCGGGCAAAACCCGTCTGCAAGACCGCCTCAAAGGCGAGGTGCGCTACTACGATTTTCCGGGTGCTCCGCTGGTCAAGTCGGTGGTGGACGGTAGCCTGGTCAACCGGCCCTATGGCGAGTTCTACCTCGAGGCCCACACCGCCAACGGCGGCCTGGTGGCCTCGGCCCCCGACCTGGTGCGCCTGGTGGTGGCCCTGGAAGGCTGGCGTGGGCCGACTCTTCTCTCCCACGAAGCTCTGCGCGAGATGCTGCGCCGCCCCAAGCTGCCCCAGTACGAAAAGACCCCACGCTATTACGCCCTGGGCTGGGGGGTGCGGGTTCCCCAGCCCCAGGCCCAGGCCCTGCCACCCGGCAAAACCTCCGGCCAGGGCAGCAGCGACCCCCGCAACCCACCGGCCAAAATGTCCCCAGTACTCTCCCTGCCCCCCGAGCAGCTCGAGTGGAGCCACGACGGAGCTTTCGCCGGAAGCCGTACCCTGCTGCTGCGCCTACCGGAGGGGGTGGTCCTGGCAGCCCTCTTCAACAGCCGCCCCTGGAACGACTGGAGCTTTATCGCGGAGTTGCGGCGGGGCCTGGAGAACGCCACCAAGGCCGTGCGGCACTGGCCCGAGTACGACTGCTTTTGAGGATTGATAGCCCCTAACCAATAGCCCAAACGGCTCCGCATTCGACCCTCGGCTGTTCCTGACCCCAAACCACCGCTTAGCCGCTAGACTGACCTTATGCGTTGCTGGCTTTTTGCCCTCCTTACCCTGTATTCCCTGGCGTGGGCCCAGACCACCCATACCGTCAGGCCCGGCGAGACCCTCTACCGTATTGCCAAGCAGTACGACACAACCGTGGAAGCTCTACAGGTGCTCAACAACCTCAGCGACCCCACCCAGCTTCGGGTGGGACAGGTTTTACGCATTAGCGGGCAGCCCAGTGTTAGCGTCTACCGGCTGACCCAGACCCCGGCTCCCATCGAGGCCCTCGAGTGGCCCCGCCAGACCGTTCAGGGCCATCTGGCCGTGGTCCGGATTATTGCCCCGGAGCCGGTACAGGGCGAGGTGCGCTTCCTGAACAGCACCTATCCCATTCAGCAAAACCGCGTTTTGCTCCCGATTCCGGCCCTGCAAGCCCCTGGGGTCTACCCGGCCCTGCTGCGGGTGGGCGGCGAGGCGGTGAGGCTCGAGGTTCGGGTCGTGGCCGGAACCTTTGGACGCTTCATCCTGCAACTGCCCCCGGAACGCCGGGCCCTGCTGGTACCCGAAAAGCTCCGGGCCGAGCGGCTGCGGGTGGTCGGTTCGTGTGACTTCAACCGCCCCCAGCAGTGGCATGGTTCCTTCCAGAAGCCCATCCAGACCAACCGCATCACCGACCCCTTCGGCACCCGCCGTAGCTACGACCAGGGGCGCACCTACTCCTACCACGAGGGGCTCGACTACGGCGTTCCCGAGGGCACCCCGGTCTACGCCCCAGCCCCCGGCGTGGTGGGCCTGGCCGAAACGCTTTTCGTGCGGGGGGGCGCGGTCACCCTCGACCACGGGCTGGGGGTGTGCAGCGGCTTCTGGCATCTTTCGCGCATCGCCGTGCGGCCCGGCCAGACCATAAAGGCCGGCGACCTGATTGGCTACTCGGGCAATACCGGCCTTTCCAACGGCCCCCACCTGCACTTCGAAATCCGCGTGCGCGGCATTCCCACCAACCCCGCGCCCTGGTATCTGGCGGTTCCTTGAACGGGGCATCTCACGCACACAGGCGCATCTAACCTTCTGGCCTGCGACATTTTGCAACACTGCTCTGCATTACGGCGCTTCCAACGCGGCCCGCACCCCCTGCTCGGTGGCCAGAAACTGTACCGGCACATCCCAGGGGTCGTGGGGCAGTTCAGGCACCACCAGCGCTTCGGCTACCAGGCCAACGGTCAGGGTCCTGGGCGGTAGCTGGGCCAGAAAACGGTCGTAGAAGCCCTGCCCATACCCCAGCCGGTGGCCCCAGGGGTCGAAGGCCAGCCCCGGCACCAACACCGCATCCAGAATCTCGGGGTCTACTTTAGGGGTCTCGGCGGCAGGCTCCCAGAAACCATATTTGTGTTTGACCAGCTTGCAGGGCAGGGGGTGCACCTCGAGCTGATAGGTGCGGGCCCTGGGTAGGTAGTAAGTAGCAGGGTAAAGCACTTTTAGCTCGGCAGGGTCGAGTTCGGTGCCAAATGCACTGTAGAGCAGGATATGCCGGGCCTGATGCGAGGCCAAAAAGCGGGCCAGGTGCTGCGCAACCCGCGCGGATAACTGCGCTGTCGGCAACCCTTTGCGCACCTCCTTGGCCCAGCTTCGGCGTTCGGGCTTGTTCATACCCACCAGTATTCCACGCGAGGGTGGCGCTAAAGAAAAGTTATGGCGGTCATAAAAAAACCCACGTTGACAGTCACGAGGGTTGTTTGTCAAAATGCCGGGGTGAGGGAGGTGACCCCTCAAGACAAAATTGTCCCACAGGAGTCAGCTATGCCCAGATACGTTTACCAGAACCTCGAGACCGGCGAACAGTACGAGTTCGAACAGAGCTTCCACGACCCCGCCTACACCCACCACCCCGAGACCGGCGCTCCCATCAAACGCCTGATCTTTGCCCCGGCCGTGGTATTCAAGGGCACGGGTTGGTACGTCAAGGACTCCAAAGCCTCCTCCACTGCTTCCTCTCCAGCCAAGGAAACCTCGAGCTGCGCTACCGGCACTTGTTCGGCCGCAGCCGACTGAGCGGCATTTACCGCTTGATGTCTCTAGCCGCAAGCCAGAGCTTGCGGCTTTCATCTGCTTCTTTTGCAGGAGGTGCTCTATCCCGGATACTGGTAGCGTAAGCTGAAAGGGGTGAGGTGAGCATGTTTTTACTCTTGGGCATCGTTGTGGCGGTCTTAGGCATCTTCTTGCTGGCTCAACCTGGAGGTCGGCGGGCTTTGGGGGTGCCGCTCTTGCTGGTCGGCCTGGCCATAGCGGCCATCTCGCAGAGCTTTGTGGTGGTTCCGGCAGGTAATGTGGGCGTGGTGTTCAATGTGTTTGGCGGTGTGCAGCCCACGCCACTGGGGGAAGGTTTTCGCATTGTGATTCCGGGCATCCAAAGCGTGATTCTGTACGACGCCCGGTTGAAAGAAGTCACGCTCGCCAAGGGGCCCGCGCCATCCGGGGCCACTACCCCAGGGGAGGATGCCATCAATGCCCGCAGTAAAGAGGGTCTGGATATCGGGGTAGATGTAACCGTGCAGTATCGCATTAAGCGGGACGAAGCGCCGCAACTCCACCGCAACCTGGGACCCAATTACCTCGAGACCCTCATTACCCCCCAAATTCGCAGCAAGGTACGCGACGCGGTGGGGCTTTTTAACGCTGCTGAGCTCATCAGTACGCAGCGAACCCAGCTCGAGGCCGCCGTAACCAAGGAACTGCGCGAAGACCTGGGCGCTCAGCACATCGAACTGATCTCGGTACTCCTGCGCCGGATTGACATCCCGCCCTCGGTTGCCAAGGTGATTGAGGAAAAGCAGACCGCCGAGCAACAGGTACAGGTCGAGGTCAACCGCCGCCAGCAGGCCGAAATTGCCGCCCAGCGGGCAGTGGTGCAGGCCAAGGGCGAACGCGACGCCGCCATCTTGCGGGCCGAAGGCGAGGCCCAGGCCATCCGGCTGCGCGGCGAAGCCCTGCGGCAAAGCCCCCAGGTAGTTCAGCTTACGGTGGCCGAAAAGCTGGCCCCCAATATCCAGACCATTATGGTGCCCACCACGGGCAACTTCCTGCTCGACTTGCGGAGCCTGCAAAGCCCCGCTCAGCCCGCCCAACCCGCACGCTAAAAGCGGGACTGGCAGAGCGATGGGCCGGGCCATTTGGTAGCCTGTGCGGTATGGAATGGGTGTATGCGGCCCTGGCTGGCTATCTGTTTGGCTCGTTGCCCTTTGCTTACTGGTTTGGCGTTCTGCAAAACAAAAACCTCCTCGCCGAGGGCTCGGGCAATGTGGGGGGCACCAACGCCTGGCGGGTACTGGGTGCAGTACCCGGGCTGATGGTGATGAGCCTGGACGTGGCCAAGGGCCTTATGGCAGTTGCGCTGGGCGAATTTCTGGCCCGCGACCCCGGGGGTGGGCTGCTGGGGGGCGCGTTGGCCGTGCTGGGACACTGCTACTCGGTGTGGCTGCTGGGGCGCGGCGGCAAGGGCATTGCTCCCGCTCTGGGGGCCTTGTTTGCCATCAACCCCTGGCTTTTGGCCATGGCGGGCGGGGCCTTTGGGCTGGCCTACCTGCTGACCCGCAACCCCTACCGGAGCGTGATACTGGCCGCACTGGCCTTTCCGCTGGCCTCGAGCGCAGTTGGGGGTAGCCTCGGCTACCTATGGTTTGGCTTTGGTGTGGCGGTGCCCATCCTGCTCAAGCACCTAGCCGAGTGGAACCGCCCACCGGGGCAGTTGCCCGCCAAGCCCAAGGCAAAATCCGGGCCATGAGCTGCTTACCGCCCCAGTGCTCAGGCACCAACCGGGCAGGCTTTCCTGAGGGGGTTCAGACCACTTTTGCTTGAACACCTGCCAAACACTAGAAGGTGGGAGGCAGTGATACCAGATTCGGTTGATTCGTTACCGTTTGGTAACGAATCAACAGGGCCGAAGTTATCCGCGTAGCGGAGGGCGATACCGCCCCTTGGAAGTTATCCGCGTAGCGGAGGGCGATACCGCCCCTTGGAAGTTATCCGCGTAGCGGAGGGCGATACCGCCCCTTGGAAGGGAGACGCTTTCTTCGCCGACCGACAGTGAAGGGCCATCGGCCCCCGGCTAGCGCCGGTACTCAAGGGAGGGGCGTGCTCTAGGATTCAAAAAGACAGCCTATGGGGTTTTTGGTTTTGTAAACTGTCTTTTTGAATCCAGTATTAGTGGCTAGGCAGTTAGCTCCCAAGCGATGGAGCCCCCAGTCGTGGCAACCCAGTTGAACCACGCAGCGAAGCGCGGCCTGGCCTAAGCCAAGCCCCCGCAGCTCGGGCTCGCCTATGAGCAAGGCAATTTTCACAGCACGGTTTTTCCAGTCAATATGTTCTAGAAATACCAGGCCAGCATCACAATTTTGCTTCAAGGCTTGCACCACGTATAGCTTGCGGTCATCGCGACCAAGCCACTTCTTAATCAGATCCTGTACCTCACTGAGGGAATACCCCAGGAATGGCTGGATGATGGCATACTCCACCACCTGCGGCTCGGTGTACCACCTCTGGATTGCAGTTGCATCGCTAAGAGCCACGGGCCGCAGCTGTACACACTCCCGACGAGTCGTAATCATCCTGCAGGCTCCTCCATTTTCTCTACCGAACCGTCACGAACCTTTGCAGCAATGTACAGCACAACCCCCAGGCTGCAAACAGCCAGCGAAGTGATTTGCAAGGCCCCAGCAGAGCCCAGCCAACGCACCAACGGATCCACCAGCGCCAGTACCGGCAGCACGCCCAGGGCCAGACTCACATTCACCAGACTGAAAACCCGCCCCAGAAAATGCTTGGGCACTACCGCCTGCAACAGCGACTGGGTGGCCACGCCGGATATGTCAAACAGGATACCGCTCAAAAAGAAAACCGCCAGAAGCATCGGAAACGTGGGGAAGGTCGCTCCCAGCAGCATGGGTACAGCCAGCAGGGTGTTGAGCAAGACAACCCAGGCAAGGCCGGGTATGCCCTTCTTCAGGGCCCCCAGAGTGGCCACCCCGACCACGCCCCCCAGGGTGAGGCTGGTATACAAGAGCCCCAGGCCCGCGGCCCCAATCTGGGCCACCTCCAGTGAGATGGGCACCATCACGATCTCCACCACCCGCCAGAACAAGGATGTGAGCATGGAGAGCGCCAAAATTATGACTACTGTTCGGCGGGTCACAGCAAAACGTACCCCCTCGGCCGCCTCGGCCCAAACGGAGCCGCCGCGTCGGCTGGGAACTGTAACCAGGGCCGACGGTAGGCCGAGCACAGCGTAGGCCACACCGGCAAAGGTGAGGGCGTCGAAGATGAACAGCCAGACCGGGCCCACCAGGCCGTAAAGCAGGCCGGCCAGGGCCAGGCCCAGCGAGGCGGTAACCTTGGTTAGGACCACCCTCAGGGCGTTGGCCGAGACCAGGGTCTCTTTGGGAACCAAGGAGGGTACCACGGCAGCCATGGTGGGGCTCACCAGGCCTTCCACGCTCTGGATCAGGAAGACCAGGGGATAGACCAACAGGGGCTCGATGAGCACCAGGATCAGGCTGGCCGAGAGCAGCGCGCTCAGCAGGTAGCCCCCCACCAGGGTTTGGCGCCGATCCCAGCGGTCGGCCAGGGCGCCGGTGAAAGGCTGGATCAGGAGCCTCGAGGCCACCCGCACCGCCCATACGCCAGCCAGCGAGGCCACCGACCCGGTGGCGGTGAAAACAGCCACACTCAGGGCCAGTACCGTGAACTGACTGCCCAGGCTCGAGAAAGCGGTGGCCCAGAGCAGCCGGACGTACAGGGGGTGCTCCAGCGCAGGGTAGTGTCGGTTTAACCAGGCACGGATGGGATTTGCTCTCAAGTTAGACCCCCGATTCGCTAAAAGGCTCTCTAACCGCAATACCGGCATATTCCCAGGGGTACGTGATCCCCCGGACAAGCGAAAAATTCAAAATCCTTAGACCCGCATCCGCAAAGACCGCCTCCAACTCATGCTGGGACGGACGCCAGCCCCTAGCGGGCGCTGGCAGCACAAGCGTCTCGCCAGTTGGCAGCTCCCACCATACGGGCAGCGAGGGAGGGCGGCGTCGAACAAAGTTCGCGTTCGCAGTAAGTTCATCGGTACCGATGCGGAAGTAGAACTGGCCTTTAGGTGTGAGTGCATCACCGACAGCCTTCAGGTATCGCTCACGTTCTAGGGAGACTTCGACTGTATGTAGACAGCCGATATCCACTACGAGGTCAAAAGATTTACCGAGGGTTGATCGGTCATCAGGCCAGAGTCCGACCTGGAAACGCACTCTGCTGTTGCCGTGAGCTTCTTGCGCACGACGGATTGCCCAGGGACTCGCGTCGATAGCGATAACTTCCAGCCCCAGCTGAGCCAGCGCAGATGCCTCGAACCCTTCACCGCAGCCAATCTCTAGCACGGTAGCTCCGCGGTGCAATCTTTTGGCCAGCCTCAGCAACCACAGGTCCGGGTCATGCGGGTTGAGGAAAGCCATACCTGATGAGTAGGCTATCTGGTAGCGAGGATCACCGTTCATGCAACCTTTGAGTGAAACGGACCGAGACCTGAGTTATAGAGGTATGCGCAAATATCTTGCGCATGAGGGGCGCCTTCTAAAAACGGCACGGCCGTGGGGAAACAGCTACTTTGCGAGAATGGACAACGCTGGCAGGACTGATAGTTGGCAATATGCACCTTGCTTAGAACCAGTCGACGGTAAGCCTCAAAGGAAGGACCGAACCAGATAGCCTGCATAGACTTATTGCGAATCGAGTTATCCGAAAAGTCGAGGCCAAGATGAGCAGCGGAGGCTAGTGCTTCTGGAACCATCTCGGATAGTTTCTGTGAAGGGAAAACCCGACCGTCACACTGAATATAGCATTCATATAAGCCGGCGCGGTCGTAGTAAGGTGCAATACCTCTCAAGGATCAGCCTTCACCACTCAGCAGATCACGCATAGCGGGAGTAAGTAAAGTTAAGGCGCAGTGAAAAGCTGAATTTGCCTGACTGGAAGTGCTTCAAAATAGTGCGGGCCAGAGGGAGAACCTGTCCCTGGTCGATACTCAGCTCATCCCAGTATTGCTTAGCAGTACCCACTGGATGCACAATAGCCATCACCATGTAGTCCACGCCGAGTTCGTTAGCTAGATCGAGATATTCGATGACGTTAGTTTGACAATATCGATGGATAACCGCGCTGATGCCGATTAAAACCGTACGCGATCTCCCACGGTAATTAACCAATCGTTGAAGCGCTTTGACGGCTCTCTCAAAGCTTCCTTTACCACGAATGTTATCGTGCCTTGAGTGGTCAGGGCCGTCCAGGCTCACAGCTATGTCTACAGGTACCTCCTGCGTTAGCACGTACGCTATACGATCATTGATCAACCATCCGTTAGAGGTGATGGAAGGACGTATACCTAAGCTGTGAAGGGTTCTCGCCAAGCTCACCAGGTCATGCCGAAGCAGGGGTTCCCCGCCAAGGAATCCGACCTGTTTGGTACCCAGTCGACTTAGTTGCTTGAATAATTCCTCTAGTTCCTCAGTTGAAAGGTCGCTGTAGTGACTTCCCGGCTCACGGAACATACCAGTTTGGCAGTGCTTGCAGCGAAGGTTGCAGCGCCAGGTAGCATCTAGGCGCACAAGTTCGGGGTAGTAGAGCACTTCGTCCATGACCACCTCGTTGTTCATCGGGCGTTGGCTCCCAAGGAGCCAATATGTAGTCCAAGAATGGACTGTTGGTGAGCCCTATTCTTGGACTACATAAACGCCATCACTTTTTTTCACCAGTCAACAGCACTGTTGCCGCTGTTAATTACGGCTACTGTGGAATGGATTTGTTCCTTCTTAGTTTCCAGGCCGTGAACCTGATCGGTGATGTAGGTGCGGATCTTCTTAATGGCCGTTTCGACATAGCCGAGCATCTTGGGCGAAGACTCAAAGCCCGCCTCGGCGATAAGCCCCTTGACATCAGCATTCAGAAGCAAGCGTGTAACGAACTCATGGTCGAATTTCAGGCGCTCGACTAAAAGCTCGTCTGCCTCCCGTGTCACAGGGTCAGTCGCAACCGCCATTTTAGCCTCGAGATCCTTTACGGTTTCCATATGCACCAAACCTCTCTGTCGTATCTCGTTTGCCACCATGCTCTTTGTCGTCATTTATACAAATCAATATGCACTATGCGATTTCACCCCCTTGCACTTGAAGTCCCTAGGGCACTTTCACCCTACCACCCCCCCGGTAACCAAACCCCCTCTCAGAATGGTGACCTTCTTAACTCATTTTGGTTACCTTTTGACGGTTTTGGTTACCTTACCCTTGCTAGGGTGAGGGTATGCGCAGGGTGAGGTGGTTTTTGTTGTTGCTGCTCCTGCTGGCTTTGGGTTGGAAGGAGTTGGGCTACGCCTGCACCCACCCCGACTGCCCGCCCCCGGGGGTGGTGCGCTCCGGCGGGCCTAGCGGTACCGGGCGCTGAGCCTCTTAACCCAGGATCGGGCCGCGGGGTAGCGGGGGTCTTGCTCGGGCAGGCGCGCCAGCAGGGCCTCCCAGAGGGTGAGGTCGTCCGGCAGCTTCTGGGCCAGGTGGTACAGCGTCAAGGGGGTCTGGGCTGCCTGGGCCGCGGCCAGGGCCAGGCGGCGGTAGGTGAGGGGATCGCCCCTTCGGAAGGCGGCAAAGCCCAGCAGGGTGAGGCGTTCGGCCTCGGCAACGCTTTCTTGGGGCTGCCAGGTCTCCAAAATGGTCTGGGCCTCGGCAACCTTACCCAGGGCAAGCAAGGCCAGCGCAGCGGGCTTGAGTTCACCCCGCTGTTGAGCCTGCGCCAGGGCCTCCCGGTAGCGGCCCCGCCGGTAAAGGGCCAGGGCGTCCATAGCGGGAGTATAGCCCAACTGGATGGTCGGAATCGGTATTAGGGGCCGGGCCGTACCTGCCGGATGAAATCCCCCGGGCTTAGCACCCGCAAGGGCAGGTCTCCCCGGTTCATCAGGGGGCCAAAGTGCCTGAGGTCGCCGGTGAGCAGGATCTGGGCCTGCGCGCACAGGGCAGCTTGCAGCACCAGGCGATCTTTTTCGGGTAGCGACTGGAACAGGGTTTTCAGGGGTTCATCGGAATGAGGGTCGGTTTCCTCGGGCTCTGCCACCAGCTGTACCCGCTGCATCAGCAAGGGGAGCCGGGGTGCAGCCTGGGGGCGTTTGCGCTCGAGGTTGAACGTCGCTTCCATACGGCACAGCGGGCTGGTGAACAGCTCGAGCCGCCCCTGCTCAACCAAAAGCCAGATCAGCTGGAACACCTCGCCCCCCAGCGCCGCCGAGAAGAGCACGTTGGCGTCCAGAAAAACCCGCACTACAGCCCCCAGGCTTTTCGGAAGGCCGCCAGCTCCTCCTCGCTTACCTCAGCGGCCTGGGCGAACTCCCGGATACGCTCCTCGGTATAGGCTTCCACAGGGAGCACCTGGGCCGGTTCCAGCACTACCCTTCCTTCCTCTACCCTAAGCAGCAGGGCATCTCCTGCTTTGAGGCCCAGGGCCTTCCGTATGGCGGCTGGCAGGGTCACCTGGCCCCTGGGCGAGAGTTGGGCGATGATCTTCACGTATTTCAGAATAGCAGAAAATCAGATAAATACCCATGAGCCCTCACCCCAACCCCCGCCGGTAGGTTAAGGCTTCGGCCAGGTGGGCCTCCTGGATGTTCTCGGCCCCTGCCAGGTCGGCGATGGTACGGGCTGTCCGCAGAATGCGGTCGTAGCTGCGGGCGGTGAGGGCTAAGCGTTTGGTAGCCGCGTGTAAGAGGGCCTCACCGGAGGGGGAAAGGGGGGTGTGCTGGCGCAGGACCCAGCCCAGCAGCTTACTGTTGAGCTTCCCCTGGCGGGCTTTCATCCTCTCTCGGGCTGCAAGCACCCGCACCCGCACCTGCGCGGTGGACTCCCCCTCGGGGGCCCGGGACAACTCCTGCGGCGTCAGGCGCGGCACTTCTACCACCAGATCGAAGAGGTCGAGCAGCGGGACGGCCTGGAGGTGGGTATACGGGAAGCGCAACCTTCTCAAGAGAGGCTCCTGACCCTCGCTACCCCTATCCCCTACCCGATGCGCTGTGGCAGCGGTTAGCGTCCCTGGTTCAGGGCAAAGGCAAGGGAGCCCCACCCCGCTACGCCAGGCGCTCCCTTGTGGAGGCCATCTTCCTGGTGTTGCGGGAGGGGCGGCCCTGGGGGGATACTCCTCCGGGTTACCCACCGGGGAAGATGGTCTACTGGCACTATAGGAACTGGGTGAGCCGGGGGGTGTGGGCGGAGGTGGAGCGGATGCTGGTGGGTTATGCACCCCCTTCGCCCCGTCCCGCTGATACTTCTTCCAGCACCTCCTGAAGGGGGTGGCAGAGCGCCACCAGCCGCGGCTGGATCTCCAGAAGGATTTCTTCGAGAACTTTGTGCCCCAGACGAGGTATGGAGGCGTACAGCAGGCCGAGGGCCCGGTCTTCCTGCTCCAGGGCCTCGAGCGCCACCAGAGCTTTCTGGATATTCTCTTCCAGACTTTTGGTCTCCTCGAGCGCTTTGCGCAGAACAGCCTCAAGCCGCCCGCGTCCTTGCGGCCCGAGCAACGGCTCAGCGCTCACACGCCACCCCGTCGCCGTCCCGATCCAGCCCCTTCCGGTATCCCGGCTGCCCTCGGTAGATGGGAGCGGCCCCAGCCGCGCGGGCCTCGGCGCAATTGCGGTAGTAGGCGCCCGAGGGTGCGGGGGTAGGGGGACTCGAGGGCCGCGGCGTCCCGGTAGTAGGCGGGTTGGCCGGGTTTCTCTGGTGTACGGGCGCAGCCCGTCCCGAGAGGGGGTCGTCCCTGGGGTTAGAGCAAAGAGGGGGTGTGGGGGAGCTATAATCCCCCGGACCTTCAAGACGTGTTGGCCCTTCGGGCCAAGCAACTAGTCCGTTGGATACATGGGTCAGCGAAGCTACATGCGACCGCGAAGCTTCTTTCGCCGCGAAGCGGGGTGTCAAGGTTTTTGCTGGGCTCGGACAGATCTGCCCAGCCGAAGGCTGGAGGAGGGGCGGTGGCCACCCGGCCATCGCTGCGAAACTACGCCACCAGGCCTGGACGGGGCCTGCGGGGATGGGAACGGCATGGGCCGTCCCGTGGTCACGGGCGCAAGCCTGTGCCTTGTGAACCGAGAAGCCACAAGGACGTGTTTGCTGTGCAAAGCAGCGGACTTCCAGTCCGAGGAGTCATCACGCAGTTTAGCCGGGGGACGGCAATGAAGGTCAATTTGGCAAAAATATGCTAATATTGGCAATATGCAAATCACCCTGGACAAGTTTGGGCGAATACTTATCCCCAAAAAGCTGCGCGAGCGCCTGGACTTGAAGCCTGATGATGTCCTCGAGGTACAGCTCGAGGACGGCAAGCTGACCTTGCTGCCTCAGCGCACCCCACCCCCTTTGCGCCGCAAGGGACGGGTCTTGGTGGTGGAGAGCGGGGCCACGGCGAACCTCGGCCAAGCCCTGAACCATCTGAGGGAAGAACGCCTGGACGAACTCTCCCGATGAAGCTACTCTTCGACACCTCGAGCTTGGTTGCTGCCTTTGTCCAGTCCCACCCGGCCCACACCGCGGCTTGGGAATGGCTCGAGCAGACCCTCGAAGGGGCTCACGACGGCGTGGTAGCCACCCATACCTTGGCCGAGCTGTACGCGGTGCTGACCCGCCTGCCCCTGCGCCCCGCTATCCCGCCCCCGGTAGCCCTACAGCTCATCGAAGAAAACCTCCGGGGCTTCCAGACCATAGCCCTGAGCGCAGCCGATTACCGGGCGGTGCTGCAGCGGCTGGAAAAGCTGAACCTTGTGGGCGGAGCCATTTACGATGCCCTGATCGCCCAAGCTGCCCTCAAGGCCAAGGCCGAGCGGCTGCTCACCCTCAACCCCAGCCACTTCCGCAGGTTGGGCCAAGACGTTGAGGCCGTGGTTCTTGTAGCGGGGAAGAAGGCGTGAAGTTCAGCAGCAACTGGAAGAAAGCAAGAGTTCAGCGCATTTATGCCCGCATCGCCAATGTTCGCCGCGACTTCCTGCACCCCACATTCCGCACCCTCCTCACTCCAGTTGGCCTGCTCCCCTGACCTTTCAGGGAGGCCAGGAAGCGGGCCCGGGCCCGTTCCATGACCTTGTTGAACAGGGCCTCTAGAAGGAAGGCGAAGCCCGGATGCTCCCCTTGGGCCATGCGGCCGTAGAGTTCGTCCACTAGGCCGTCCAGCCAGTCTGGAGCCTGGGTCTGCAGGGGCTTGCCCCCGCCACGTTCCTTTGCCTTCGGCATCTTCCTCAACCTCCTATCCATCCTCAGCACCCTTTACACAATTTTCCCCAGCCCCAATTCGGAAAAACGACCCCACCCTATCTCCAACCTGCGCCCATAAGAGATCAGGAGCTTCCAGGCGAGGTCGTGCTCCATCCGCTTGAGCAGACCGTAGCCCAGCAATACCGCATAGATGTGAAAGATCAGCCCCCGGGTTTTGCGGTAGGGGCGTTCGCTCAGCCCCAGTCGATCCAGGCTGGAAAAGACGCTCTCGATGATCCGATGCCCTCGCAACAAGTGAAGCCGCTCCAGCGGTCCGGCCAGGCCGGTACTCAGGCGCCGCTCCCGCTCGCTATGGGGCCGCATGTTCCGTTCGGGCCACCTCCGCCTTGAGCCCTCGGCTCAGGTAGCCCCTGTCTCCTGGGACCACCCCATACTTCAACCCCCGTAGCAGCCGCACGGCCACCGTCACATCATGCTCCTGGGCCGGGCGCAACAGCACCCGGCGCAAATAGCCCCGGTCGTCCACCTGGGCGTGCAAGCGCAATCCGTAAAAGTGCGTGCGGTTGGCATGATCCCGCCCGATACGGCCGGGGAGTCTAACCCGCTTAGCCCGCGCCAGGGCAGCGGTGGGCAACTTCTTGGAATCCATGCGCAGGCGCAGCGGAGGGTTTAGCAGAGCCGCCAGGGCCTTGACGGCCAGCACCATCTGGCCGAGCAGCTGGGCTTTGCGCTCACAGAAGGTAGAGGGTGCAGGGACTGGCTCCCCCTGGCTTCGCAGCCAGAGCAGCAGAACCTGGGCGTAGCGGAAGCGCCAGAGATGCTGGTAGACAGCCAGGGCGATGATGAGCTCATCGCTGTAGCAGGGCTTACGTCCTTGCGGGGCTTTCTTGCGTCTGGGCAACAGCAGGGCTTCTATGGCTGCTACAATCTCTTGCAGGGACGGGTAGTATCGCATGGCTAACCTGTCCCTTATTTTCTAGTAGGTGTCAAGTCCTTTTCCGAATTGGCGTAGTACACCGTCGTATTATTCCCTTTACGCCACATATTTATTGGCGAACTTTTGCCGGGCATCGTGTACCGTGAACTGCCAGCGCACCGTGACCCTCCGTCGGTTGCGCTCAGCCACCCAGGCGCGTACCTCCCGCTCTAACGCTTCCTGTGTCCCAATCCGGCGCTGCAAACACTGCCGGGAGAGGGCCGACAGCTCGATCTCCACCATGTTCAGCCAACTAGCCCTGGGAGGGGTGTAGTTCCACTCACACCGCTCCATTAGGTCAAAGGCTTCCTCCGCGGGCAGATGGGCATAGAAGGAGGCGGGGCTGTGGGTGGAAAGATTATCCTGCACCAAGCGAATCCGCTGGGCTTGGGGAAACTGCTTCTGCAGATACTGCATGAACTGGGTGTACTCCCGGCCGCTTCGCCGGGCATAGACCTGAACCCAGCGCTGCCCGGTGGCCGGCTCAAAGGCCACGAACAGACTACAGCTTCCGTTCTTCTGGTAGGCGTAGTGCTGCCGTTTAGCCTGCCCTGGCTCCATCGGCACAGGACTCAGTACCTCGCCAATCAGGAAGCAGGGGCGTTCGTCAAAGCAGACCAGGGGATACGCGGGATCATAGGGGAGCGCGTACAGGTGGAGCGCGTACAGGTGCAATAGGTGCTCCATCCGGGCCAGAAAGCCCGCGTCCAGCTTGCCTAGACACCAGCTTCTGACCTGTTGGGGTTGGAGTTGGTTTTTTTGAGGATGCGTCCTACCGTATCAAAGTGGATACCCTCCACCCAGCCCAACTCCACCACCCGATCGGCCAGCAGCCGCAAGCTCCATCGGCCATACCCCTCGGGAGGGTCGCTGCAGGCCAGGGCGGTGATCTTGGCCCGCAGATTTCCATCGAACAGGGGCTTGCGTCCTGAGCGAGGCCGGTCGTAGATGCACTGGAGGCGTTCTTGCTGAAAACGCCGCCGCAGGTTGACCAGGGTGACGCGGCTGAGGCCTACTTGCTGAGCGATCTCCTGATCCTTGAACCCCTCATGGGCCAGCAGCAGGGCTCGGGCCCGTTTGTAGACCCGTACCTCCACGGTGCGCTTTTTGCACAGGTGCAGCAGGCTGCTGCGCTCTTTCCTTTGCAGCTGTACTGGGTATAGTTGCTTTTACATGTTCTCAGTGTACGGGTATTTCTACGACTGTGTATTAAGTACACCGTCGTAGAGATGGCTATACCTGGGGATTTGCCTTTCCAAGACAACCCCACCCTTGCCCTCCCCTAGCAGGGGAGGGTAGGCAGTGTATGGGGGTCTATACGACGCTGTATTAAGATCGTGCTGTTGACTGGACTTACGCCAATATATTAGTCTCGAGGCAATAGCGTTTACACTCCGTTGCCATTACGAAAGTCGAGTTTGCTGTGCTTAGCTCAGGGCAGATCGGCCTCGGTTTCCGTATGCTAGAAAGGAGGTCGTATGGAAGAGTTCGAAAACGTCATACAGCTTCAAGCCATGCAGTCGCTAGAGGAAGAGGATTACGGAGATTGGGACTTCTGCGACCACACTTGCTCGATTAGCTGCGGTCATACCAGTTCTTACCTCGCTTGAAGTCCTAAGTTGCGGCCCTCCCGACGGCCGATCTGCCGACTCAAGGTGGTACTGCAATGAATGCAAACGGGGAAGTTATTCCTTTCACCATTGCCGACCCCTACCAGTTTGAGACCATCGACTATTATCCCTGGCGCTCGCGGGCGCTGCTTGAGATCCTAAAAAGCCACCTGGCCAGCACGTCCGGGTGGCGCTATGAGATCGAGGGCATCTGGACCTACGTTCTACGCCCAGGCCAGGCGCTGCCTGGCCAAGGCTGGAAGCTGCACCTTTCGGCAACCCCCCATTCAGCGCCGGAGGTGCTCGAGCGTGTCCTTCCCGTTTTGCTTGAGGTGGGAACCCTCTTCAAGTTCATCGTGAGCACGGACCTACTCTACGTGGTCAACGCACCGTATTGGCCTCGAGGTATCTCTGGCAAGTTTATCACCATCTACCCAACCGAGGAGCCGGAGTTGCGTTACCTAGCTGAGCGGTGCTACGAACTCACGCGAGGATTGGAGGGGCCTCGAGTGCTATCCGACCGCCCCTACAAACCTGACGGCATCGTGTTCTACCGCTATGGCGCCTTCAAGCCCCTGTTCCGGCTGGGCGCCGACGGATTCTACATGCCGGTGATGGTGAGCCCGAGCGGGGAGGAGGTGGAGGACAAGCGCAATCCCTGGTTCTCCGCGCCCCCCTGGACCCGGGATCCCTTCCGACCGCCACAGCCCCAGGCCCCCCAACCAGTGTCTCAGCCGTCGAGCCAGGGCGGCTTGGTGTTGAAAGAGCGCTACCGGGTGCTGAAAGCACTGCATTTTAGCAACAAGGGTGGGCTCTACAAGGCCCTTGACATCCACACTGGTATGGAAGTAATCCTCAAGGAGGCCCGGCCGCACGTGGGCACAGATCCGCAGGGGTACGACGCGGTGTTCCGGCTGCAGCAGGAGTACGCCATGCTGGAGAAGCTGGCCTCTACGGGGACGGTGCCCCGGCCGCTAGACCTTTTCGAGTACGGGGGACACACCTTCGCGGCTGAAGAGCTGGTACCTGGTCGCACCCTGCGCAAGCACCTAGATGCGGCTTCGAACCAGCCTTGGATCGAGGTCAAAGGTCTGATCAGGAAGCTGGTGCGTCTCTTGGGGGTGGCTCACGAACGAGGAGTGGTGCTGCAGGACTTCACCCCCAACAACGTCATGGTCACCCCTGAAGGCGATTTGCGGCTTATCGACCTCGAGCTAGCCTTCGACACCGCAAGGGGCATCTACATCTTCGGTGGTACGCCCGGATACATCTCTCCTCAGCGTAGTATCCAGCACCCACCCACAGTGGCTGATGATCTGTTCAGTCTGGGTGCGGTATTGCACTTCGTCCTCACCGGCCGCCACCCTACTTTGCACATGCGCGACGAAGCCCCTGGCCGTAGCATCCCTGAGCAACTCGGCCCGATCCTCTGGGCTATTGCCGCCGAGCGGGGGTTACCAGCAAAGGCCGCGGCGCTGGTGCTGGAGCTGATGGACGATGACCCCCGGCGGCGTCCCACCCTTGAGGAGGTTGCTCGGCGCGTGGACGCTCTACCCGAGACCTTGGTTGCACGTCGTTCAGGCTGCCTGCGCATCGCCCGCGAGGCTGAACTGGCGGAAGGCCTGGCGGGAGTCATCGGCTATATCGCCGACAAGGCGCAGTTCGCGCCCTCCGGAGGCAGCCACCACCGGGTGAACTGTCCTTGGCCCACCAACTGGGTCGGCTACAAGGCCGATCCCATCAGCATACAGTTCGGTGCCAGCGGGGTGGGCCTCTTCTTGCTACGGGCCATCCAGGCTCACGGCCGCAACGATCTCGAACCCTTATTGCGCCGAACCGCTGAATGGTGCGCAGCCCGGCTCTCGGCCGAGCCCAACCGGCCACCAGGCCTGTACTTCGGGTTGGCGGGGCCCCTGTTGTTCTTGCACCGAGCTGCCCGCCAACTAGGTGACGGTGCGATGGAGGAACAGGCCGCCGGACTAGTAGCTGGGCTGCCCACCGACTACCCGCTGCCTGACATAGCCCATGGGGCGGCCGGGATCGGGCTTACCCATCTAATGCTGTTCGCTGACACAGGGAAGATACAGTTCCTGGACAAGGCGATGGAGGTGGGCGAATACCTCGCACACACGGTCCGGGTGCTCAACGGCTCGCTGGCCTGGCCCATCCCTGCTGAGCCCCACATCCGCGAGTTTAGCGGCAAGGAGTACTACGGTTATGCCCACGGCGTGGCGGGGATCGTCACCTTCCTCATCTACCTGAGCTTGGCCAGCGGTAAGGACCGCTGGCTTGATCTGGCCGTCCAAGGAGCTCACACCTTGTTGCGAGCAGCCCAGCGTGTGCGAGGCCGCTGGTACTGGGACTTCGGCCCCGGCGATCCCCGCCGCTGGCCCCACTGGTGTAACGGCTCGTCGGGCGTGGGCACTGCGTTGATACGCCTTTACCGGGTCACGGGCGAGCACTGCTACCTCGAGGCCGCGATGGGGGCGGCACGGGCGGTTATGGCCGAGAAGTGGGGCTCGACCCTCACTCAATGCCATGGGCTGGCGGGCAACGGGGAGCTCCTGCTGGACCTATGGGAGGCCAGCGGCGACCCCCGCTTCCGCCGCTGGGCCTTGCACTTGGCCTGGTTGGCCTACCTGCATCGAATCTACTACCGCGGCCGCTGTGCCTTCCCGGGAGAGGGGATGCTGCGTCTGCAGGCCGACCTTGGCACCGGGATGGCAGGGGTGGGATACTTCCTCAGTCGATGCCTGGCTGCAGGACCCCGGATGCTGATGGCAGATGAGTTGTTCGATCAGAGGGGGTGGCACCGGCAAAAGGAAAGTGAGCCTGCGACCTTGCTCCCGGCTTGAGGATGTGATAATTGTGATAATGAATATCATGCTGAGTCCGGTGGTTTCGAGCAGCACACCCGTGTTGCAGGCGACCGGCCTGCGAAAGCGCTACGTGGGGAAGCAGGGGCCGGTCGAGGCGGTGCGGGGGGTCTCGCTGCAGATTGACGCGGGCGAGGTGCTGGCCTTCCTGGGGCCAAACGGAGCGGGCAAAACCACCACGGTTAAGATGATCTGTGGCCTGGTCCTACCCGACGAAGGGGAAGTGCGCATCCTAGGAGAGAACCCGATGCAGAGCTCCCGGGCCCTACGGCACGTCGGGGCCGTGCTGGAGGGCAACCGCAACCTGTATTGGCACCTCACCCCGATAGAGAACCTCGAGTACTACGGCATGATCCGCGGGTTACCCCGCCGGGAGGCCCGCCAGCGCGGGTGGGAACTGCTGGCGCAGCTGGGCCTTGGCGATAAGGTTCGCGAGAAGACCCAGAGCCTCTCGCGGGGCATGCAGCAAAAACTAGCTCTGGCAATGGCGCTGATCCACCGCCCACCGCTGCTGCTTTTAGATGAGCCCACGCTGGGGCTCGACGTGGAATCGGCCATCGCCATGAAGCGCATGGTGCGCGAGCTGGCCCGCGCTGGACAAGCCGTGTTGCTGACCACCCACCAGCTCGACGTGGCCGAGGAGGTGGCTGACCGGGTAGCCATCATCCGGCGGGGGGAACTGGTGGCTGAGGGGCCCCCAGCTGCGCTCACCGCGCGCTTCGCTGCAGGAACCTATGTTCTGGAGCTCGCCCAGCCCCTCGATGCCGTCATAGCCCGCCGCCTGGAGGAGCTGGGCGTCGCGCACCCCGAGCCGCGCAAGCTGACCCTGCGGGGGGATGCCCAGCTATTCTGGCAAGTGATGGAGGCGATCCGGCCGGCAGAGGTGGTGGCGGTGCAGCGCGATCGTGCGACGCTGACCGAGACTTTCCTGCAGCTTATCAAGGAGGAGAGCGATGCTTCCGGTACTGCGGCTGCTGTCCGCTGAGGTCTGGCGGGTATGGCTCAACTTCCGCCGCTACCCCAACGAGGCCTTCGCCAGCATGACCTCCTTCACCATCCTCTTCTACGCTGTGGTAATGGGGGCCCAGGGCGCGACGGCTGGCCCGCTGGCCTTGGGCAGCGGTTTGGAGGCCCTAATTGTGAGCTTTGTGCTCTGGTACTTGGCGGTGATCGGCCTGGGCAGCATGGCTTGGGGGATCCAGACCGAGGCCCAGGTAGGCACCCTCGAGCAGCTCTGGCTCACCCCCCACGGCCTGTGGCGGGTACTGGTGGCCCGGGTGGCCGCCTTCGCCACCCTGCAGCTGGTGCTGACCGGTATCCTGCTGGCGGCAATGCTGCTGCTGACCGGTCGCCGCCTGTTCGTGCCGCCGGAGAGCCTGCTGGCCGCCCTTCCCTTCCTGTTGGGGGTCAACGGCCTGGGCTTCGTCCTGGCCGGGCTGGCAGTGACCTACAAGAACATTGTGGGCACCATCAACCTGGCCCAATACTTGGTGATCCTGCTGATCGCGGTGCCGCCTAAGGCCTGGCCCGCTGCGCTGCAGCCGGCGTACCATCTATTCCCCCTGGTTCCCGCTGCCGAGGTGCTACGGCAGCTGATGGCCCAAGGCGTGCCTCTGCCCGAGACCCCCTGGGCGGCAGCGGCGGCTAACGGGCTGACCTACTTCGCCCTGGGGCTGCTGTTCTACCGCTGGGCCGAGCGGAGGGTGCGGCGCAGCGGAAAGCTCAGCGGCTACTGATCTGCCACGGCCGTCGCCAAGGGTGGACTACGCTCGAGCGGCAGCCTATTTTCCTAAATCCCGGGATTAAAAGTAGCACGAATTTTTCACCCCAGGCTCCGCCGGTAGGTCAAGGCTTCGGCCAGGTGGGTCTCCTGGATGCGCTCCGAGGCTGCCAGGTCAGCGATGGTGCGGGCCACCCGCAGGATGCGGTCGTAGCTGCGGGCGGTGAGGGCCAAGCGTTTGGTGGCCGCTTGCAAGAGGGCCTCACTGGCAGGGGAAAGCACCGTGTGCTGGCGCAGCGCTCTACCGAAGAGTTCACTGTTGAGCTTCCCCTGGCGGGCCTTCATCCTTTCCCTTGCCGCCAGCACCCGTTCTCGCACCGCTGTTGTGGACTCCCCTTCGGGGGCGCGGGCGAGTTCGGCGGGGGTGAGGCGGGGGACTTCCACCACCAGGTCGAAGCGGTCGAGCAGGGGGCCGCTGATGCGGTTCACGTACCGGGTGCGCTGGGCGGGTGTGCAGGTGCAGGGCCTTTCCGGGTCACCGTGCCAACCGCAGAGGCAGGGGTTCATGGCGGCAATCAGCAAAAAACGGGCCGGGTAGGTAAAGCTGGCCCGGGCCCTCGAGATGGTGACCACGCCATCTTCCAGGGGCTGCCGCAACACCTCCAGGGCATCGCGGGAGAACTCGGGGAACTCGTCCAGGAACAGCACCCCCCGGTGGGCCAACGAAATCTCGCCAGGCTTGGGAATGGTACCGCCGCCGATGAGCCCGGCATCGGAGACGGTGTGGTGGGGGCTGCGAAACGGCGGGGTTTTGATGAGGCCCTTCATTGGCCGGCCGGCGGCAGAGTGGATGCGGGTGACCTCGAGGGCCTCCTCAGAACTCAGGGGTGGCAAAAGACTTACCATCCGCTTGGCCAACATGGTCTTGCCCGAGCCCGGCGTGCCGCTCATCAGCAGGTGGTGGGCTCCGGCCGCGGCAATCTCCAAAGCCCGCTTGGCTTTGGCTTGGCCCTTCACATCAAGCAGGTCGAGCGAGGTTTCCAGCGCTTCGATTCCAGGGCTCGAGCGGGCCATTAGCAGCTCCTCCTGCCCCAGCAAAAAGCGCACCAGTTGCGCCAGGTGGGTCGCCCCAAAAACCTGCACCCCTTCAATCAGGGCGGCTTCCTCGGCAGAGGCGTGGGGCATGAGGAGCTTATATCCATCTTGAAGCGCCCCCAGGGCCAGGTTCACCGCCCCCGGAACCGGGCGCAGTTCGCCATCCAGCCCCAGCTCGCCCGCCGCCGCAAAGCCTTGCAGGGCTTCGGTCGGAATGCTCCCCTGGGCACAAAGCAACCCCAGGGCGATAGGCAGGTCGTAATGGGTGCCTTCCTTGCGCAGTTCTGCCGGGGCCAGGTTAATGACGACGCGTCCCTGCGGATAAGGAAAGCCTGCGTTCTTGAGGGCAGCCCGCACGCGCTCGCGCGATTCCTCCACGGCCTTATCGGGCAGGCCCACCACCGCGTAGAAGGGCATCCCCTGAGAAACATCCACCTCCACCGTGATGGGCTGGGCCTCGAGGCCAAATAGACTATAGGTTCGTACTTGCGCCAGCATAGCTACCGACTTATAGCTTAGCGGGCCGGTTTGCAAATTCTGGGTAATTGGGAAGGTTCCGACCAGAGGCAAGGCAGGGGCCCCTTCCCCTGGGCTGTTATGCTGTTAGCCAATGAACGACCATCCCGACATGGATGAGCAAGACCCGGTCCAAAACACCCTTCCCCGTCGCCTGATTGGGGAAGTAGCCTATGTGCTGCTTCTTTCGGCGCCCAGGATGATCGCCGAGGGCATCAAGGCGCGACTGGAACAGCGCCGGATTCCGGTTTACCTCGAGACCCCTTTTACCAGCTTTGGCCTGCCCGAAGCCTACCTGGGCACTTACACCGGGGATGTGAGCCTCTGGGTGCCCGAGGTATTGCACGAGGAAGCTGTGCTGATTGTGGAACGCGACCACCAAGGAGAGCCATCATGAGCGTAGTGGGGATAGACCTGGGCGGAACCAAAATTATGGCGGGGGTGCTCTGCGAAGGCGTCATCAAGGCCAGGGTTACGGTGCCCACACCAGAAGAAGGGGGCCAGGCCGTTATCGAGGCCATGGCCCAGGCCGCTCGAGCCGCCATCGAAGCCGCAGGGGTGGTGGTTCAGGCCATTGGTCTGGGCACCCCCGGGCCGCTGGACTTCAAGCGGGGCCGCATCAAGTTTGCGCCCAACATTGCCAACTTTACCGATTTTCCCATTGTGGAGCTGCTCGAGCAGGCTACCGGCTACAAGGTCTACATGGAAAACGACGCCAACGCGGCCGCACTGGCCGAACATAAGCTGGGCGCAGCCCAGGGCGCCGAGAGCACCCTCTACATGACGGTCTCGACCGGGGTCGGGGGTGGTTTTGTGTGGGGCAACAAGGTGCTACGTGGCGTAAACGGCCAGGGGGGCGAGATCGGGCACATCACCATGCAGCCCGGCGGCCCCCTGTGCGGCTGCGGGCTGGATGGCTGCCTGGAAGCCTTGGCGACAGGCCCCGCCATGGAGCGGATGGCCCTGGCCTCCTTCAAGCGAGAGATGGGCACCCGCGAACTCTTTGCCCTGTTCCAACAAGGCGATCCCAGGGCCAGCCGGATCGTGTTGCAGGCCGCAAGCTGGGTGGGCATTGCCCTAGCTTCGTTGGTGAAGTGCTACGACCCCGAGGTGGTGGTGCTGGGGGGCGGGGTGGCGCTCAACGCCGGCCCAGCTTATCTGGACGAAGTGATGCGCTCGTATCATCGCTACATGGAAAACTGGATCATCCCGCCCGTCCACCTGGCCAAGCTAGGGAGCGAGGCCGGGCTGCTGGGTGCGGCCCTAACGGCGGCCCTCGAGGTCGGCGAGGCCTAGCCAGCGTTGTCAAAAGCACACTATTTCATCCAGGGCCCACGTACACTCGCTGCTGGCTATGATTATCATGTACACCACCTCCTGGTGCCCCGACTGCCGCGCTACCAAACAAGCCCTCTCGACGCTCGGCCTGCCCTATACCGAAGTGGACATCGAGCAGGACTCGAGCGCTGCCGAACTGGTGATGAAGGTGAACAACGGCAAGCGCAGCGTACCGACCCTGGTTTATGGCAACCACGCCACCTCGATGAGCCGTTTCTCCATTACCAAGCTCAAGAGCTGGCTCGAGCAAGTGGGCCTTCATGCAGGCAGCTACCAGACGTAATACCAGATTCGGTTAGTTCGTCACCCGTTGGTGACGAACTAACCCGACCGAAGTTATCCGCGTAGCGGAGGGCGATACCGCCCCTTGGAAGTTATCCGCGTAGCGGAGGGCGATACCGCCCCTTGGAAGGGAGACGCTTTCTTCGCCGACCGACAGTGAAGGGCCATCGGCCCCCGGCTAGCGCCGGTACTCAAGGGAGGGGGGTGCTCTAGGATTTCAAAAAGACAGCCTCTGGTGTTTTTTGGTTTTGTAAACTGTCTTTTTGAATCCGGTATAAGGTCGTTACGGTTTCCAAAGAGCCGTCCAGCCAGATCAAAACCGGAGCTCCACGCCCCGGTTTTTGTTTTGGAGGATTCAGTATTTCCTCGCGGCTTCTACCGCGCTACGAAAAAATTCGAGCACCTCTACTTTTGGCGCAGACTGGGCCTGGGCTGCCGGGGCGATGCGGTAGGAAGTGACCTCGAGGTCAATCAGGCCGCTTTCGGCGCTGCTGGTGAGGCGGATGCTGGCCCCCGCCGGAACCCGGAACCAGAGGTCGAGCTCTTCTTGCAAAGGCAGCAACAAGGCATTGTCGGCCAGAGCCCCGGCCTGGATGCCATGAAGGAAAATCACCCGGGCCTCGCGGGGCTCCTGGATCTCCAGCATGAGGGGCGCCGCACGGCCCGAAATGCCCACCCCCAGGGGGTTCTCCACATACACGTGACCCTTGAGGTGCAGCAGGGAAGCTTCATCGTGGCTGGCCCACATAATGCCCGAGGTGGTGGCCTGGGAAGGGGTACGTACCCAGCGCACATGGCGGCCGTCCACTTCAAAGCCCTGGCCAAAACGGGCTTCTTCTAAGAGCGCCAGCTCGCTGCCCCGGGCCATCTCACCCACGCTCGGCCCCATCGGGAGGGCTTCGTTCATGCCCAGCCAGGCCTTGAGGCCGTAGCGGGTCCAGCCCGGCAGGGTATTCACAAAAGTGCCCCAGTCGGCGGTGTCACCGGCCATCAGGCGGTGGTAGGCCTCGGCCATGCGCTGTTCTTCCATGGCGCATTGCAGGGCAGCCTGGCGGTGGTACTGCTGGCGGCGCCCCGGCTGCAGCCCCAGGTACAGAACCCGGCGGCTGGCATCGTCGGAGAACTGCCACTGTCCGGCATAAACCAGCCAGCCCCGGCGCTCGAGCTCGTCCAGATAGGGCGTGGCCTCCAGCGCATCCAGCAAGCCCTGGCTGTAGGGGCCGGGGTGCACCGAGAGGCGCTCGAGGGCCAGGCGCGCCTCCAGCGAAAGCATGCGGGCCTCGAGCTGTACCTGGGCCCGTACCCGCTGGGGCAGGGGCACTTCGGCGCCGGTATGGGGCACCGCCAGCAGCTCGCGCAGGTGGCCGGGCGAGCCCCCCGAGGCCAGGAACAGGCGCGCCGCCTGGGCAAAGGGCAGGTTTGCGAGCATCGAGGCGCGGGCTTCGGCCCACGAGAGGGGCGGCAGGGTGATGTAGCGGGTGCGTTCGGCGGGATAGTGGCTGCGCAACTCCAGGATCAGCTTGGGGTCTTCCCCATAGGAGGAGCGCTCAACCACCCACAGCCCATCGCGGTCGGTCAGGATACGCTCCATGGAGACATCGGTGTAGGGCGGGCGCAGGTAGTGCAGCGCCTTGCCACCCCCCCTGGGGCCTTCCAAGAAAGGCATCCCCAGGGCTTTGGCCAGGGCCTGGGCAAAAGCCGTGCGCCCCGAGCCAGGCCGGCCCATCAGGATCAGCACCGAGGGCAGGGTCAGTTGTGAAGCCACCTCCTGCACCAGGCGTTCGCGTCCGACGGTACCCGAGCTATTGGCCATGAGCTGTGAACGCTGGCCCTCGAGCCAGGCTCTAAACTCCACCGAGAGCTCCTCCAGCCCTTCCATGGGTGCCCCGGGCGAAGGGGTACGATCCAGGGAGACAAAGGGCGGAAGTTGCAAGGGATCTTCGCCTGCTTTGAACAGGGTATAGCCCAGGGGGGCCAAGGCCTGGCTCAAGCGATGCAGTTCGACCCGCAGGTTCTGCGAGGCCGCCGAATGTCCCCACAGCAGGTCGGCCAACACTTCACGCCGGGTGGCTCCTTCCAGGGCCAGGTAGTACAGGATGGCCAAACCCTTGCGCTGAAGCTTTAGCTCGCGGCCTTGATACTCCAGCCGGGCTGGCCCCCATAGTTTGAGTTGGATTGGTCCTCCAGCTTTATTCATGTCTACACTCCTTGCAAATCCCCCTGGGGCGTGGCTAAAGTCCCGGTGCAAATCCCTTGCCGGCAATATCCGCGATATTCGCGGAGCATGAGTGCATTGGGGTATACGACCAGGGCCGATTTAGCACGGGATTGCTTCCACAACCCCTGCCGGGAAATAGACGTAGCCCGGTGACGATCGTCACCGATTCGAGTCTTTTGCTCTTTACCTCCCTTTCTCAAGCGTGAACTCCTTCGTTAAACCTCTCATGCAGAGTAACACGGTGAAAGGGAATCTCGTGGTCAAAATGCACAACCCAGGTCACACCCCTTTTTGGGGGTGCCGGTCGTTAATCAAAAGGTAATTGCTCTTAGCGCAACAATCCTCCATACAGCAACTCACTACGTTCTGCTGGGCCTATTTCAAATCTAAAGCAACCGCAGCGCTATGCCGCTTTCCCTTCCAGCCTGCACCGCTGTGATGAATAAACACCCCAAACGTTGGTACTGTAGGACAATCACCCCTATGAAACACATCCAGGCATTGATTCTTCTAGCCATCTTCAACGCGGCTTTGGCCCAAAGTCCATGGCCTCCAAGGCTCGAGCAAGGCCAGGTATGGAACTTCGTCATCGAGGTCCAGGGCCAGCGCCTTGCCTGGAACGTGCGACTGGGCACAGCCCAGAACGGCATCTTCGAGGCCCAGGCCCAGGGGGTGGACACCCGGGCCGCCCAGGTGGCCTACTTCGCCGAGACCCTGCCCGGCACCAACTACAAAAACGTGCTGGTGTTCGACTTCAAGGCCCCCACAACGGCCTCGAGCGTTACCTCGCCTTTTACCTGCCTCATCCAGCCGGACGGCAAGGGCACGGTCGCCCTGGCCGGAATCCCCTGCTCGGCCACACTGGGCAGCGCCGCCGCCGGCACGTCGGGCAGCGCCAGCGCCCCCATCTGGCTCAAAGAAGCCCGCAAGGAGCCGGTAGTAGGCCAGACCTGGCGCCTCGAGACCTTCAACGTGGCCTGGAACCTTACGCTGAGCAAGGCCGAGAGCGACGGGTTCTCGGGCAGTGCCAAAATTGTGGAAAACCGCAGCGGCGACCTGCTCCCTACCGACTGGGCCATGCGCCTGTACTATGTAGGCCGCACCCTGCGCCTGGATGTTTCCGTGGGGCAAGCCCTCATCTCATGTCTGCTGGACGACCAGTTCCAGAATGCCGTGGACGGCGTGCTGCGCGGCGAGGCCAAACTTTACAGCCAGGGCCAGCAGGGCAGCCGGGGCCAGAGCGGTTGCCGGGTGATGCTAAACCCCCGCTAAGCGAAGCTCGAGCCAACCCATTCCCCTTAGAGCGTGTCTTCTGGGGCTTGTTTTTGTATTGGCCCTGGCATTCAGGCTTTTATCGTTTCCCCTTTCCCTCTACCCCCGTGGTAGGGGGTGGCGTCACCGGCAGTTAGCCTGGTGCTCGTTTTGCCCAACAGGCCACTTCTGATGGCAACCCGGTGTTGCCGGGTGAGGGGGCTGCAACCCATGCTTCCAAGCAAATGATAAGAACCTGCCCTGGCATTGGGCTTTGCGCTTTCGGCCTTTGGCTTTAGGCTATATCTCGTGCCAGGAATTGCCATCATTGGAGCCCAGTGGGGCGACGAAGGAAAAGGTAAAGTAACCGATGCCCTCGCAGAGAATGCCGACTTTGTGGTGCGCTACCAGGGCGGGGCCAACGCCGGCCACACCGTGGTAGCCCAGGGCAAAACCTTCAAGCTGAATCTCCTGCCCACCGGGGTCATCCACCCCCAGGCCACCAACATCCTGGGCGACGGGATGGTGATAGACGCCTTCCGCTTTGCCGAGGAGATGCAGAACATCCGCGCCGAGGGTTTAGAGCCCCGGGTGCTGGTCTCAGATAAGGCCCATCTGGTGCTCCCCCACCACAAGCACGTGGAGTCGCGTAACAACTTCGTGGGCACCACCAAACGGGGCATCGGGCCGGCCTACTCCGACCGGGCCCGGCGGGTAGGCATTCGGGCGGGCGATCTGCTGAACGAGGCGGTATTGCGCGAGCGGGTCGAGACCCTGCTCACCGAGAAACCCAACTCGACCCGGGAAGCCGGCTGGGACACCCCCGCCAAAGCCCTGGCCGACCTCGAGCGGATGCGCGAAATTCTGGCCCCCCACATCGCCGATACCGGCCACCTGCTGCGCGAGGCCATCAAGCATGGCAAAAAGGTACTCTTCGAGGGCGCCCAGGCCACTTTGCTCGACCTCAACTACGGCGACTATCCCTACGTGACCAGCTCACACCCCACCGTAGGTGGGATTATTGTGGGCACCGGGGTAAACCACAAGGCCATCAATAAGGTCTATGGGGTGGCCAAAGCCTATGCTACCCGGGTGGGTAACGGCCCCTTCCCTACCGAGCTCCACGGCGAAGAGGACGAGTTTTTAAGGCAGAAAGGCGGCGAGTTCGGCGTGACTACGGGCCGGGCAAGGCGCACCGGCTGGCTCGACCTGGTGCTGCTCAAGTACGCCTGCGAGGTCAACGGCTTCGATGGGCTGGTGATAACCAAACTGGACGTGCTTTCGGGCTTTCCCACCGTGAAGGTGGGCGTCGAGCACCTTCCGGATGGTAGCGTGAAGTACGAGGCCATCCCCGGCTGGGGCGACCTATCGGGCATTGGGAGCCGCGAACAGTTGCCCGCCAGCGTCAAGCGCTTCATCGAACTAATTGAGGACTATACCCAGACCCCGGTGGTGATGTTCTCCACCAGCCCCCGGCGCGAGGACACCTTCGGCGCGGTAAGCTGGGTTTAGCGCAACACCTCCCCCGGCTTGATGCGCAGCGCCCGCCAGAGGGGCAGGAGTGAAGCCAGCATCACCACCAGCAGGCTAAAGCCTGAGACCCACACAAAGTCGGAGGGCTTGATGTCTACCGGGAGGCGGGTCAGGAAGTACAGTTCGCCGGGAATCTCCACCGGGCGCCACTGAAAATAGCTGGACAGGCCCCAGCCCAGCAGGTTGCCCATCAGAATGCCCAGCGCACCCAGAATAAGGCCCTGCAAGGCAAAGACACCGGCTACCTGGGTTCCCCGGGCCCCCATCACCCGCAAGAGGGCGATGTCGGGGGTTTTTTCGATCACCGTAAGCACCAGCACGCTGGCCATGCCCAGGGCCGCCACCACCACAATCAGGAAGACCACAATCCCGATCACCCGCTTTTGCAGGGCCAGTTGCTCTATGAGGGTGCGGTTGCTGGACTGCCAGGTCTGGGGGAAGTAGGCCCGCCCCGCCAGAGCCGTCCCCACCTCGGGGGCTTTGTCGGGGTTGCGCAATCGCAACTGATAGCCCGAGAGCGCATCGGGCTGCTCCATGAGTTCGCGGGTGTCGGCCAGGGTGGTAAAGGCAAACCCGGCATCGAGCAGGTAGTTGCCGGTCTGGAAGGTGCTCACTACCTCGAGCTGAATTCGCTTCTGGTTGATCGAGACCAGAAACAGCTTGTCGCCCGGATAGGCCCCCAGGCTGCGGGCCAGGGCGCTCCCCAAAACGATGCTGCCGTCTTTGAGCCTGGACAGGTCGAGCTCGGGGTAGACGGCCTGTCCACCCGCCCCCAGCCCAATCAGGGTGGCGAAGTCGGCCCCTGCCGAGCGGCCTGCCTCGGCTCGGCGGGTCAGCAGGGCCTTGGTCAGGAGCACCGGTGCCTGGCCTATTACCTCCGGGTGGGGCGGTGGAACCGGGCTATCCTCGGGGTTCAGGCTTTGCAGGTAGAGGTGGGGCACGGCTTTGAGGGTAGCTTCTACCAGCCCCTTAATGAAGCCGTTGGTGAGCGAAAGCGCGGTGGTGAGCACCATAATCCCCACCGCCACCCCCAGGAGCGTGATGAGGCTCTGGGTGCGGCGGTAGCGGAGTTGGCGCAGGGCAAGAAACCAGACGAAGCGCATAGATGGGGGCGAGGGTCGAGAGCCCTGCGATTTTTCGGCCCTCGACGCTCGAGTATCTTACCCCCGGCCTCGTTGGATCACCGTTACCCGGACGTTGCGCACCCCAAAGCGGATGGCGGTGCTGCGGTCCGGCAGCCACACATCCAGCCGCTCCCGTTTGCGGGGGTGCATGGTGTCCTCTACAACAAAAACCCGGTCTTTGAAGAGGTAGTTGAAGCGCCCCTTACCCACCCCCGCCGGGGTGCCCAGGTCCTCGAGCATCACCTTGGAGCCATAAGGCAGTTCGCGCAGCATATCCCGGCTTACTGCGATGATGCCGATGCGGGTGCGGGCCCCGGTAGCGGTGATGAAGGGGGTGCTGTCGGTTTCCCGCACCGAGGAGGTGTAGGCCGTGGCCTTGAGGGTCATCACCCGAGGGGCCTGGGCCCAGCCCAATCCAAATACTGCCAACAGCAGGATTAGACTCGGAATGCGGAGACGAAATAGCCGTTCCATACCACTCGAGGGTAGGGGGGCAGTTCTCAGGTTCCCTTAGAAATAGGCGTCACGCCTCTCATTCATTTGTGAGGTTTAACTGGAGTACTAACAGATTCTTTTAATTTTTGCTTGCTGGACAGAGGTAATTCATGATTGTGCTTTATGAGTTCAACCTAAAGGGTTTCTTGAGTTTTCTCATCTCAAGCATGACGGCTCCCTGACAAAGTTTATGGATCGGCATACCAAATTTACATCGTGCTGGACGAGTTTTATCTCCAAAAAATCGACAGGCTTGCATTACGCCTGCGGCGTACAAAAGTAACGCTTACCCGAAACACCTTGTCGGATTTGAACATCCGACCATGTCTGTGGGGGTGGGTTCGAATTATTCCAGCACGGCGAGGTAATCGTAAAGGTCAGGCCCTCCGGGGTGAATCTCAAGACTGAGGTCGGGAAAGGCTTGGGAAATCCGGGCCGCCAGGGTGTTTAGGGTGTCTTTTGTGACCGTAGGACCGTGGAAAATGGTCAGTATTTCGTAGTCGCCCTCCTGGGAGGCCAGCTGGATCATATTGAACAGGGCGTCCTCGGGGGTGTCGGCGGCCAGGGCCAGTTTATCGTCGCGCAGGCCAATGGGCTGGCCCTCGGTCACGCTCACCCCGCCAATCTCCACGCTGCGGCTGGCCCGGGTGACCTCCAGGGTGACCGCTCTCCTGGAGGCTTCTTCCATCTCGGGCAGGAGTTCGCTCGAGGGCAGGTCGGCCTGGTAAAGCACGCTGGCAGCCAGCCCCTGGCCCATGGTGCGGGTCGGAATCACGTACACGGTCTTGCCCTCGGCCAGACCTGCCGCCTGCTGGGCCGACATGATCACGTTGCTGTTGTTGGGCAGCACTATTACCTCGGGGTTGGGGAGGCTTTTGATGGCATCCAGGATGTCCTGCACGCTGGGGTTGGCGGTCTGGCCTCCGGCCACAATGCGGGCCCCAAACCCCCGGAAGGCCTTGACCAGTCCCCAGCCGTTGGCCACCACCACCAGGCCCGTGGGCGGGGGGGCTTCGTCGGCAGCCCCGGCCATGGAAAGGATCTCGGTGTGCTGCTGCGACATGTCCTCGACCTTGGTACGCACCATCTTGCCGTAGCGGGCCACGCTGGCCAGCAGGCCGTCGGGATCGTTGGTATGGATGTGGCCTTTGACGTAGCCCTCGGCCCCTACCACCAGCAAGGAGTCGCCAAAGGACGACACCGCCTCGCGGATTTTCTCCACGGGTTCGGCCACCCCTTCCATTAAAAACTCTGTGCAGTAGCCGAATTCTTCCTCCTCGAAGGCGGTCTGGGCATACTTCTCGATTTTTGGCGGTTCGGGCAAGGGCAGGCCCTTGAGGTAGCCCTCGAGGCCCTCCACAAAACGCAGCAACCCCACGCCGCCCGCATCCACCACCCCGGCCTGTTTGAGCACCGGCAGCAGCTCGGGGGTGCGGTCGGAGGCTTCACGGCCACTTTGCAGAGCCCCTTGCAGTACCTCCTCGAGGCTGGCTGCCCCATTTTCCATAGCCTTGCGGGCCCCTGCGGCAATCCCCCGCGAGACCGTCAGGATGGTGCCCTCCACGGGCTTCATCACCGCCTTGTAGCCCATGCGGGAGCCCTCCTCGAGGGCCTGGGCCAGCAGGG
The DNA here is from genome assembly GCF_003574035.1 of Meiothermus hypogaeus. Lineage (GTDB taxonomy): Bacteria > Deinococcota > Deinococci > Deinococcales > Thermaceae > Meiothermus > Meiothermus hypogaeus. The sequence goes on along the minus strand of NZ_QWKY01000008.1, from coordinate 5,617 downwards.
CCGGAGAAACCACGCTGGCCTCTTTGATTGTCTCGGCAAACCCCTTGAGGATTTGCGAGGTAATAACCCCCGAGTTTCCCCGCGCACCCAGCAACGAGCCGTAGCTAATGGCCCGCGCCACATCGCTCATCTTGCTGGTGTCGGCCAGATCTAGCTCCCGCCGCACCGATTGCAGCGTGAGGTGCATGTTGGTACCGGTGTCGCCATCCGGCACCGGATACACGTTCAGGGCGTTGGTCTCCTCGACATAGACCGCGAACCAATCGGTCGCATAGCGAAAGGCCCTGGCGAGTTCAGCAGGCGAAAGAGCCTCAACCACGGCTCACCCCCACCACATGGATTCGCACGCTGGAAAGCTCGGCCCCTGCCAGGCTTTTGGCGGCCCAGTGCACCCGCTCCCCAATGCTATCCACCACCGTGGGAATGCGTGCACCAAAAGCCACCACCACATACAGATCGGCTTGATACTTACCGGCGGCGTTCGGGTCGGGCTTGACCACCACCCCTTCGCTGGCCTCACTGCGACCCAGGATACGGCTGATGGATTCGCGGATACCGGCAGGACTCATCCCGAGCACACCCGGCACTTCATGCGCAGCCAGGCCCAAGATAGCCGCCAGCGCGCTTTCCGTCACGGTAATGTTCCCTTTCAAAATTGGCCTCCAGATTTGCCTAGTTTACCCTTCAACCCCACCCTCTCCTAATAGCCGGAAAACTATTGCACGGGGTTGATTTGATCCCTTATGGCGCAACTATAACGCACCCCAACTCAGTTTCCAAGCTTTCAATGAGGACTGTTTATCCCCCTAGCCCATGAAGGTTATGTACAGGTATTAGCGCCCGTTGACATTTTCGATCAGGGTAGCTTCCAGCCGGCCAAAATCACGCCCGAAGATGATACGAACCGGCGTACGGCGGGCGTCCAGGCGATACCAGACCTCCACCAGCAAATCTTCGCGGGCGAAGCGGTAACCCACCAGGCCATTGCTTCCAGGCAGAACCTCCAGCCGGCCCTCGGCCAGTTTGGGGTAGTCCACAGCACGAATCAGGCGGGTTTCGGGGCGAACCCGCAGATAGTAGATGAGCGAGACCTGATCCATCACCTCTTCACTGGCGCTGTTCCAGCTTGACTGTTTGCCGTCAGGATAGACCACCCTGGCGCGGGAGCCGTTGTGCTCCTGGCGCTCGAAATAGAGTCGGGTAGTGCCCTTGAGGGGTTCGGTCAGGACTTGCCAGAAGCGATCTGTGAAGAAGTCGTAACCGACCTGGCTCTCCGACTCGAGGCCATAGCCCAGCGCCTGAGCCAGTCCGGTGGTCTCGAGCTTCAGGCGAAAGCGCCAGCCCCCCTCTATGGGATCGGCGCTGAGGTAGAGGCGGCCTACCCCGAGTCCCTGCCAGGTTACGTTGTAAACCAACCGTTCACCCGGCAGCCAGGGTACAGCCTGCGCCAGGGCGGGCGGGCCCAGGATCGCCAGCACCCACAATAGAAACCACCCTCGATAGCGCATAGGCTTTCCCCAGCGTACAGCAAGCGCCTGCGATGTTCCGGGTAGGGCGGGTGCAGGGGCACGTTTTATTAAGGGCCCCCGCTCCCAAAAAAGTACTAACAAACACGCTACAGGACTGTTATAGAGCTGCCCTGGGCTCGGTGTAGGGCAACCCGAAGGCTTCCGCTACGCCCAAGCAGGTCAGCTTGCCCTGGTGGGTATTGAGGCCGAGCATCAGGGCCGGGTCGTCGTGAAGGGCATCCAAACCTTTCTCAGCCAGTTTGAGCAGGTAGGGCAGGGTCTGGTTGGTCAGGGCAAAGGTAGAGGTGCGCGGCACCGCCCCCGGCATGTTGGCCACGCCATAGTGCAGCACCCCATCCACCACGTAGGTGGGGTCGGCGTGGGTGGTGGGGTGAATGGTCTCTACACAACCGCCCTGATCTACCGCCACGTCCACAATCACCGCGCCCTCCTTCATGGTGGAAAGCATCTCTCGGGTAATCAGCTTGGGGGCTTTGGCCCCGGGAATCAGCACCGCCCCAATAAGAAGGTCGGCGTGGCGAATGGAAGCCGCCACGTTGGCCTCGGTGGAAGAAAGGGTAATCACCCGCCCACCAAAGACATCGTCGAGGTACTGCATCCGGGCCTTGCTCACGTCCAGGATGGTCACCTGAGCGCCCATGCCCAGGGCAATTTTGGCGGCGTTGGTGCCCACAATGCCTCCGCCGATAATCACCACGCTCGCCGGCGCCACTCCCGGCACCCCCCCCAGGAGCACGCCGCGCCCGCCGTGGGGTTTCTCCAGTGCTGCGGCACCCACCTGGGGGGCCATGCGCCCAGCCACTTCGCTCATGGGCAGCAGCAAGGGCAGCGAACCATCCTCGAGCTGCACCGTTTCGTAGGCAATGCCGGTGGTACCCCCCTCGAGCAAGGCTTTCGTGAGGGCCTCGTCGGCAGCCAGGTGTAAGTAAGTGAAGAGAATGAGCCCCTTGCGCAGATACTTATACTCCTCGGCAATGGGCTCCTTGACCTTGACCACCAGGTCGGCGGCCCAGGCCTCCGCAGCACTTACAATTTCGGCCCCGGCTTTCTGGTACTCGGCATCGGATATCCCCGAGCCCACCCCGGCGCTCTGCTGTACCAGCACCTTGTGCCCCCGCCGTACCAGGCTGGTCACACCCCCGGGTGTAAGGGCTACACGGTTCTCGAGCGTCTTGATCTCTTTGGGCACACCAATCACCATAGCTACCTCCTGTTTTTTTCAAGCTTAGACCGGTCTGCTGTCAAAGAAAAGCAAGTTTTTATGGACTATAAGGACTTTAGCTTTACGTACTTAAGCCATAATGATCGATATGGCTTCCAAACTGCTTGACAAAATCAACATCGCCATCCTGAATGAACTACAAAAAGATGGCCGAATCTCCTATAGCGAGCTCGGCCGACGGGTGGGGCTCTCGACCCCCGCCGCCACCGAGCGGGTGCGTCGCCTGGAGGATGTCGGCATTATTTCCGGCTATGGGGCGCGGATCAATCCCGGGGCCCTGGGTTACACCATCACCGCCCTGATCGAAGTGGCTACCCCGCCGGGCCGCTACCAGCAGATGCTCGAGTTTGCCCGTACCACCCCTGCGGTGCGCGAATGCTATTTTGTGACCGGCGAATCTTCCTTTGTGGCCAAGGTCATAACACCTTCAGTGGAGCACCTGCAAGAACTCATCCAGCAGCTTGGCTTCTATGGCAGCACCCGTACCTCGGTGGTCTTATCCCAGCCCATTATCAAGGAGACCTTCGAGGTAGGTTGAAGGCTGTAGAGGGCCGATTGAGATTAGATGCTTACTCCTTGAATACCCGCTTGATGCGCAGCTTGAAACCATCCCCCTCGGCCATGGCCACCAGGCGGCCCTTGGGGCCAACCAGGGCCACCAGTCCCTTGGCCGGGATGGGCAGCGGTACGCCCTCCATCACCCGTTTGGTCTCGGTGTGGGACAGCTCCACGCTGGGACAGGAGAGGGCCTCGAGCTCGTCCAGGGTTTTATTCACGTCCAGGCGATCGATCTCCTGGGCCTGCTCGAGGCCAATCCTGCCTACCCGGGTTCGCACCAGCCCCGAAAGGAAGGCCTTGCTGCCCAGTTGTTCGCCCAGGTCTCGAGCAAACGAGCGTATATAGGTACCAGGCCCTACCACCAGACGTATCACCGCAGTCGGGTAGGCGCCAAGGGGCCTAGGCAACTCCACCTGGCGACCCCGTTCCGATAGTTGCCAGCCCGCTGCCGAGTGGGCAATGCGGTAGGCAATGGGGGCCGGGTCGTAAGCCAGCAGGGTCACCTCGTGATACTTGACCGGGCGGGCCTCGAGCTTTAGCGCCTGTCCTTTACGCGCTGCCTCGTAGGCCTTGATGCCCCCCACCTTCACCGCCGAGTAAGCCGGGGGCGTCTGCTCCATCAAGGCCAAAAATGCAGGCAAGGCCGCTTCAATCTCGCGTTGGGTTGGACGCCGAGAACTTTCTTCTACAATGGGCCCTTCAGCATCTAGAGTATTGGTAGTCGCCCCAAAAGAAACCCAGGCGAGATACTCCTTTTCTTCTGCAGACAAAAATGGTACCAGCTTAGTCGAAACATCCGATGCCAGGATCAAGACCCCAGTAGCCAATGGATCGAGGGTGCCGGTGTGGCCCACCCGGCGTGTGCCCAGCAGTTTTCGGGCCATGTCTACCACGTCGTGCGAGGTGCGGCCCAATGGTTTGTTCACGGCAAATAGGGCCATGCCAGCGGATTCTACCCAGAAACCCCCAAAAGGGGTAGGCTCAGTAAGTCGCCAAAAGCCGCAGGCCGAAAGTAGTAAAAGCTAGAAGATGCACCATGTTCTAAAATTGAACTACTGCCGCAAAAAAATAAGGCTCCCCATCCTACCCAGGATGCCGCAATACATTCCGCTTTCGGCTTTCAGCCAATTGCGTAAACTGCTGGCATGAACTGGCAACAGCGTTACCAGCGTTTGAAGTTTGACCAGCCCAGTGAAGGGGTGCTCGAGGTCATCCTCTCCAATCCAGGCCGCCTGAATGCCGCCGATAGCCAGATGCACCGCGAGCTGGCCTATGTCTGGCGGGATATCGATGCCGATGAAAATATTGGCGCGGTGCTGGTGCGGGGTGAGGGCGGGGCCTTCAGCAGCGGCGGCGACTTCGAGATGATCGAGGAGATGATCCGCGATTACGAGGCCCTACTGCGGGTCTGGAAGGAAGCCCGCGACCTGGTATATGGGGTGGTGAACTGCTCGAAGCCCATCGTGGCGGCCATCGAAGGCCCGGCGGTGGGGGCCGGGCTGGCCGTGGCACTGCTGGCCGACATCAGCGTGGTCGGCAAAACTGCCCGCATCGTGGATGGGCATGTGCGGCTGGGAGTGGCAGCAGGCGACCATTCGGTAATGGTCTGGCCTTTGCTGTGTGGGCTCAGCAAAGCCAAGTATTACCTTTTGCTCAACGAGCCCCTCTCGGGGGAGGAAGCCGAGCGCATTGGGCTGGTGTCCCGCTGCGTGGAAGATGGCGCGGTCTATGCCGAAGCGCTCAAAATTGCACAGAAGCTGACCCAGGGCTCCCCCACCGCCATTCGCTTCACCAAGTATGCCCTCAACAACTGGTTGCGCATGATGGGGCCCAACTTCGACACTTCATTGGCGCTGGAGTTTATGGGCTTTCTGGGCCCCGACGCCAAAGAGGGGCTGGCGTCCCTTCAGGAAAAGCGCAGGCCCAGGTTTCAAAAGAAGTCTCCGCTGTAACAATAGCGATCAGGCTCTTATCGTTTTCTCTTATTCCTCTCCCCCTGTGGTAGGGGTGGCGTCGTCGGCGGTTAGCCTGGTGCTCGTTTTGCCCAACAGGACACTTCTGATGGCAACCCGGTGTCGCCGGGTAAGAGGGCTACAACCAATGCTTCCAGGCAAATGATAATACCAGATTCGGTTAGTTCGTCACCCTTTGGTGACGAACTAACCCGACCGAAGTTATCCACGTAGCGGAGGGCGATACCGCCCCTTGGAAGTTATCCGCGTAGCGGAGGGCGATACCGCCCCTTGGAAGGGAGACGCTTTCTTCGCCGACCGACAGTGAAGGGCCATCGGCCCCCGGCTAGCGCCGG
>NZ_QWKY01000079.1 GCF_003574035.1 Meiothermus hypogaeus | reverse complement strand
CTGGCAACCTGGTGTTCTGCAAAAGCTGTTCGGGGCGGGCTGGGGGGGATGGGCCTGGCTTTGTTGGGCGCGGTGCTGCTGGTGCTGGGGGCCGATGGCTTGCTGGGCGCAGCCCTGGCCTGGTGGGGCTCTTTGCTGGCTGTGCTGGCGGTTTGGGGGGGCGACCTGCTCTGGGCCGCTCGCCGAACCCTGACGGTAGTGGCGCTTGGAGCTGCGCTGCTGGGGGGCGCAGTTGGTTGGCTTGTGGGCGGTCAGGGTGCGCTTCTGGTATGGGCGGTGTTGTCGGCCACTGCCACAACCCAGGCGCTCTGGCTTTTAGGGCAGCCGGCAGCCCTGGTACGGCTCAAATGGCTTAGAACACACCTGAAGCCCTGGATGGTGCTGCTGGCCCTGGCGGTGCTGGTGCGCATTCCGGTGCCGCTATGGCCCGAGGGCTTCGCCCTGATCAGCCTGGTGCAGATGTTGCTCATTAGCCTTGCCGCGCTATGGTGGGGCTACGCGCAGGTAGGGGCCCGGATTGGGCTGCTGTTTGCGCTGGCCTTTGCCCTGGGCCTGGGGGTGGAGCTTCTGGGCAGTAAAACGGGCCTGCCCTTTGGGCAATACACCTACCTGGGGGCCCCGCCGCCTACCGTGCTGGGCGTGCCCCTGATTGTGCCGCTGGGCTGGTTTGCCCTGGTGCTCTCGGCGCATGGGCTGGCTGGGGGGCGGCCCTGGCTGACCGGACTGCTGGTGGTGGCCTGGGACTTGGGCCTGGAAGCCCTGATGCCTGCCAGGGGCTACTGGGCCTGGCAAGACCCCCATCCCCTCTGGTATGGCGCTCCCTTACAGAACTACCTGGCCTGGTTCGCGGTGGGTGCCCTGATTTCCTGGATGTACGGTCGGCTGGGGCCCGAGTTGCACCGAAACAGGTCTTTTGCCTGGGCTTACCGGCTCGAGGCCCTGTTCATCCCCGTTGGGTTGGCCCTGTTTGGCCTGTGGCCGGCGGCTTTGGTGTGCGGCCTGGCCATGAACGCGTTGGCCTGGGGCTCGTATCTGCGGCGTGCTGGAGGGCCCGGACGAGTGCCGATGACCGAAGGCTAAAGGCCCGGTGCTGAAAGCCTTTCGAATCGTGCCTGGCGGTCTGCGATATGCGACCGTTTACGCCAAGCCCAGCCCCTCGACCTGGGGCGCTTGACCCTGGTAGGGTGTAGCCAGGATGCGACCTTGGGAACGATTGCTGGCCGCCTTCTTCCGGGCGTTGTTTCGGCGCTCGGTGGTGCGGGGCTTGCGGGGGGTATGGGTGCGGGGGGAGTTGCCGGGGCAAGCCTGTGTGCTGGCGGGCAACCACCATTCCTGGTGGGATAGCTATCTGCTACCGGTTTTGTTCTGGAGCGAAAAAGTATCTTTCAAGATTATGGTGGGGGAGCGCCGCTTGCAGGAGTTTGCCTTTTTTCGCCACCTCGATACCGTCTCGGCGGCCCGGCCCCGCGATGCCCTGCGGGTTTTGGGCCAGGGCGAGGTGCTGGTGGTGTTTCCCGAGGGTGAGCTGCGCCCGCCGGGAGCCCTGGGTGAGCTGAACAAAGGGGTGGTCTGGTTCGCCGAGAAGGCAGGGGTGCCCCTTGTGCCGGTGGCCTCGAGGGTCGCCCTGCGCGGGCACGAGTTTGCCGAGGCCTACCTGGTGTTTGGCGAACCCCTGGGGCCTGACCTGAACCTGCTGCACGAGCACCTAAAACAGATGCTCACCGAACTGGACCAGCAGATTCGCACCGCCCCCGCCGAGGAACCGCTACCCGGTTTTGAGCTGCGCCTGGCTGGACGCAAGAGCACCCACGAGCGCATGGCGGTCTGGGGGGCAGCGCTGGGTAAACTGACGGGAGGACGCTGAAAGCCGCTGGCGCAAACAAGGCCGATGGTTGCTGGTTCGTTCCTCACCTGACCCCTATGCCTGCTCCCCTCGATTACGTTTTCTACGCGGTACTGGCCTGGCTGGGGCTGAAGCTCGGCATTCTCCTCCTTAACCTGGGGTTTTTTCCGGTACTGCGGCGGGAAAAGCTGCAGGGCCCACGCCCCACGGTATCGCTCCTGGTGCCCGCCCGCAACGAGGCCCACAACCTGCGCGAGACCCTACCGGGGATGCTCCTGCAAGGGGTGCAGGAGATTCTGGTTCTGGACGACCACTCCACCGATGCCACCGCTCAGGTGGTGGAAGAGTTCAGCCGACAGGATGCCCGGGTGCGCCTGATTCCAGGCCTGCCCAAACCCGAGGGCTGGATGGGCAAGAACTGGGCCTGCTTTCAACTGGCCCAGGCTGCCCAGGGGGAAGTACTGCTCTTTACCGATGCCGACGTGTACTGGCGCAAGCGTGGGGTGCGGGCGGTGCTGGCCCGGATGGAGCGGGAGCGCGCCGGGCTGGTCTCGGTGTATCCGCGCCAGATGACCCCCAGCCTGGCCGAGCGGGTGCTTTTGCCCTTGATTGACGATGTGCTTTTGTGCTACCTGCCCTATCCCCTTATCAGGACGCCCTTTCCTTCGGCGGCGGCGGCCAACGGGCAGGTAATGGCCTTCACCCGGCAGGCCTACCTGGCTGCGGGGGGCCATGCGGCGGTGCGGGGGGAGGTGCTCGAGGATGTGCGCCTGGCGCAAAAGACCAAAGCAGCGGGGCAGTGCCTGGCTGTGGCCCTGGGGGGCGGTCTGGTGTCGGTGCGGATGTACCGGAGCTTTGCGGAAATAGTCGAGGGGTTGGGTAAGAACCTGATCGAGTTCCACGGGCGCAGTCGGGGGGTGCTGGCGCTATCGTACCTGGGCCACCTGACGGCCTATACGCTGTGCTGGCCGCTGGCGCTGCTCGAGCCCGGCTGGTTGTGGGTGGGGGCCATGGGTCTGCTGGAGCGTCTGTTGCTCAACCTCAAAACCGGACGGGCGTGGTGGGAGTTTGGGCTGGTGCCCCTGGCCCCACTTTTCAGCACGCCCATCTATTTGCGCTCTGGGCAAAAGAAGTACACCTGGAAAGGACGAGAATATAGCCGATGAGGACAATAGTGGTAGGAGCGGGTTTTGCCGGGCTGGCTGCGGCCTTGCGGCTTCGTCAAGCCGGTTTGGAAGTGAGCGTTATTGAGCAGTTCGACCAGCCGGGCGGCAAGGCCATCGGCTGGGAGGGGGTGCCCACCGGCCCCACGGTGCTTACGCTGCCCGAAATTCCCCGCCAGATTTTGGGTGCCTTTGGGCGCGATTTACCTGGGCTCAAACCCGTATCCCCGCTTACCCGCTATGCCTGGCCCGATGGCCGGGTCTTTGCCCCCGAGCTCGAGCTAGGGGCCACCCTGGCCCAGCTTTCGGCCCAGGAAGCCCGCGATTACCGGCGCTTACTGGGCGAAGCCCGCACCATGTACGAAGGGGCTCGAGAGACCTTCATCTTTGGCCCGCCTCCGCAGACTTTTCGGCTCCTGCAGTACGGCTTGCGCGAGGGCGTGAAGGCACACCCCTTGCAACCCCTCTCGGCCCTGGTGCAGTCAGGCCCCTACCTGACGCCTTTTTTCCTGCGCTTTGCTACCTACCTGGGGGCCAACCCCTACCGGGCCCCGGCGGTCCTCCACAACATCGCCTGGGTGGAACTGGGGCTGGGGGTGTTTCATCTGCCGGGCGGGATGCGGGCTCTGGCCCAGCAACTCTACGAACTGGCCCGGGCGCAGGGGGTCAAGTTTTTGTTCGGGCAAAAAGTGCTCCGGCTACAACGCCTGCCGGGTCGGGTGGGGGCTTTGCAAACCGATCAGGGCTGGCACAGCGCTGACCTTTATGTATCGGCGGCGGATCGGCACTTCACCCTGGCGTGGCTGGGCCTGCCGCTACCCCAGGAGGCCCTGGGGGTCTCGGGCTTTGCCGTGCTGATGAAGCTCGCCGAGGCCGTGCCGCTGGGTCATTACATCTACTTTTCACCGGATTACCGCGCCGAGTGGCGCGAAATAGCTGCCGGGCGCTGGCCCCAGGACCCCACCCTGTACCTGCACACCGACGGCGACACCGCCTTCTTGCTGGTCAATGCACCGGCTTTGCCGCCAGGCGCCTCGAGCCCCTCCGAAAGCCAGGCCTACGCCCAGCACCTGCTTAGAAAGCTAGAGCGGCATCCCCTTCCCATTGCGGCCTGGCGGGCCCTTAGCCCCCTGGACTACAGCCAGACCGCCTACCGGGGGGCCCTGTACGGGCGGGCCCCGCACGGGTTGCTGGGGGCGCTGCGCCCCGGCTGGGAGGTGGCAGGTCTGCGGAACCTGGCCCAGGTAGGCGGCACGGTGCACCCCGGCGGGGGGGTGCCGCTCTCCATGCTCTCGGGGTGGAACGGGGCGGGCTGGCTGCTCAGCCGGTTTTTGGGCCAGAGGGGAGGGGCCCTTTGAGGCTAAAGGGGGTTGCTGCCAGGCGGCCCCTACCCCAGCCCAAAGGCTATCCCTGGGGGCGCTTCGCGCATCTACCGCGCTGGGCGGGGGAGCCTTTGGCGTTGCTGGAAGAAGGAGCCGCCCTGGGGCCGGTGTTTGGTCTGGGCCTGGGCCGCTGGGCAGTGGTGGGCTATAGCCCCGAGTGGAACCGCAGGCTGCTGACCGACCTGGAAACCTTTCGCTCTAAAGGCAGCTTCTCTAGCCTCACCCCCTATCTGAATGGCGGCATCATCACCACCGATGCCCCCAAACACAAGCCCAAGCGCCAGGAGCTGAACCCCTACTTTCACGCCAAAGCCCTGGTAGGGCTGAAAGGACGCATCCGGGCCGCTCTGGAAGAAAGGAGGCCCCAGGGCGAGTTTGAAGCCAACAGCTGGGCCTCCCTGGTGGCCCAGGTGAGCCTGAATGTGGCCTACTTTGAAGGTCGGTTTCCCGCGGGTGAGCTGGCCCGCTTCCTGGCCCCCCTCAAGCGGCCGTTTCCAGCCCCGCTGTGGCCGCGCCCGCTACTTTTTGCCCAGGTTCGCCGTCGGGTAGCGCAGATGCGGGCGGCGGGCTTTGGCCTGGCGGCCCACCTACCGGGGGAGGAAGTTTTGATTGGGCTGGCCGCGGGCTACGATACCACCGCCCATACCCTGGCCTGGGCCTTGTGGCACGCGGCCTGCTACCCGCACTGGCACACCCCTGAAGGCCACCCCTTGCTCATTAAAGAGACCCTGCGCCTGTACCCGCCGGGCTTTATCGGCAGCCGCCGGGTCGCCCAGGCGCTCGAGTTCGACGGATACCTCATTCCCAAGGACTCCCTGGTGCTCTACAGCCCCTACCTGACCCACCGCCACCCCGACCTGTGGGAAAGGCCCCTGGCCTTCGATCCGTCCCGCTTCCAGGGGCGCATCCCGGCCTGGGGCTACCTGCCTTTTGGCGGAGGGGAGCGCATCTGTTTGGGGATGCACTTCGCCCAGATGGTGCTGGAGGTCGCCCTCTCGCTGTTTGGGCCGCTCGAGCCCCTGCGGGGCGATCCCCAGCCCAGACCCGGCCTGACCCTGGCCCCCAGGGGCGAACTGTGGCTGGGCTTGGGAGCATAAGCGGCCTTACGAAGAGCGCTCTAGTGAGCTGCTGCAGGTGTCCCTGTCTGTCCACCTCGAGCCCCAAAGCCACCCCCACCCCGCAGCTCGTCGTTGGGCAGCACCACGATAAAGATGAGTGAAATCAGCACAAAAATCGCCGCATAGAGGAAGATGTTTTTTTCGGCTTTGGTGATGCCGTTGTTCAGGGCGTTTTGGAGTTTTTCTTTGGTCTGCTCGAGGCTGGCGACCACGGTCTGCGGCACTTCTACCAGGGCTTTTTGCTCAGCAACTGCCAGGTTCTCCCGCACCGCCTGGATGGCTTTTTCCTCGGCGGTGGCCTCGGCTTTTTGCAGGTTCTCGATCACGGCCTTTACCGCCTGTTCGATGGCTTGGGCCTGCACTTTGCGCAGGTTTTCCCGTACCGCCTTTACCGCCTGTTCGGTGGCGCTAGCCTGGGCGGCTTGCAGGTTTTTCCTGACGGCTGCGATGGCTGCTTCGGTGGCTTGGGCCTGGGCTTTGCGCAGGTTTTCCCGCACCGCGGCGGTGGCCGCCGCGATGGCCTTGCTTTGAGCCTGAGCCAAGCCTGCCTTGACCCCGGCGATAGCCTGGGCCAATGCCTCGGCCTGGGCCTGCTGTAGCCCAGCCCTGATCCTGGACTCGGCCTGCTGGGTAGCAGCCGCGACGATCCGCGGAATCTGGGCCTCGAGCTCGGCTTTGACCTGGGCCAAGGCTGCGGAGCGGACCTCGACGGGGGGCGGGTTATCCAGGAGGCCCTGGATGCGGGGATCCAGGTTGGGGTCGGCCCGAAGGGTCTGGGCAGCCTGCTCGTCGCCCTGGAGGGCGGCCTCGAGCAGATTTTTGGTTTGGGCGATCTGGGCCTGGACCTGGGCGGCGATCCCGCCTTGGGGAATCTGCTGCTTGAACTGGGCCGGAACCTGCGGGTTGTTCTGCACGGCTTGGTAGGCCTGCGCGTCGCCGTTCAGGGCCGCGATCAAGAGCCCCTCGAGCTGTTTGAACTGGGCCGGGATGCCGCCTTTGACCAGCCGGTTTTTGAGGTCGGCGGGAACCTGGGGATTGCTGACGAGGGCAGTGTAGGCCGTCTCATCCCCCCGGAGGGCGGCCTCCACCTGGCGCTCGAGCTGGACGAACTGGGCGGGAATGCCCCCCTTGACCAAGCGGGATTTCAGCTCGGCGGGGACTTGCGGGTTGTTGACCAGCGTGGTGTAGGCTTCGGGGTCGCCTTTGAGCGCGGCTTCGACTTGGGCCTCGAGCTTTTGGAACTGCGCCGGGATCCCGCCCTTCATCAAGCGGCTCTTGAGTTCCGCCGGGACCTGCGGGTTGCTTACCAGGGCGTTATAAGCCCGCAGGTCTCCCCGCAAAGCAGCCTCCACCTGGCGCTCGAGTTCCTTGAACTGGGCGGGAATGCCCCCCTCGACGAGCCGGGACTTGAGCTCCGCCGGGACGTTGGGGTTGCTCATCAGGCGGTTATAGGCCGCAATGTCTCCGCGCAAAGCGGCTTCGACCTGATCGCCAAGCTCCTTGAACTGCGCCGGGATGCCGCCCTTGACGAGGCGGGACTTGAGCTCGGCGGGCACGTTGGGGTCATTCATCAGCTCGGCATAGGCTTTCTGGTCGCCCTTGAGGGCCGCGGCGACCTGGGCCTCGAGCTTTTGGAACTGCGCGGGGATGCCGCCCTTGACAAGGCGGGACTTGAGCTCGGCGGGCACGTTGGGGTCATTCATCAGCTCGGCATATGCTTTCTGGTCGCCCTTCAGTGCGGCGATTACCTTGGCCTCGGTGTCCTTAAACTGGGCTGGGAGCCCTCCCTTGACCAGCTTGCTTTTTACGTCTTCGGGAACATCCTTATTCGCCATCAGTTCTTCATACGCGGCCTCATCGCCTTTGAGTGCGGCTACGATCTGGGCCTCGAGCTTTTGGAACTGCTCATCCAGGTTGGCTCCGGTTCCTCCCTCGCTCTGCCGCACCAGCGCCCCAGGCTTGCAGGAGGCGTTGTCGGGGAAGACCTTGCAGGTTTCGGCGTTCAGGCTTTGGGTGAGCACCGTTCCCAACAGGGCAATCCCGATGGTTGAGCCAATCTGCCGGATAAGCTGGGTGGCTGCGGTAGCCGAACCCAGGCGCTGCAGCGGGATGTTGTTTTGCGCGGCGATCTGCAGCAGCGACTGCGAAGGTCCCAGGCCAAGGCCCAGCAGGAAGAAGAAAATAACCGCCAGCCACAGTGGGGTGCTTACGCTCAGCACAAAGTGCAATGCCAGGAAGACCGCCAGCAGCCAGATGGTGCCGATGAGGAGTAGCGGTTTGTAGCGCCCCAGCCGCCCCGAGAGAACCCCACTGCCGGTTGCGCCGAGTACCACCCCCACCGTTAGGGGCAGCACCGTGACGCCCGAAGCCGAGGCCGAGACCCCCTTCACCACCTGGAGATAAAGCGGTAAAAAGGCCACCGCCCCCAAGAAGGCCGGGCCATAGAAGAAGGTGGCAGCAGAAGCGATGCTAAAGGTGCGAATCTTGAGAATCGAGAGGTCAAAAAGCGGGTGTTTCTCGCGGCTTTGCGACCATACCCAAAGCACCAGGGCTACTGCGCTCAAGGCGAAGAGGCCCAGGATGCGGGGGCTGGTCCAGGGGTAGGTGCTGCCGCCCCAGGAAAAGGCCAGCATCAGCGGGACGGTCCATACGATCAGCAGCGCGGCCCCCAGGAAGTCGAAGGTCTCGCGGTGATCGGGCTTCAGTCGGGGCATAAAGCGCCCGATGAACCACAAGGCCACTGCGCCTACCGGCATGTTGATGTAAAAGACCCAGTGCCAAGAGAGGTGGTCGGTGAGGAGGCCGCCCAGCCAGGGTCCGACTGCACTGCTAACCCCAAAAATTGCTCCGAAGAGGCCGCCTATCCGGCCACGTTCGCGGGGGGGGAAGAGCACCGCGATGGTGGTAAGGGCTAGGGCAAAAAGCGCCCCACCCCCAATTCCCTGAATGCCGCGGAAGAGGATCAACTCGGGCATATTCTGGCTCAGTCCGCACAGCGCCGAACCCCCCAAGAAGATCAGGACGGCGATGACCAGGATGGATTTGCGGCTAAAGAGTTCAGTCAAACGCCCGAAGATAGGAGCCGAGACCGTGGAAGCCAGCAGATAGGCGGTGGTGACCCAGGCATAAAGCTCGGTGCCGTTGAGGTCGGCGATGATCTTGGGCAGTGCTGTGGAAACAATGGTCTGGTCGAGTGCGGCCAGGAATAGCCCCAGCATGATGCCAATGAGGGTCATGCGGGTCTCGCGGGACATCCCATTTGATGTTTCGGAAGACGCGGAACTGCTGCGGATGGGCTCGGCCATGACTATTCCTTTCCTGCGGTCTCGCCCTCGGCGAGAATATCCAGCAACTCGACAAACTGGTGGCGCTGTGCGGTGGTGAGGCGCTCGAGCCTCCGTTCCATCGCCCGAAGCATGCACTGGCGGCTTTCCTCGAGCACCGCTTTGCCGTGCTCGGTAAGCTGGAAGTGGTAACGCCGCAAGTCGCCGAGATCCAGCGAGCGCGCTACCAGGCCGTTGGCCTCGAGCCGCTTGAGCATCTGGCTTACGGTAGGGGCTGGCATCTGCATGATTCGTACTACCTCGGTGGGGTAGTGGTATTTTTCAATCTCACTCAGAAGCCAGGGATCGGTAGGGGCCAGACCCAGCCGCTCGAGGCAGGGCAGGGTTTCCTCCCGCACTTCCCGACTCAGCTTCCATATGCTGGTTAGTATTGTCCAGGCCATAACTTTAGTAAGATACTTTCAAAATGAACTATTGTCAATACAAAGTATTCATTTTCAAATTGTACATTTGCAAAATAACTTCGCAGGGGTTGCAGGCCCGCCTGCAGCCTTCCTGCTAATGTTTGGAAAGTGCTACCCTGGTTGTTTTTCACAAATACCCCGCACCGCCTCCTTTAGCAAGGATGGGCACGGGGCGCATTAACTACGACGTGATGCCGAGACGAAAATAATCCCGTATCAAAAACACTCCCATTCTTCCCTGGTGATTTCCATCGGCACAAACTCGGACTTGGGGGCCAGGCCAAAGTTGAAGCGAGGGGTAGGAACCGGAGGGGTTGGTACATGCCGAAAACCCGCTTTCTCGAAGGCCCGTTGGGCGCGCAGGTTGTGCTTGTAGGTGCGCAGCTTGACCTTTTGCAGCCCCAGGGTGCAGAAGGCGTATTCCAGTACTGCTTTGACCGCATCGGTACCGTAACCCTGTCCCCAGCGGTCTTTGGCCCCAATCAGGATGCCCAGGGTGGCTTCGCTGCGGGTCATTTCGTAGAGCTCTACCGTGCCCAGCCACTCGCCCTTTTCGTCCAGAATCCCGAAGCCTAAGCGGTCGCCCCGGCTGACCTCGCCCATCACCACCCGTTTGAAAAGCCAGAGGGGCATTTTGAGCGGGCGGCTCCCGTTCCACTCGGCAATTTCGGGGTCGCGGAAACATTCGTAAAACCGCCGCCACTCCGTTTCGGTGAGGGCTTCGGTAAAGGGCTTGAGGGTGACTTTCCCATGGCGGGGCCAGGTGTTGCTGAGCGTCACCTTTTTAGCATACGGCAAAGCCCAGGGGACAATGGTTTGGGCTGACAGGATAGCGGTATAGACTGAATAGGTCATGCTCGAGAAAGCCACACAAATCGTTCAGGATGCCGTTGAGTCGGGCCGGATTCCGGGAGCCGCGCTGGGTGTGGTGCATCTGGACGGGTCTAAGGAAATGTTTTGCGCGGGCCTCAAGCATCTGCAAAAACCGGGGGTGATAGACCCCGATACGCTGTTTGACCTGGCCAGCCTGACCAAGGTGCTCTTTACCGTGCCCCAGATACTTCGCCTGGTCGAAGAGGGACTGGCCGACCTGGACGACCCGCTTTCGCGCTTTTTGTCCGAGATGGCCTGGATGCAAGGCTCGGAGTTGCCGCGTCGTACCCTGCGCCAACTCCTCGCCCATGTTTCGGGCCTGCCGGGCTGGGAGGCCATCTATACCTGGGGGGGTGAAAGCCATACCCTTAAGCAGCGGGTTTTGCAGCAGCGCTGGGAGGTGGGGCCGGTGGGGTCGCATGTTTACTCGGACATCGGTTACATCTTGCTGGGCCTGGTGCTCGAGCGCGTCCGGGGTCACAGCCTGGCGGCTTTTGCGCTTCCAGAAGGGTTTTGCTTCAATCCCACCGAGCCCCAAGACTGCGCCGCGACCGAGCAAGACCCCTGGCGTGGAAGGGTTTTGCAAGGCGAGGTGCACGACGAGAACTGCTTTGCCCTGGGGGGGGCTACCGGACATGCGGGGCTTTTCGGCAGCCTGAGAGGGGTTCTGGCCTATGCTCAGCGGCTGATGAAAGGCGAGGTGCTCACGGAGGCGGCTCTGGCAGAGATGCGTCGGCCTCAACACGCCGAGCGGGCTTTGGGCTGGCAAATTCCCCAACCTGCTTTTAGCGGCGGCAGCCTGTGCAGCCGCCAGACCCTGGGCCACACAGGCTTTACTGGAACCGGCGTCTGGATGGATTTTGAGCGGGGCTATGCCTGGGTTTTGCTGACCAACCGGGTGCACCCCAGCAGGCACCGGGAAACCGGCATCTTGGAACTGCGGCGGGCGGTGGGGAACGCCATTGCCGCAGCGTGGAAGGGCTGATTGAATAAGCGGAATCAGGCAAAAACCTGCCCTGCTCAGTCCAGCACTTCATCTGCCGGGCTGTTCTCGAGGATCCCCCGCCAGACCAGGGCCACCACGGGCAGGGCGACGACCAGGAGCAGCAATGCAGCCAGCAAACTTTCCATACATCCAAGCTAGGGTGGTTTGGTCAGCGGGGGGTCAGTGTGGCTCTGACAGAACCTCAGGAGGCTTCGTCTTTGCTGGGGTTTTTGGATAGGGCCCGCTGGTTGGCTTTGATGCCAGCGTCGAAGTCAATCTCCATGGGCGGTTTGTCGTCCATATCTACAAATACCGAAGGGTTGTACGGCTGAGAATTACGGGCATCTGAGGCTGAATGTCTGTTGGAGGGGTTCCGTCTGCTCAAGTAGTAAACCCCGGCACCCAGCAATATCAGAAGCCCCAGGAGCACCCCCACCCATACCCAGGTCATATGGCCCTATGTTACCGCAGTTCGGCTGGATGGGGCTTGAGGTGCAGGGTTTTGGGCTACCCCTGCTTCAGGGCAAAAAAATCAAGTCTGCTTGGGCATCAAATGACCTCGCGGAAACCGATGGCCTCGGCCCGGGCTTGCAACTCGCGCTTAAGGAGGGCGTGTTCGGGGTTGTCCAGGTAGGGGTCGGCTTCCAGGATGGCCTTGGCCAGCGCCCGGCTCTGTTCAATGATTTCCTGGTCGGAAGCCAGGTCGCCCAGCCGCAGGTCGGGCATCCCCGACTGCCGCACCCCGCGCAGCTCGCCGGGGCCGCGCAGCTTCAGGTCTTGCTCGGCGATGTAGAAGCCATCGGTGGAGGTCTCGATGACCCGCAGGCGCTCCAGGGTGCGCTTGGAGGTCTCGCCGGCAATCAGGATGCAGTAGGACTCGAGCCCGCCCCGCCCCACCCGCCCACGCAGTTGGTGTAGCTGGGCCAGCCCGAAGCGCTCGGCGTTTTCGATGATCATCAGGGTGGCCTGGGGAATGTCCACCCCCACCTCGATCACGGTGGTCGAGACCAGGAGGTCGAAGGCCCCCAGCTTGAAACGCTCCATCACCGCGTCCTTTTCGTCGGGTTTCATTTTGCCGTGCAGCAGGTCTATGCGCACATCCGGCAAGAGCGTTTCGAGTTCCGCGCGCAGCCGGGTGGCCGCAGCCAGCTCGGCGGTGGCCTCCGACTCGCCCTCTTCGATCATGGGCGTGACCACAAACACCTGGTGGCCTTTCTGGATTTCCTGCCGGGCGAAGGCATAGGCCTGGGTGCGGGTTTTCTGGGTGAGGATTTTGGTCTTGATGGGGGTACGACCGGGGGGTAGCTCGTCGATTTGGGAGACCTCGAGGTCGCCGTACAGGGTCAGGGCCAGGGAGCGCGGAATGGGGGTGGCCGACATCACCAGCACGTCGGGGCGCTGCCCCAGCAGCCGGCGGCGTTGCAAGACCCCAAAGCGGTGCTCTTCGTCTATCACCGCCAGGCCCAGGTCGTGGAACTCCACCCCGTCCTGGATAAGGGCATGGGTGCCCACCACCACCTGGGTCTGGCCGTTTCTGAGCCGCTCCTGCACGGCCCGCTTCTCGCTTGCGCTCATGGAGCCGACCAGCAAGTCCACCGAAACCCCCAGTGGGTAGAGGTAGCGGGTCAGGTTTTCGAAGTGTTGTTTGGCCAGTATCTCGGTAGGGGCCATCAGGGCCCCCTGGGCGCCGTTCTGGGCGGCCACATAAAGAGCGGCAGCGGCCACCGCGGTTTTGCCCGAGCCCACATCGCCCTGCACCAGCCGGGCCATCTGCCGCTCGGACTGCATGTCTTCCAGTATCTCGTTCAGCACCCGCTCCTGGGCGCCGGTAAGGGTGAAAGGAAGGGTGGAGCGGAAACGCTCGATCATCCCGGGGGTTACACGGAACATCCGGCCCAACAGGGCCGAGCCGCCCGACTGAATCATCACCTTGAGTTCCAAAAGCAAAAACTCGTCGAACTTGAGCCGGTAGAGGGCTTGCTCGAGTCTGGCCTCCGAATCGGGAAAGTGGGCCTGACGCAGGGCTTCGTCCAGGGCTAGGGCGCCGGGTTCCGGGGCCCGGTTTGCGGCTCCCTGTCCTTTCAAATAGGGCTCGAGGGGGTCGGGTATCTCCTGGAAGGCTTCCAGAGCCCGCCAGACCGCCCTTCGCAAAAAAGCCTGTCCAATGCCCTCTTTGGCGGGGTAGACCGGCACGATGCGCCCGGTAGATAGGGATTCACCACCTTCGTCCTCGAAGTATTCCACCATCATGGAGACCTGGCCGCCGCGCTTCTGCACCCGCCCCGAAAGCACCATGCTGGCCCCTTCGGGCATCTGCTTGAGTACCCAGGGCTGATTGAACCAGATGCCAGTAAACTTCCAGCCCCACCCGTCCATAAAGCGTACCTGTACCAGTTGCAGCCCTTTTCTGGGGGTCTTGACCAGCTCGCGGCTGAGTACCCTGCCCACCAGGGTGGCCTTGGTGCCGTCCTCCACCTCGCGCACCCCTTGCAGCGTGCGGCGGTCTTCGTAGCGGCGGGGGTAGTAGTGGAGCAGGTCGCGCACCGCCCGAATGCCCAACTCGGCCAGCTTTTTCTTGCTGCCCGGCCCCAGGTTCAGGGCTTCGATGGGGGTGTCGAAGTGAAAGGGGCTAGGGGATGGGGCGTGAGGGGTAGAACGCGGGTTCTCTCTTGAC
>NZ_QWKY01000078.1:5000-13809 GCF_003574035.1 Meiothermus hypogaeus | reverse complement strand
CTGCTGGGGTGGGTTCGGGGGTGGTGGGGGTTGCAGTAGGTGGCATGGCCGGGTTGGTGCGGAAATTGTTGAGCGGATCGGGAATGGCACCGGAGGTCAGCAGGTTGGGGCTGCTGCTGCTCAAGAGTGCAATGCTGCCAAAGCCGGTGAGTGCCAGCAAAACGGCCAGGGCTGTGATCCAGCCGGCCAGCCGGCTCCTGAGGTTGAGTAGCGCCCAGACCAGCAGCAACACCCCCAGCACGCCCAGCCCCCAGAAGACCGAGACGCCGTACTGATGGTGCAGCCAGGCCCCGCCCAGGCCAAACAAGCCCAGTACCAGACCGAAGCCCACCCAGGCCAGTCCGCCGCGCTGCAGGCGGGTGAGCCCCCAGACTAATATCAGCACCCCCAGAATGCCCAAAATCCAGAGCAAAAGTGCGTTCATGTACACTCCTTTCCCATTCTTATCTCGACAAAGCCGAACTCGAGGCGACCCAATGTAGACTTTAGCACCCCGGCCCGCGCGTCTTGAATGGCCATTGGACAGGCCACCAGGTAAGCCAAACGTCCCAAGGCAGGGGAGATGCACAACGGTATACTTGAGCCACTATGAAGATTGTACGTTTTGGCGCTGGTCAATGGGGGGTTCTGGAAGGCGAGACGATCCACGAAACCGACGGCCCGGCGGGCAACCCCACGGGCCGGCACTTTGACCTTGGCGGGGTCACCCTGCTGGCCCCGGCCACACCCAGCAAGATTGTGTGCGTAGGGCGCAACTACCTCGACCACATCCGCGAAATGGGCCACGATTTTGGCGGTGACCTTCCCAAAGAGCCGGGGCTGTTCCTCAAGGGGCCCAATACCCTGGCCCACCCGGCCAATCCGGCCCGCCCCGACCGCTCCGGCGATGTGGTGCCCTACCCCAGCTTCACCAACCTGCTGCACTACGAAGGGGAGTTGGCGGTGGTGATTGAGAGCCGCATGAAGAATGTGCCCGAGGACGAGGCCCTCGAGCACGTGCTGGGCTACACTTGCGCTCTGGACGTAACCGCCCGCGACAAACAAAAAACCGACCTGCAGTGGGTGCGGGCCAAGTCCGCCGACAAGTTTTGCCCCCTGGGGCCCTGGCTGGTTACCTCGCTTGACCCCCAGAACACCACCCTGCGCACTTATGTGAACGGGGAGCTGCGCCAGGAGGCCCACACCAGCCTGATGATCTTCCCGGTGGCTAAAATCCTCTCTTACATCAGCAGCTTCATGACCCTGGAGCCTGGCGATGTGGTACTGACCGGTACGCCTGAAGGGGTAGGCGAGCTCAAGCGCGGCGACCAGGTGGAAGTGGCCATCGAAGGCATTGGCGATCTGCACACCCGAATTGAGAACTGAGCCGCTGCTTGGCGCTGAGTTTGGCGGCATACTGAACCCCAGGGTGCCCCCTGAGCACCAGAAAATGCGCTGTCTGCCCAATAGAGCAGCCGGGTCATGGAGGTGTAGTTGCCAAAGGCCGAACTCATCCTGCTGGTTGTGAGCGTTTTGCTGCTCCTGAGCGTGCTGGCCACCAAGCTGGGTGGGCGGCTGGGGGTGCCGGGGCTCTTGTTGTTTCTGGCTATTGGAATGCTGGCCGGTAGTGACGGGCCGGGGGGTATCTGGTTTGACAACTACGCCCTGGCCCAGTTTGTGGGTACGGTGGCGCTGGTTTTTATTTTGTACTCCGGGGGGCTTTTTACCCGCTGGGGCACGGTGCGACCCATTCTGGGGCCGGGGCTTTCGCTGGCTTCTTTGGGTGTACTTATTACCATGCTGGCCACCGGTGCTTTTGCCTACTGGGTGCTCGATCTGCGCTGGCTCGAGGCCCTCTTGCTGGGGGCCATTGTCTCCAGCACCGATGCCAGCGCGGTGTTCGGCGTTTTGCGCGAGCGGGCGGTGCGTCTGCGCAAGCCGCTGCGACCTTTGCTCGAGTTCGAGTCGGGCACCAACGACCCCATGGCGGTTTTCCTGACGGTGGGCCTGACCCTGCTCCTGACCCAGCCTGAGATGAGCGGCTGGCAGATTCTGCCCCTGTTCGCCCAGCAGATGCTGCTGGGCCTGCTGCTCGGGTACGGGCTTGGGCGGGCCTCGGTCTGGCTGCTGCGTCACCTGCGGCTCAGCTTCGATGGGCTGTATGCAGTTCTTTCCATCACCCTGATGCTCCTGATCTTCTCGCTAACGGCGGTACTCGGCGGGAGCGGCTTCCTGGCCGCGTATGTGGCCGGGGTGGTGGTGGGCAACAGCGATTTTCCTCGCAAAACTGCTCTCCTCAGTTTCCATGAAGGCAACAGCTGGCTGATGGAGATTGGTATGTTCCTGACTTTGGGCCTGCTGGTGTTTCCTTCCCAACTGCCCTCGGTGGCCCCAAGTGCAATTCTGCTGGCCTTGTTCCTGATGCTGGTAGCCCGTCCGGTGGCGGTATGGCTCAGCCTGCCCACGCCCCGCTTCACCCGGAACGAGAAGGCCTTTATTGCCTGGGTGGGCCTGCGCGGAGCCATTCCTATTGTGCTGGCCACCTTTCCCTTGCTGGCCGGGGTAGAGGCCGCCCAGAAAATCTTCAACGTAACCTTTTTCGTGGTGCTCTTCTCGGTGCTGGTGCAGGGTACTACCCTGCCCCTGGCGGCCCGCTGGTTGCGCGTGCGTGCCGATGAAGAGCCCTCCGCTTCGCCCTGAAGCGCTTATCCTTCTGGCAGCGCTGCATCTACAAACAGGGTCTTGCCCTGGGTATAGAGCACCTGCCCCGGGGCCGCCTTGCGTGGCCGCCAGACGTGTTTTTTGGGGGTGTAGTCCACCGGTACGTTTGTCTCGCCCCTGGCCCTGGAGTGATAAGCCGCGAGCTGGGCGGCATAGAGCAAGTCGGGCAGGGCGGCGGGCTGTCCCTGGGTGCGCAGGATGACGTGCGAGCC
This sequence comes from Meiothermus hypogaeus, assembly GCF_003574035.1. Classification (GTDB taxonomy): domain Bacteria; phylum Deinococcota; class Deinococci; order Deinococcales; family Thermaceae; genus Meiothermus; species Meiothermus hypogaeus. Next base: position 10,897 of record NZ_QWKY01000078.1, on the reverse strand, counting down.
GGGAAGGCCCTGGGCGTGGAACCACAGGTCTTCGGAGTGGGCCATGCGGGTCAGGAGATCGTTTTCCTTGCTGTTGCGGCCCACCCAAACCTCAAAACCGCCGGGGCTTCTGAAGCGTAGCCCTACCTGGGGGCCTTTGATCCGAATCTTGCGGTTTTGCTCCAGTAGCTCTGTGCGGGACAGATGCTCGAGCTGCCTTAGGGCGGCCTCGAGGTCGGCAATCTGGGCCTCGGTAGCAGGTATCAGCGCGAGGGCTTTTTCGGCGCTTCCCTCCAGGCGCTTAGCCCGCTCGTAATACTTGACAGCGTTCTGGATGGGGGAGAGCCCCTTTTCCAGCGGAATTTCGACGGGCTTACCAAAGAAGTCCGGAAGGCGCGCTACAGGCCCCGGCGGTAGGGTATGGCCGTAGGCCATCAGCAGGTCGCCCCACTGGCGCAAACGCTGGGCTTCCTCGAGCCGCTCTATGGCCCGCTGGTAGTCCTGTAAGCGGGCTTGCAGGGTTTTGATCTGCCGCTGGAGGGCCTCGCGCAATGGCTTGCGCGGGGCCTCGGTCTCTTCTTCCTCCCAGACCTGTCGTAGGTCTTCAGACAGGTGAGCCTGTCCACCGGGCTGCTCCACCAGCCTGTGGATAACCCTGTGGATAAGTGGTAGATGTTCGGGGTTCAGTACCGTCTGGGGGCTGATCTGGGCACGGCGCACCAGTTCGGCCCCCAGTTCCTTGCCCACCCCATCCAGGTGTTTGATGAGCTGGGCAAACGTCTGGCCCACGAACGAGGTGAGTTCCTCCGGCCGCAGGGTGCGTGGGTCCAGCTTCTGATAGGGCGGGGGCGGGGTGTAGGGCAGACCGGGCCGCAGCTCCCGGAAGCGGTTGATGGCGGACGTAACCGGGCGGTCAATGCCTAGAATCTGCCCCTCGAGGTCGCAGAGTATCAGGTTGGCATTGCGCCCGGTCAGCTCGAAGACCAGCCGGGTTGGGGCCACCTCCACAAAGCCCTTTTCTCCCTCGAACGCCAACACCACCACCCGGTCGAGCTTGATCTGCTCTAAGGCCAGAAGCCGCCCCTTGCAGCGCGCAGCCAGCAGCCGCTGAAAAGGGGTTCGGGCCTCGCCTTCCAGACGACCCGGCTCCACTGTGAAAATCGGATTAGGCGGGCGGTAGCGCAGCACCAGGTTGCCCACCCCCTCCAACAAAAGCGCTGCTGTCCCCTCGTCTGGAAAAGCCCAGCCCAGGCTGCGCAGAGGCAACTGCCCCGCCAGCTCGCGCACCACCGCATGAATCAGCAAACCTTCCATCCGGCCCTTCCACGGCCAAGTATAGGGGTTTGGCGAAGCTCCCCGAAGACAAACTTTAGGCTTTTATTCGCACTGCATGGAGGCCGTGCTGCAATTCCGCTGGAGAATTAAGCGACCCGGCCTGTGCAAGCCAACATCAAGCGCGTTTCAATTCCGTATGGCAGCAACAGAACCAGATGGTGAACCCCACGGGTATAGGCTAGTTTGGTCTGGATGTTCTTGGGTAGGGGGTTCTCAAGAACCACCTTGTACACAAAAAGCGAGGCTAACAGGGCCATATTCTGCGTTGATGCCGATACGCTCCGATTTACTGCCATATCGGTAAGGCAGGCCCTCGCCTCCCCAAGCCATTTGAATGTTTATTTTACCGTGTGGCCGGGTAAAATCGGTTATATATATTTAGATGTATGCCTGCTTGGTGCTCCGGGCTAAACTGCGAACCTGGGTTGCCTCGCGAACCGAGTTTAGAAAGGGGGAGGTTTTGAGTGAATAAAAAACCTCGAGGGTTTATCAGCATTCGCTACTTCGGTATAACTCCTCTCGAGAGGGTGATGTACCGCAGGTGCGGTATAACTACTAGTTAGCCCGCAGTGACCGAGTAGACGCACCGTCCGAAGCGGATCGCCCCATGAACTACGTCAAGTCCAAACAACGCGTTGCGGACCACGGGGAGGTTTTCACGCCGCCTTGGCTGGTGGAAGCAATGCTCGACCTCGTGAAGGCCGAGACGGAGCGCATCGACTCCCGCTTTCTGGAGCCGGCGTGCGGCAGCGGAAACTTTCTTGTGCGCGTCCTCCAACGGAAGCTTGCCGCGGTCGAACTCAAGTACGGCAAGAGCGAGTTTGGAAAGCGCCACTACGCGCTGTTCGCGCTGATGTGCTGTTACGGCATCGAACTGCTGGCGGACAATATCGCCGAGTGCCGCACGAACATGCTGGAGATCTTTACCGACTATCTGGACCTTGATGAGGCAGACGAGCTATATCGGGCCGCCTCCTACGTACTGTCGCAGAATCTTGTTCACGGCGATGCCCTGAAGATGCGCACGCACGACGATCAACCCATCACCTTTGCGGAGTGGGGTTACCTCGGCAAGGGCAAGTTCCAGCGCCGCGATTTCCGCCTCGACGTGCTCACCGGCTCCTCGGCCTTCAGCGCGCAAGGCTCGCTCTTCGCCCATCTCGGCAGGCATGAAATCTTCACGCCGACGAAAACCTACCCGCCGATGACGGTACGCGAACTGGCGGCCCTGGCCGCACCTGCAGCGGCATCCTTACCCATAGAGGAGGCATGAGCACCGTTGCCGCATCCATTCCCGTGTTGCGCTGGGCAGCGCAACGCGCGCATCTGGACGACGAAAGCCTCACGGCGCGCTTCAGGAAATGGCCCTTGTGGTTGCGCGGCGAAGCGCAGCCCACGCTGCGGCAACTCGAAGATTTCGCGCGCCTCACGCACACGGCCATCGGCTACTTCTTTCTGCCAGCACCGCCTCAGCTTTCGCTTCCGGTACCGGACTTCCGCACCCTGCGCGACGCAACGCTTGCAGAACCCAGCAGCGACTTGCTGGATACCCTTTACCTGTGTCAGCAGCGGCAGGACTGGTACCGCGAGCATGCCCGCATGCACGGCTTGCCGGCCTTGTCCTTCGTCGGCAGTGCCAGTGTCAAAGAAGCGCCCGAGGCCGTGGCGCAACGTCTGCGAGATTCTCTAGGCCTATCCACCGAAGCTCGTCGTCAGTTGCCCACCTGGACGGAAGCGCTGCGCCAGTTGATCGCCAAGGCCGAGGATGCCGGCGTGATAGTGATGGTGAGTTCCGTAGTGGGCAGCAACAGCCACCGCAAGCTGGACGTGGCCGAATTTCGCGGTTTTGCGCTGGCAGATGCACTCGCACCGCTGATCTTCCTGAACGGCGCCGACAGCAAGGCCGCGCAGATGTTTACGCTGGCGCATGAGCTGGCTCATGTGTGGCTGGGCGCCACGGGCATTTCCAACACGCAAGCGGGCGAGGTGCCCGAGCGGCACACCGAGCGCTGGTGCAACCAGGTGGCAGCGGAGCTACTGATGCCGATGGAATCGCTGCGCGCAGCATACGATCCACGCATGCCAGTGCCGGAAGAAATCCAACGGCTTGCGCACGAGTTCAAGGTCAGCACCCTGGTCGCCTTGCGTCGTCTGTTCGACGCCGGTTTCATCACGCAGGATGCGCTCTGGCAGCACTACCGCGAGGAGCAGGAACGCCTGCGCCGACTTCCGGAACGCGCGCCTGGCGGCGATTTCTATCGCTCCTTAAGCGCGCGTGTCAGCAAGCGCTTTGCCCGCGCCATCATCGCCAGCACCCTGGAAGGCCTCACCTCGTTTCCGGATGCCTTCCGCATGCTCGGTGTGCGCAAGACGGCGACCTTCTATGAGGCCGCGCGCGAACTGGGGGTGATGGCATGAGCTATCTGCTCGATGCCAACGTGTTCATGTCCGCCAAGAATCTGCACTATGGCCTGGATTTCTGCCCGGCCTTTTGGGAGTGGCTGGTGCACAAGGGCAACACCGGCACCGTATTCAGCATCGACAAGGTGGCCGATGAAATCGAAGCCGGTCAGGATGAGTTGACAGAATGGGCGCGGACCCGCGGCCAGCACCTTTTTCGACGGACGCCGCCTGCGCTGAGAGCACAGTTTGGGCAAGTCAGCACCTGGGCCACGAGCCAACACTACACCGCAGCGGCCATCAACGCGTTTTTTCAGGCCGCAGATTTCTATCTTATCGCCCATGCGCTGGCCGGCAATCATGTGATGGTGACCCATGAACATCCATCCAACTCGTCGAACCGGATCAAGATTCCTGACGCCTGCGTGGGACTGGGCGTGCGTTTCATGACGCCCTACCAGATGCTGCGCATCGAGCAGGCGCGTTTTGTGCTGGGAGCGCACCCGTGATGAGGCAAGCCCCCTTCCGTCTTCGCGGGCGCAATCCGGATGTGCTCACCTGCATCGCCAATCTTTCCAACGATGAGGTGTTCACCCCGCCGGAGCTTGCCAACCGCATGCTGGATACCTTGGCTGAGGCATGGGCGGCTGGCCATGGTGGGGCGAACCTGTGGGCCGATGCGAACGTGCGCTTTCTCGACCCCTGCGCCAAGTCGGGCGTGTTCCTGCGCGAGATCACCCGCCGGCTGGTGGAGGGGTTGAAGGATCAGATTCCCGACCTGCAGGAACGGGTGAATCACATCCTCACCAAGCAGGTGTTTGGCATCGGCATCACCCGGCTCACCGCGATGCTGGCGCGTCGCAGCGTGTATTGCAGCAAACACGCCAACGGGCCGCACTCCATCTGCAAGGCCTTTACCAGCGAGGATGGCAATATCTGGTTCGAGCGGGTGGAGCACACATGGGGCGAGACCAAGTGCGTGTATTGCGATGCGCCCAGGGCGATTCTGGAGCGTGGCGAAGAGTTGGAAAACTACGCCTATGCGTTCATCCACACCGACGACATCCGGGCCCGCATGAAGGAAATCTTTGGAGGCGACATGCAATTCGATGTGATTATTGGCAATCCGCCGTATCAGCTTGAAGACGGCGGCTATGGCAAAAGCGCGGCGCCGATCTATCACCTGTTCGTCGAGCAGGCGAAGAAGCTCGAACCACGCTATCTGTCCTTCGTGATCCCGTCCCGCTGGTTTGCCGGGGGAAAAGGCCTCGACGAGTTTCGGGAGTCCATGCTTCACGACGATCGCATCCGTTCCCTCGACGACTATCTCAGCGCGGCGGATGTGTTTCCCGGCGTGGGGCTCAAGGGGGGCGTGTGCTTTTTTCTCTGGGATCGGGATCACCCCGGCCCGTGCCGCGTCAGCACGCATTTCAAGGATTGGCCGGTCTCCACGGCCGTGCGGCCGCTGTTGGAGCCGGGTGTGGATGTATTCATCCGCTTCAACGAAGGGCTGTCGATCCTCAAAAAAGTCATCGCCATCGAAACCGGCCAGGCCGATACGCTGGCGCTGCCGGAGGAGAGACGCTTCGACAGACTGGTGAGTTCCCGGAAACCTTTTGGCTTTGAAACGACTTTCAAGGGGCGAAAGACCAAACGTTCTGGCGATGTGCTGATCTACCAGAATGGCGGCACGGGCTATGTCGCGCGCAATGACGTCGAGACGGGCGTCGAGCTCATCGACAAGTGGAAGATCTTCATTGGCCGAGCCGCGCCGGGCACGGGCAACCGCGACACTTATCCGCACAGAATCCTCAGCACCCCCTTCATCGGCGAGCCGGGCAGCATTTGCTCCGAAACCTATCTTTGCATCGGCCCGTTCGAAACCCGAGACGAGGCCGAAAGCGCCCTGTCATATCTCGCCTGCCGTCTGACCCGGCTGCTGGTGCTGTTGCACAAACCTTCGCAGGACACAACCCGCAAGGTCTATACCTTCGTGCCGACCCAGGAGTGGGACAGGCAGTGGACGGATGACGACCTCTACGTGAAATATCGGCTGGAGGACGGAGAAATTGCCTTCATCGAAAAGATCGTCCGCCCGATGGAGCTGACGCGCGACCTGTTCGATGAGGTATCCATAGACGAAGGCGACTATGCCTAGACCCATTGATCAGATTCTTGCCGAA
>NZ_QWKY01000078.1:0-2500 GCF_003574035.1 Meiothermus hypogaeus | reverse complement strand
AGGAAGCACTGCCACAGCAGGCTACGGGCTAACAACCGGTTGCAGTGGACGGTCCGCTGCGCGGCCCGCCGCTGAACCGGAGCGTTAGACCCCTCCAACCCGCCTTAGCTGTACCAAAAACGCCGTATGCCCCACCTGCTGAAACTTGGGGTGGGCGATGGGGGGGCGCACGTCCCATTCGCGGTGCAGCACTTCCAGGGTGCGCTCGTGCAGGTAGGGCAGTGGGTGGGCCCGAAGGTACTCCAGCAGCGCCACCACCTGGGTGAGGTTGGGCAGGTAGCAGGCCAGGAAGCGGTCGGGCTTGAGGGCCGGGGTCACAGCCGCCAGCACCGTCCAGGGTTCCATCAGATCCAGCGCCACGCCGTCGAAGGCGTTGGGGGGTAGTTCGGCCTGGGAGAGGTCGGCCTCGAGCCAGGTCACGTTGCCCCAGTCTTCGAAGTCGCTCAGGTTGCGGCGGGCTCGAGCCTGGTGTTTGGGGCGGGTTTCGTAGCTCCACACCTGGCCGGTGGGGCCCACAGCCCTTGCCAGGTAGAGGGTGAGGCCGCCAGAGCCCGAACCTGCTTCCAGCACCTGCATACCGGGGGTCAGGTCGAGCAAAAAGCAGATGGTGGCGGCGTCCTTGGGGTAGGTGGGGGTGGCCTCGCGGGGCATGTGCAGCACGTAGTCTTCCAGGGTGGGGCGGTGGATGGTGAACGGCTCACCCTGGGGGGTGGCGATCCGGGCGCCGGGGCCCGCTTGCACGATGGCCTGGTGGCTTAGAGAGCCCCGGTGGTAGTTGAAGCTACCCCCTTCTTGCAAGCGAAACAGGTAGGAGCGGCCCCGCCGGTCTTGCAGCAGAGCCCAGTCGCCGTAGGTCATGGAGCCTAGCCTAGCGGGGGGGTGGGTGGTTTTGTCAAACCCGGTGGCGCTTGCAGGGCATGAACCCGGCACCCCTCCCCCAATCCCCCAAATGGGGGGCCGGTTTGTTAATTTCGCGAGAGCAAACTTCCAGGAGTGCTGTGTTATTTCAGGTGGAATCGTCATTAACCTGGTCGTTACTTGACGTTACCCTGAAAGTGAATTTTCAGGTCAGAGGTCACCAGGAGCGCCCCTGACTGCTTCTAGAGTGCGCTAAGGGAGTTAGGCGGGGGTAGGTAGACATGACATCTTTTGGGGATTCCAGCCATAGCCAATCCATACCTGCTGTGTCCGGACAGGGGGTTTTGTGAAGCGAGCCAGCGGCCTGAGCGTAATCGAACTGATTGTGGTAACTGCCGTTCTGGGCATCCTGGTTGCTCTGGGGGGCGGGTGGTTTAACTCCGATCGGACGCGGGTCAACCAGGCGGCCCAGATCCTTAGTGCCGATGTGACCCGGGCCCGCCTCGAGGCCCTGCGGCGCAATGTGCCGGTGGGGATTCGCTTTAGCTTTGGTAGTGGAGCCAACCGCTACGAAATTGTGGCCGACAACGACCAAAACGGCCTGGATAACAACGACCCGGTGATTAGCCGCACCCAGTTTGGGGCAGGCGAGTGGGGCCGGATTGTGGGCAGCCTGCAGCAGTGCACTGCCGCCGATGCGGCGGCCTCTACCAGCGCCGAGGTGGTCTTCGATGCCCGGGGGGTCTATCAGCTGGCCACCAGCCGCAGCGTGCAGCTTGCCATCGGCTCGTACAGCCGTTTCGTCAACATCAACCAGCAGGGCCGCGCCTAGATCAGAGCAGCCTGTCCATAGGAGCCATCATGCAGAACCGAGGAATTACGTTGGTCGAGTTGCTGATTGCCCTGGCTGTGATGGCTGTGGCTTTTGGGGTGCTGGTGTTCTCCCAGGTCACCAACTACCGCGCTACCGCCCGGGCAGGGGTGGTGAGCCAGGTCAAAGATACCGCCACGCAAATTCTGGAAAACCAGGTGGGGGTGGTGCTGGCCAACTTCACCCGCTACTACAACGGCTGCCCCAATGGCAACGAAAGCGGGAGCAACTTTGTTTGCTCGGGGACGGGGTTCATCATCAATAGCGGTATTGATGAGGGCCTCGAGGGCGAGGGGCAAATCCTGATTCAGTCCTCGGCGGCCAGCCAGGGCATCACCATCAACCTGGCCACCAAGGTGTCCTGCTACGACAGCTTTGCTTCGCGCACGGCCGCCATTGGGGTGGGGAGCCTCGAGCCCTGCCCCCGTCCCAACTAGGAGCTAAGTGCCCACGCATAGACTTTGCAACACCTCTTCTTCCAACCGCCTCCGCAGCTTGTCCATCGCCTCGGTCACCGCCCCCCTCAGCTCTCCCACGCTCGCGTAGTGCCGCCGGGGCATCAGAAACCCCTTCGCTCGCCGCCACACCCCCTCCACCGGGTTCAGATGGGGACTGTACCGGGGCAGGTAAGCCACCGCAAGGCCACGATCCCTCCACCCCTCCGCCGCCTCCTGAAACCCACGGGATCGGTGAAAGGGTGCGTTGTCCAAAAACGCCACCCCACGCACCCCCTCCCGCGCCACCTTCCGGCTCAGCCCCTCCAGGTAGGCC
>NZ_QWKY01000077.1 GCF_003574035.1 Meiothermus hypogaeus | reverse complement strand
AGCCCACCCCCATCCCCACCGACCCCGCCCTCGCAGCCAGGGGCAAGGCGCTCTTTTTGGGCCAGGCCCGTTTCCAGAACGGCGGTGCGCCCTGCATGGCTTGCCACACGGCAGGTAACTTTGGCCCCATGGGCGGGGGCAGCCTGGGGCGCGACCTCACCGACCTGCACACCCGCCTGGGCGCCGCAGGAATTCAGGGCGTACTGACCAGTATTGCCTTCCCGGTTATGCGCGAGAGCTACAAGGGCCATCCGCTGACGCCAGAGGAAATTGCGGCCCTCACCGCCTTTTTTGCTCAAACCGCGGGCAAGCCGGGCAACACAGCCAGCATGGACGCCGCCCGAATGCTTTTTGCCGGGCTGGTTGGGCTTTTGGTTCTGTTTGGCGCGATGTACCTCTACTGGAACAACCGCCGCCTGGGCCTGGCCGAACGCATTCGCACAAGCAGCAGGAGGAGCGCATGAGCGACTGGATCAAGGAACTAGAAGCCCCCACCGAACGCAAGTGGGAAGAGTTTTATCGAAACCGCTTCGCCCACGATAAGCGCGTACGCACCACCCATGGGGTCAACTGCACCGGCAGTTGTAGCTGGGAGGTATTCGTTAAGGACGGTGTCGTGACCTGGGAGCTTCAGGCCACCGACTACCCCGCCATTGACCCCAACCTGCCCGACATCACCCCCAGGGGCTGCCAGCGCGGGGTGAGCTATTCGTGGTATCTCTATAGCCCCATCCGGGTCAAGTACCCCTACGCGCGCGGGGCCCTGGTAGACCTGTGGCGCGAAGCCCGGGAAAAGCACCCCGACCCGGTGGAGGCCTGGAAAAGCCTGGTGAGTGACCCCGAGAAGCGCAGGCGCTGGCAGCGGGCACGGGGTAAGGGCGGTTTTCGGCGCTTTAGCTGGGACGAAGCGCTGGAAATTATTGCGGCTTCGCTGGTACACACCATAAAGCAGCACGGCCCCGATCGCATTATCGGCTTCAGTCCCATTCCCGCCATGTCGCAAATTTCGTATGCGGCGGGCTCGAGGTTCCTCTCGCTCCTGGGCGGGGTGCCGATGAGCTTTTACGACTGGTACTGCGACCTGCCCAACGCTTCTCCCGAAATCTGGGGTGAGCAGACCGACGTGCACGAGGCCGCCGACTGGTACAACGCCCGCTTTATTGCGGTGGTGGGCTCCAACCTCAACATGACCCGCACCCCCGACGTGCACTACGTGGCCGAGGGGCGCTACGCCGGGGCCAAGTTTACGGTCTTTGCCCCGGACTTTAACCAGGTAGCCAAGTACGCCGACTGGTGGCTGCCGATTAATCCCGGCCAGGACGGGGCCTTCTGGATGGCGGTGAACCACGTCATCCTGAAGGAGTTCTACCTTCTGAAACAGGTTCCCTATTTTGTGAATTACCTCAAGCGCTACACCGACAGCCCCCTGCTGGTTGAGGTGAAGGAGGGCCGGCCAGGGCGCTACCTGCGTGCGGGCCAACTTTCGGAGTATGCCGACCAGGAGAACGGCGAGTGGAAGCTGTTGGTCTGGGACGAAAAATCGGGCTCGCCCAGGATGCCCGGTGGCAGCATTGGCTTCCGCTGGCAGAGCGAGAAGGGCAAGTGGAACTTAGAGCTCAAGGATGCCAAAACCGGCCAGGAAATAGACCCCCTGCTCAGCTTTAGGGATGTGGCGGACGAAGTTGTGCAGCTGGAATTCGACGACTTCGGAACCGACCAAAAACAAAAGCGGGGCGTACCCATCAAAAAGCTGATCACCAAAGACAGGCAACAGGTTGCAGTCACCACCGTCTTCGACCTGCTGATGGCACAGTTCGGGGTGGATCGGGGCCTGGGGGGTGAGTATCCCCAGTCCTACGACGAGGTAGGGCCCTACACCCCGGCCTGGCAGGAGCGGTACACCGGCATCCACCGCGACACCCTGGTTCGCTATGCGCGCGAGTGGGCGGAAAACGGCGAGAAGACCCAGGGCAAAAACCTGATCATCATTGGGGCCGGGGCCAACCACTGGTACCACAACAACCTGCTCTACCGTGCGGGCATTGTGGCCCTGATGCTCACCGGCGCGGTGGGGGTCAACGGCGGCGGGCTGGCCCACTATGTGGGCCAGGAGAAGCTGGCCAACCAGGCCAGTTGGGGGCCCATTGCCTTTGCAGGCGACTGGGGCTACCCATCCCGCCAGCAAAACACCCCCAGCTTTCACTACGTCCACTCCGATCAGTGGCGCTACGAACGGGGCTACAAGGACTACGACAGGACCGTAGGCCCCAAGACCGACCACACCATAGACCACCAGGCCCGCGCCGTGCGCAAGGGTTGGCTGCCCTTTTTTCCGCAGTTCAACAAGTCGAGCCTGGAGGTCGTCGAAGAAGCCCAGAAAGCCGGCGCCCAGACCGACCAAGAAATCGTCGCGTATGTGGTCAAGCAGCTCAAGGAGGGCAAGCTCGAGTTCGCCATAGACGACCCCGACGCCCCCGTCAACTGGCCCAGGGTCTGGTTCATCTGGCGCGGCAACGCCATCGGCACCTCGGCCAAGGGGCACGAGTTCTTCCTCAAGCACTACCTGGGCACCCACACCAACTCGGTCGCCGAAGAACAGGCCAACGGGCACGTCTCCGAGGTTCGCTATCGCAAGGAGGCCCCGCAGGGCAAGCTGGATCTGGTGGTGGATTTGAACTTCCGCATGGACACCAGCGCGCTTTATTCCGACATCGTGCTGCCCACGGCCTCCTGGTACGAAAAAGAAGACCTCAACACCACCGACATGCACACCTACATCAACCCCATGCAGGCGGCGGTTCCGCCCTTATGGGAATCCAAAAGCGACTGGGAGATCTACAAGGCCGTGGCCCAGAAGTTCTCCGAGCTGGCCAAAACGCACCTCTCCAGACCCGTCAAGGACATCGTGATGATTCCGCTCCAGCACGATACCCCCGACGAGCTGGCCCAGCCCGATGACCGCGACTGGAAGAAAGGCGAGGTGGAGGCCATCCCCGGCAAGACCATGCCCAAGTTCCGCATCGTTGAGCGGCAGTACCCGCTGGTGTACGAGAAGATGATCTCGCTGGGCGACGCCATCGAAAAGAACGGGGTCGGGATGCACGGCCTGACCATTCCGGCGGGCGACTTTTACGACGACCTGCGTAAAAGTCAGGGCCGAAGGCTAAACGGCAGCGTGTACCCGAGCCTCGAGGATGCCAGGCAGGTCGCCGAGGCCATTCTCTACCTCGACCCGGTCTCCAACGGCGAACTGTCCTACCGTGCTTTCAAAGACGAAGAAAAGAAAACCGGCGTAAAGCTCACCGACCTGGCCGAGCCGGTGCGCGACACCCGCATCAGCTTTTCCGACCTGGTGGCCCAGCCGCGCCGCCAGCTCACCACCCCCACCTGGAGCGCCATCATCAACCAGGGGCGGCCCTATAGCCCCTTCACCCTGAACGTCGAGCGGCTCATCCCCTGGCGCACCCTGTCCGGGCGGCAACACTTCTACCTCGACCACCCGAACTACCTGGCCTGGGGCGAGCACCTGCCCACCTACAAGCCGCGCCCCGACCACTCCATGCTGCTGGAAACCGAAATCTCCAAAGCCCAGGCCCAGGGCAAGCTGCTCAACTACATCACCCCGCACGGCAAGTGGAGCATCCACTCCACCTACTCCGACAACCACCGCATGATGACCCTCTCGCGGGGGGGCTATCCCATCTGGCTGAACGACAAGGATGCCAGGGAGCTGGGCATCCGCGACAACGACTGGGTCGAACTCTTTAACGACAACGGGGTCTTCGTGCAGCGCTGCATCGTCTCGGCACGCATTCCCAGGGGCACGGTCTTTGTTTACCACGCTACCGAGCGCACCCTGAGCGTACCCAGATCGCCCCTGCGGGGCAAGCGGGCCGGTATGAACAACTCCATCACCCGCGCCCGCCTGAAACCCGTGCTGATGAGCGGTGGCTACGCCCAGTTCACCTATGCCTTCAACTACTGGGGGCCGGTGGGGGTCAACCGCGACACCTTCGTCTATGTCCGGCGCATCGAGGCGCCCCAGTGGTGAGCCCACGGAGGAACCCATGAATGTACGCGCACACGTTTCCATGACCTTCCACCTCGATAAATGCATCGGGTGTCATACCTGCTCGGTGGCCTGCAAGAACCTGTGGACCGACCGCAAGGGCACCGAGTACATGTGGTGGAACAACGTCGAGACCCGGCCCGGTACGGGCTACCCCACCGGCTGGGAAGACCAGGAGCGGTTCAAGGGCGGTTGGGAAAAGAAAAACGGCCAGTTGGAACTCCGGCTCCATTCCCGCGCCCGGGGCCTGACCAACCTGTTTTATAACCCGGCCCTGCCCGAACTCGACGACTACTACGAGCCCTTCACCTTCGACTACCAGAATCTCTTCAACGCGCCCGAAGGCGACGACCAGCCGGTGGCCCGCCCGATCTCGATGATTACCGGCGAACCCATGAACCTGGAAGCAGGCCCCAACTGGGACGACGACCTGGGTGGCAGCAACCTGTACGCCCAGAACGACCCCAACTGGGCCGGCGTAGCCCCAGAAATTCAGGCCCAGATGGCCGAGATCGAACGGGTGGCCTTCAATTACATGCCGCGCATCTGCAACCACTGCCTGAACCCGGCCTGCGTGGCGGCCTGCCCCAGCGGCGCCATTTATAAACGCGCCGAGGATGGGGTGGTGCTGGTCAACGAGAACAAGTGCAAGGGCTGGCGCATGTGCGTGGCGGCCTGCCCCTACAAAAAGGTCTATTACAACTGGGCCACCGGCAAGAGCGAAAAGTGCATCCTGTGCTTCCCCCGCCTCGAGACCGGCCAGGCTCCGGCCTGCTTCCACTCCTGCGTGGGCCGCATCCGCTACCTGGGGGTGATCCTCTACGACGCCGACCGGATCGCTACCGCAGCCAAGGCCGAGACCCAGGAACTGGTACAGGCCCAGCTGGACGCCATCCTTGACCCCTTCGACCCGGCGGTCATGGCAGCCGCCCGAGCCAACGGGCTGGGCGAGGACTGGATCAAGGCTGCCCAGGCCTCACCGGTGTACAAGTTCGTCAAGGTGTGGAAGCTGGCCCTGCCGCTGCACCCCGAGTACCGCACCATGGCCATGCTCTTCTACATTCCCCCGCTCTCACCCATCGTGAGCACCATCGAAGAGGGTCTGGTCAAGCTCGAGTTGCCCCCCGAGCAGATAGACTTCGAACTGTTCAACCACCTGCAAAAAGCCCGTCTCCCCCTGGAGTACCTGGCCAACCTGTTCGCGGCGGGCAATGTGGAAGTCGTCAAGCCCATCCTGCGTAAGCTACTGGCGGTACGCATCTACAAACGCCGCCAGAGCGTGGAAGGAACCATAGACCAGGCCACCCTGCAACTCGTGGAAGCTGCCGGTACTACCCCTGAGGAGATCGAGGCCATCTATCAGCTCACCGCCAAGCCCACCCTGCAGGAGCGCTTTGTGGTGCCACCTTACCACCGCGAGATGGCGGTAGAAGTCTGGAACGACCCCCTGGCCCACAAGGGCGAGACCGGGGTGGGCTTCCTCGAGCTACCCGTGCGAGGTGACTAGCATGAAAGCCCTGTTTGAAACCCTAGCCCTTGCTTACCAGTATCCCAAGCCGGGTTCTACCAAGGCTTTGTGGGAGCAGGTGCGAGACCTGCCCGAATCCAGGGCTAAAGACCTGCTCGAGCGCTTCCTGCAAGCCATCTCCGAGCTCAGGCTGGCCGAGCGGGAGGAGCTGTATACCCGCACCCTCGAGCTCACCCCGCTCACCGCACCCTACATCGGCTATGCCGTCTACGGCGAGGACTACCGGCGGGGCCGCCTGATGGCCGACCTGAACGCAGCCTATGCAAAGCTGGGCATCGACATGGCAGGGGAAATCCCCGACCACCTGATCCCGGTGCTGCGCTACCTGGCCGTAGCCGAAGCCCCCCTGTCCGAGCTTCTGCAACTCCTGGGGCCAGCCCTGCACCAGATCCTCCACACCCTCAAGACCTTGGAGCCCCAAAACCCGTACCTGCTGCTCCTGGAAGCAACGCTCGAGGCGGTCAAACCCTACACCAGGCCGGCGGTGATGCCCGAACAATCCACCCAGCTCCCCACCGTGATGGGTTCGCTTATGCGCAATCTCCCGTTCTGGAAGGGAGGTAACAAATGAACTGGAATATCCTCTTGTTTCAGGTGTTCCCTTATGTGGCGCTGGCGCTTTTAGTTATCGTTAGCTTCCAGCGCATGCGGGGCAAGCCTTTTAGCGTTTCTAGCCTGTCCAGTCAGCTTTTAGAGCGCAGGCTGCTCTTCTTCGGCTCGGTGCCCTTTCACTGGGGGGTACTGATAATCCTGCTGGGGCATTTGTTGGCGCTCCTGGTTCCGCAGGGTCTTCTGCTGTGGAACGCCGTACCCATCCGGCTGTACCTGCTCGAGATTAGCGGTCTGGCCCTGGCCCTCTGGACGTTGGGTGGGCTGCTGGTTTTGCTCTACCGCCGCCTTTCCAACCGGCGCGTCCTGGCCGTAACCCGGCCCACCGATGTAATCGTACTGCTGCTCCTTCTGGTCTCGATTCTCACGGGCATCCTTACTGCGGTAATGTACCGCTACGGCTCCTACTGGTTCCCCTCGGTCTTCACGCCCTACCTGTGGTCCATCCTTACCCTGCGCCCCCGGCCCGAGCTGGTGGCCGATCTCCCCTTCTGGATTCAACTGCACGTCTTCAATTTCTGGGTGCTACTGGCCGTTTTTCCCTTCACCCGGCTCATCCACATCATCACCGTGCCGCTGGGCTACTTGTGGCGGCCCTGGCAACTGGTGATCTGGGTACGCAAGCCCCGCCGTTTGCAACCGGTTCCACCCGTTGCCCAACCGTACCCCACCACTTCAGCCAAGCCCCAGGCTGCCTTGCAAGACAAAGGAGGTGCTTATGGTTCAGACTAGCGCTACGCCCAACACCACCGAGCGCAAAGCGCGTCTGGAGGTGCTTACCCTTTCCACCATCGGTTTTACCCTGATGTTCGCGGTCTGGCTGATGTTTGGGGTGCTGGGCATTCCCATTCGTAAGGAGTTCGGCCTGACCGACGTGCAGCTAAGCTGGCTTTCGGCGGTAGCTATCCTGAACGGCTCTCTCTGGCGGCTTCTGGCGGGCATCTTGACCGACCGCTACGGAGGTCGGGTGGTCTTCACGGTCATGCTCCTCTTCACCGCCATCCCGGCCTACCTGGTTTCCCAGGCCAGCAGCTACCAGGCGCTTCTCCTCTATGCTTTTCTGGTGGGTTTTGCAGGCAACGCCTTCAGCGTGGGCATCGCCTGGAACGCCGCCTGGTTCCCCAGAGAGCAGCAAGGCTTTGCCCTGGGGGTCTTCGGCGCCGGCAACGTGGGGGCCAGCGTGACCAAGTTCATCGGCCCAGCCATCATCGCCTCGGTACCGGCAGCGGGTTACCTGGGCGGCCTGGTACCCGGCGGCTGGCGCTTTGTGCCCTTCCTGTACGCGGTCCTACTGGTCTTGATGGCCGTGGCCATGTGGCTCTTCACCCCCCGTACAGACCGCAAACCGGGGCAGGGCCGTCCCTTCCTGGAGATGCTGCGCCCCCTTGGGAACGTCCGGGTCTGGCGCTTCAGCCTGTACTACGTGGTGGTCTTCGGAGCCTATGTGGCCCTTTCGGCCTGGCTGCCCAAGTACTACGTGGACGTGTTTGGCCTGCCCCTCTACCAGGCGGCCCTGCTCACGGCCCTGTTCATTTTCCCGGCCAGCCTGCTGCGCCCGGTGGGGGGCTACTTCTCTGACCGCTATGGGGCCCGGCGGGTGATGTACTGGACCTTTGGCACCATGCTCCTGGCCACCTGGCTCCTGTCCATGCCGGACGGGCACATTGTGCTGTATCTGCCGAGCCGCATTGAGCCCGACGGCATGCGCGAGGTAATGCACTACACCATGACGGTCTGGCCCTTCACCCTGCTGGTCTTCCTGGTGGGCGTGGCCATGGGCATTGGCAAGGCCGCCGTGTATAAGCATATCCCCGAGTACTTCCCCAAGGATGTGGGAGCGGTGGGTGGGCTGGTGGGAATGCTGGGTGCTCTGGGCGGCTTCTTCTTACCTCCCCTCTTCGCCTACGCCCAGGCCTGGACAGGGCTACCTCAGATGACCTTTGTGGTGCTCTTCATCCTGACCGCCATCAGCGCCATCTGGATGCACCTCACGGTAATCGCCATGCTCAACAAAGCTGCGCCGCACCTCAAGGGCAAAATTGAGCACCATCCCGAGGGGCATTGAGGTAGATAATGCTACCGGAACCTATCCAAATCCTGCTGCAAAGCCACAACCAGGGCATACCCTTCGCGCCCTTCGCTAAGCCGGTATTGGCCGTGCTAACCTGCATGGATTTTCGCATACACCTTCAGATGCCCGAAAACTTCGCCTTCGTGCTGCGTACCGGTGGAGCCAACCCCGAGCCGGTGGAGCCCTACCTGGCCTTTTCGGTAGCCCGCATGGGGATTCAGGCCATCGCCCTAATCGGACATACCGACTGCGCCATGCAGTACCCCGACCCCTATGTACTGAACCATCTTCCAGCCGAGGAAGAACGCATCCAACACTACCGTGCCCAAATTGCTGCCCTGGCCATTGGCGAAGTGAAGCTATTTACCAGGCGACAGGCCCGCAGGCTAGAAGAGCGGCTGGGCCTGCCGGTCGTGCCGCTGTTGTACCGGGTGGAAGACCACCACCTGGCGGCTTTGCAGGCCCATCCCCTCGAGTATGCGATGGATTCGATGGGCCTCGAAAGGAGCCTATGAACCCTTCCAAACCTCTCCCCAACACCTGGCTCACCCGCTGGGAGCCCGAAGACCCCCAGTTCTGGGAAACCCAAGGAAAAGCTTTAGCTTGGCGCACCCTCTGGATCACCACCTTCAACCTGACCCTGGCCTTCATCACCTGGTTTGTGGTGAGTGCGCTGGTGGTGCGCCTGCCCAATGTGGGGTTTCAGCTTAGCACCGCGCAGCTCTTCTGGCTCGCGGCCATGCCGGGCCTGGCCGGGGGCACCCTGCGCATCATCTGGACGTTTTTACCTCCAATGCTGGGTACGCGGCATCTGGTTACCTTTTCTACCCTGTTGCTGCTGGCGCCGCTGCTTGGCTGGGCCTGGGCGGTACAAAACACCGCCACACCGTTCTGGTTGCTGATGGTGCTGGCTTTTCTGGCCGGCATTGGCGGGGGCAACTTCTCGGGCTTTATGCCCAGCACCAGCTATTTCTTCCCCAAAAAGCTGCAAGGCACTGCCCTGGGCATCCAGGCCGGGGTGGGCAACTTTGGGGTCTCGGTGGTGCAGTTCGTAACCCCCTGGGTCATCGGCTTTGCCCTGCTGGGCTCCTTGCTGGGCGACCCCCAGACCTTCACTCGAGGCGAGGTCAGTAAGCCCATCTGGCTACAAAACGCCACCCTGGTTTACGTGCCGCTGGTGCTCCTGGGAGCAGTGCTGGCCTGGTTCTGGCTCAAAAGCGTGCCAGTGCGGGCCAACTTCCGCGAACAGTTCGACATCTTCGGCGACAAACACACCTGGATCATGACCAGCCTTTACATCATGACCTTTGGTTCTTTCTCGGGGTTTTCGGCCACCTTCCCGCTCCTGATTCGCACCCTGTACGGCAAGTTTGAAGGGGCCCCCGATCCCCTGTCCTTCGCCTTCCTGGGGCCGCTGGTGGGCTCCCTGATTCGGGTGCTGATGGGCCCGCTGGCCGATCGCTATGGCGGGGCCATCTGGACGCAGGTGAGCGGCATTGGGCTGCTCTTCTCCGCTCTGGGGGTAACCTTTTTCTTGCGCCCGACCTCTTTGGAGCAGTTTCCCTGGTTTGTGCTGTTTATGCTCCTGGTCTTTCTATTTTCCGGCATTGGCAACGCCAGCACCTTCAAGCAGATGCCCATGATTTTCGAGCCGCGTAAGGCCGGCGGCGTGATTGGCTGGACGGCGGCCATTGCCGCCTATGGCCCGTTTGTGTTTTCCTCGCTGATTGGCGCAGTGATTGCCAGCACTGGCTCGGCCACCGGATTCTTCTACGGTGCAGCCGTGTTCTACGCCATCAACATCGGGCTTAACTGGTACTACTACGCCCGCAAAAACGCAGAAAAGCCTTGCTAGAAACTTCAGGGCAGCCCACACCAAACCCCGGGCAGTATGCTGTCCGGCGTTTGGTTTTTAAGGCTGGTCGCAATCGCACCATCCACAACCGGGATAATCGTCGCCTAGCCGCACTGAATCGGGCGAATCTGACCACACAAATTCCCTTCCAGGCTCGAGGATCGGTGGTTATACCAGATTCGGTTAGTTCGTCACCAAAGGGTGACGAACTAACCCGACCGAAGTTATCCGCGTAGCGGAGGGCGATACCGCCCCTTGGAAGTTATCCGCGTAGCGGAGGGCGATACCGCCCCTTGGAAGCAAGACGCTTTTTTCGCCGACCGACAGTGAAGGGCCATCGGCCCCCGGCTAGCGCCGGTACTCAAGGGAGGGGTGTGCTCTAGGATTCAAAAAGACAGCCTATGGTGTTTTTGGTTTTGTAAACTGTCCTTTTGAATCCGGCATTAGGGCAGTTTCAGGAAATAACCTTGGGGTGAGATGAGCGCTCACATCATCTGGTGGACGAGTGGGGTGGCCGTCAGGCCATAGCCGCTGTGCAGCTAACCTGGGTTTGCTGTCCCATATCCTTTGGATCAAGCGGCAAACCGCCCCGGGCAGGCCCACATACCCTCAAATCCCGACAAAGATACTTGATTTATAGGCGCCTGCTTGCTAGCGTTGAGGGCGCGGGTGCAGGTTTACCGGGGAATCCGCAGGGCACCCCCCCAAGCATGTTCAGCAGTGACCGCAAAGCCAGCCGGTTAATAGAGCCCTTTTTCGAGTGCTGTAGCGCTTCCGGCAAATGCTGCAAAAATGGCGGGGCCGCCCTACTCCGCTGGGTTTCCCAGCACGAAAAATGGTTTTTATGGTTGCCAGTCTGAGCCGTCCCATTCCCAAACCCCTGCTGGCTGTGGCCTTGTTGGTAGGGCTGGCCGTGCTGTTACCGCTTTTGTACCTGGTACTGCGGGCCGCCCAAGCCGAGCCCGCACAACTGGTTGAGATTGTTCTGCGGCAGCGCAATCTTCAACTGCTGGGCAACACCTTGGCCTTGCTGGTCGGGGTCATTGCCCTCACCACGGCGCTGGCCCTGCCGCTGGCCTGGATTACCAGCCGTACCAACCTGCGTGGCAAGCGCCTCTGGACGGTACTCCTGGTGCTGCCGCTGGCAGTACCCGGCTACGTGGGGGTCTTTGGTTTTTTTGGTGCAACCGGCGCAAACGGCTGGCTAGAAGACCTGCTGGGCTTTCCCTGGCCACGGCCCACAGGCTACCTGGGAGCCCTGGGGGTCTTGAGCCTTTTTACCTACCCCTACTTGTTTTTGAACCTGCGGGCGGCCCTCCTGGGGCTGGATGCTGGCCTCGAGGAGTCGGCGCGCAGCCTGGGCTACCGAAACTTTGAGGTTTTCTGGCGGGTGGTATTGCCGCAGCTGCGGCCTGCTTTGTATGCGGGCTGGCTGCTGATTGGCCTGCACGTGCTGGGCGACTTTGGCGTAGTCAGCCTGGTACGCTTCGAGACCTTCAGTTACGCCATTTACCTGCAATACTCGGCTTCATTTGACCGGGTGTATGCGGCCTGGCTTTCCCTGCTGCTTATTCTGCTCACGGGCAGTCTGCTCTGGCTCGAGGCCCGATTACTGAAAAACCTCTCCTTAAGCCGGGTGGGGCTGGGCAGCGCAAGGCGTCAGAACCCGGTAAAGCTGGGGCGCTGGTGGCTTCCTGCGCTGGCCCTGATGGCGGTGCCCATCGTGGGTGCCCTGCTTGTACCGCTTACCTCCATTGTCTACTGGACGCTGCAGCACCCCAGCACCTATGTAAACGGCCTGGCGGGCATCCTGGAAGCCTTGCGCAACTCGGTGCAGGCTGCAGCCCCGGCAGCCCTGGTAGCGGCCTTGCTGGCGCTGCCGCTGGCCTACCTGGGGGTGCGCTACCCCAGCCCGCTCTCGAGGCTGCTCGAGCGCACCGCCTACATCGGCTACGCCACCCCTCCGCTGGCTTTTGCCCTGGCCCTGATTTTCTTCAGCCTGCGCGGGGTACCTTTTCTTTACCAGACCCTCGCGCTTTTGATTCTGGCCTTCGCTCTGCACTTTTTGGCCGAGGCCATCGGCCCCATCCGCAGCGCACTCTACCAGGCCCCACCCCGCCTCGAGGAGGCCGCACGCAGCCTGGGTTATAAACCCCTGCAAGCCTTCTTCAAAGCCACCTTCCCCCTGCTGTGGCGCGGCGTGCTGGCCAGCATGGCCCTGGTGTTTTTGTCGGCGGTAAAGGAACTTCCCCTCACCTTCCTGCTCGCTCCGGTGGGTTATTCTACGCTCTCGACCCGCATCTGGGGTTACACCTCCGAAGCCATGTTTGCCGAGGCCGCCCCATATGCCCTGCTGATCGTGCTCTTCTCGGCCGGCTTGGTAGGCCTGTTGCTTTCCCAGGAACGACGATGAAAACCCAACCCACCGCCCCTCCCACCGCGCGCATCGAGCCCGAACCCCCCATCCTTCGGGTAGAGGGCCTGAGCAAACGCTTTCATCCCGACTTTCCTCCGGTTGTACAGAACGTGAGTTTTACAGTTGAGCAGGGCGAAGTATTTGCCCTGCTGGGGCCTTCGGGCTGTGGTAAAACCACCACCTTGCGCCTGGTGGCCGGCTTCGAGCAAGCCGACCAGGGTCAAATCTGGCTGGACGGGCAAGATATTACCCCCAAACCCCCAGAGGAGCGCGGCATCGGCTTTGTCTTTCAGGACTACGCCCTGTTTCCTCATCTGAGCGTCTTTCAGAACGTGGCCTTCGGCCTGCGTCACCTGCGGGGCAAAGAACGGGAAGCCCGCGTGATGGAAGTGCTGGGCCTGGTGGGCCTGACCGTGTTCAAGGACCGCAAGCCCGGCGAGCTTTCGGGCGGGCAGCAGCAGCGGGTGGCCCTAGCCCGGGCCATTGCCCCCGGCCCCAAGTTGATTCTGCTGGACGAACCCTTTAGCAGCCTGGACGCCGCCCTGCGCCAATCCACCCGCGATGAGGTGCGTGCGCTTTTGAAGCAGGCCGGCATTGGGGCCATCCTGGTCACGCACGACCAGGAAGAGGCCCTCTCCTTTGCCGACCGGCTGGCGGTGATGCGGAGCGGGCAGCTCGAGCAAACCGGCACCCCCGAAGAGGTCTACCACCACCCCCGCACCCCCTTTGTGGCCCAGTTTTTGGGGCGTACCAACCTGATACCCGGTGAGGCCCGGGGCCAGGAGGCCGAAACCCCCCTGGGGCGCATTATGCTTGTGGAGGAAGCCCAGGGTGCCGTACTGCTCTCCCTGCGTCCCGAAGGGCTGAGCCTGGCTGCTCCTTTGGGTCACCTGGGCATAGACGGCAAGCAGATCGAAGGTACGGTGCTGGCCCGCGAGTTCAAGGGCCACGACGTAACCTACCGAATCCAGCTCGGCAGCCGTGAGCTTATTGTGCAGGAAAGCCCGGAAAGCCCCTTCTACCCTGGCGACAAGGTACGGGTGCTGGTGCGGGCCAGGGCGGTGGTGGTGGGCCGGGGAAGGTAAATTGGGGGTCTATAGTCCATTGTTGATGGTCTACAGCCCAAAAGACCGACCTTGTTTGGCATCAGGAGGTGTTTGGCCAACATCTTTAGGCCAGTAATACCAAATCCACGTAAACCCCTTGCTTTCTCCCCTGGCAGGAAAAGGTGGCGACACCCCGACCGCGCCATTTACAAACAGTTACGCAGTTACGGGAACGCAGTTGACTGAACCTGGGGTGTCGCCGGATGGGGGAGCTTGGGATGACCCTCAAAGCTAACCCTACAGGTAAAGTTGGTATCATAAGAACTCCCCCTAGGTTTTTCCCTTAAGATGAGGACATGCACCTGGCCAAACACCAACGCCGCCCCCGGCTGGAGCTCAAGCTGCGGCACCACCCGGACAACCTGCACGCCCTCTACCGGGAAA
>NZ_QWKY01000076.1 GCF_003574035.1 Meiothermus hypogaeus | reverse complement strand
CCCCCTACGCCAGCACCGCCTCCTCCCTCGCCGACCCCCACCCCGCCTGCCGGCAAGACCATTACCTATCTGTCCAGCAACGAAAACTTCCTCAATCCCGAGCGCGGCTTTTATGTCAGCATCCCCCTCACCGAGGAGACCAACCTGAGCTGGGTCAAGCCCCAACACCAGGTGACGGTGGTGCACTCGTATGTGCGGCTTGATGCCTACCGCACCTCACTGGTGCCGCAGACCTATATTGCTCAAGTGACGCGAGGCCTCGAGGCGGCCCGGCGGGCGGGGCTCAAGGTGGTGCTGCGCTTTGCTTACAACTTTGGCTTTGAAGCCGATGCACCCCTGGACTGGGTGCTGCGCCACATCGAGCAATTCCAGCCAGTATTGCGCGACTACAAGGACGTGATCCTGGTGCTCCAGGCTGGCTTTATCGGGGCCTGGGGCGAGTGGCATGCGTCCACCAATGGCCTGACCTCGCTGACCAACAAGCAAACCATTCTGAATGCACTGCTGGCCGCGATGCCCACAGACCGCATGGTTCAGTTGCGCTACCCTGGCGATCTACTGGCCCTATATCCTACGCCAGTAGATCGCAACACCGCCTACAACGGGAGCAACCAGGCCCGGGTGGGTCACCACAACGACTGCTTTCTGTCCGGCCCCGACGACACCGGCACCTACAACCCCATCAGCCAGAAGAGCGCCATGCAAAGCTATCTGGACCGCATGACCGAGTTTACTGGGGTGGGTGGAGAAACCTGCCAGGTTAACCCCTCGCAGCACCGCACCGACTGCCCCACGGCCCTGGCCGAGATGCGTCGCTTCCACTGGAGTTACCTTAACCTGACCTTCTACCGTCCCGCCATAGACCGCTGGCGGACCGAGGGCTGCTTCGACGAGATTGCCCGTCGTTTGGGTTACCGCTTCCGCCTGGTGCGGGCTGTGGTGCCCGAGCAGGTGAGCCGCGGTGAGCGTTTGCAGATGAGCCTCGAGATAGCCAACGAGGGCTTTGCTACCCCCTTCAACCCCCGCCCGGTACAGCTGGTGTTGCGGGCCCGGGGCACCCAGACCGTCTACACGGTAGCGCTGAACAGCGATCCCCGCCGCTGGACGGCCGGCCAGACCACCACCATCACCGTGGATGCGCCCCTGCCCGCCAACCTGCCCGCCGGGGACTACGATTTGTTGCTGCACCTGCCCGACGCCGTGAGTGGACTCTCGAGCCGACCCGAGTATGCCATCCGGCTGGCCAACCAGAACACCTGGGAAGCCAGCACCGGCTACAACAACCTGCAAACCATCCTGAAGGTTCAATAGCGATGTTGCAGGCTCGCAGGCGCATATCTGAATTTGTGCCGAAAGCTAAGAGCAAAAAATGGGTGGTTTCAGCGCCACCTGTGATCTCGATTCACCCAGGCAAGTACCCAGAACTTGGGGGTTGATGCCGGGGGTGCCGTACTTATTACGATGGCAACGGCTTGCCCTGGCCTCCAGGGATCTGGTCGTGGTCGGGGATCAAGTCTTCGGCCTCGCGCACCGCCCGGAAGAAGTAGCCGCCCAGGCCCACCGCCATCCCCAGCAGGCCGCTCATTACCAGCAACAACGCCATGCCGGCCCCCGGCCCGGTACCCACCAGCCCACCAAACAGACCCACCAGTGAGCCACCGGGCATCATGGCGGGGGTGAGCACCCGGTCGGCCAGGGGGCCGGCTACCAGCAGGGCCAGCGGTCCGGCTACCCAGGCAATCATGCGCCGGGCAGCGAACACCTTGCCTTGTACATCGGGGGGTACCTTGGCCTGCCAGATGGCCTGGTTGGAGCCGTTCAGAATGGGCAAAATCAGGGCAAAGACGAAGGCAGAGGCGGCCCAGACCCACACGCTTTGCCCCAGCCCCAACAACACACTTCCAAAAAAGCTCGAGAGCACCCAGCCCAAAAGCACCCCATGTACCTTGCGTCGGGGGCCGCCCCAGGTCGAAAGCAGTACCCCGCCCAACACCCCACCAATGCCGGCTGCACTTTGCACGGTGGCCAGCACGGTTTCGCTCGAGGCTGTGCGGGCCAGAATCATGGCCGCCATGATGGCCGAACCCAGATTGGCTACCAGGTTCCCCAGCAAGAACACCGTCTGCAAACCCAGCAGACTGGGCCGGGCAAAGATGAAGCGAAACCCATAGATGGCCTCGCTCAGCAGACTGCCCCGGCTTTCCAGCCCGACAGCGCTCTGCTTGGGTTGGGGGATGTGTACCAGGATTAGCGTCAGGAACGCAGCAGCAAAAGTAACCAGATCCAGGAGCAGGATGCCCCCCAGTCCCACCCACCCCAGAAAGATGCCGGCCAGGATGGGGGCCCCGATGCCCGAGGCCGACTCTGCCAGCGAGAGCAGGCCGTTGGCCCGCGCATAGTCTTTCTTGTCCACCATAGTCGAGATGGCTGCCGAGTAGGCAGGCCACTGGAAGGCGTTGGTCAGGCCGTTGAGCGCCCCCACTGCGTACAGGTGCCAGATTTCCAGGCTTCCGCTCAGGTACAGCAAAAACACCGCCAGCGTCCCCAGGGCCGCACCCAGGTCGGAGACCACCATCATCAGCTTGCGGTTGCCCCGATCCACCCAGGCCCCGGCAAAGGGGGAGATAAGAATCAGGGGCACCATGTAAAAAAAGCCCATCAGGGCCAGCGAGGTAGCCAGCCCGGTTTTTTCAAAGGCCCAGATGGTCAGGGCAAACTGGCTCATGCCGCTGCCCACCAGCGAGACCAGCTGTCCAAAAGCCACCAGGGTGAATCCCCGTAATCCGGATAAGTATGGCTGCATGGTTCTCCCAAATAAGCCCGAGCTGTTGTTGCAGCCCTCTCTCGAGTCTAGGTGGGGTCTACTCCACAAAAAAGATAATTTCTAGAGTAGAGTAAAAAGATGTCCAGAACGCTAGAGAAAACCAGAGAATTTGAAATGCTTACTGCAAAATCAGGTGGAGTGGAGAGCCAATCGGTACCTGCTCAAGAGGCGGCGCCGCGAAATGGAGTTCTCGAGCTCTGCAACCCATTGGCAGCCCGTATTCTGGCCGATCCAGATGTGGCGATCTTCCTCAAGCCCTTTATGCGCGAACCCACAACCGTCAAGGTCGCTGCCGAGGAATTCAAGCTACCCCTCCAGACCATGCACTACCGCGTCTTGCAGATGCTGCAAGCGGGGTTGCTGCAAGTAGTAAAGGTGGAGGCTCGGCAGGGCCGAGCCATAAAACACTACCGGGCCACGGCTACTGCCTTCCAGATTCCGCTGGATTTGATACCCCATAGCTTGCTGGAAAACCTGACCGAACACGTGTCCTGGAAGTCGCGGCTCGAGCGCGGCCTGCAAAAGGCCCTGGGAGAGAGCAACTACAAATCGCAAATGGTGGTTTATCTTGACGAAGACGGATTGTTGATCTGGGGTTCAAGCCAGGACGATTACAAGGGCGTTCCCCAAATTCTCGGGCCAGGGTATCCCGCTGTACTCAATCTCTGGACAGGGGGTCTGAGGCTCGACCGGGCCGATGCCAAAGCCCTGCAGCGCGAGCTCTGGGAACTCTACGAGCGCTATGCCCACCGGGGTGGGGCTGAGAAATTTGTGATGCACCTGGGCCTGGCCCCAACCCCTGACCCTTAGCCATCGCTTGGAAAAAACGCGTGTGAAGCGAGTTTTCAGAGATTTCCGCTTTCAGCAAGCCGATTTGCTGAGAACAGCCTGCCAAAGGCCACATCATCCATGACAAGGAATTCATCGCAGAGGCTACAGGCCACGACTTGGTAGCATCCCGCATCGCGGCACCGAACAATTTGGCAGCTTTACTCTGGGCGATGCTAACTAAAAACATTGAGCATGATTAATCACCCACAACTACCACTTGAACATTTATGCGCTTACATTTTGTGGTTATGCAGGTGCCAACCTCTAAACAAATCACTCTGCTTTTGCGCGCAATTTGCTCAAAAAAAAGGTCGGATGCAGTAAAAAAACAACCTTGACCGCTTATGCTTAGATTTGTATCCTTATTCAGTATGTTTGCGACAAGCCACCGGTTGTACCACAGGGGATTTGGCGGTACTGTATGGCTTTGTGTGGGCTTTGTTCCCAACCCAGAGGTGAATGAATGAAAATCGTACTCGCATACTCCGGCGGTCTGGACACCAGCATCATCTTGAAATGGCTTATCGAAAACTACAACGCCGAGGTCATCACCTTTACCGCCGATATTGGCCAGGGTGAGGAGGTTGAGGAGGCTCGGGTCAAGGCCCTCCAGACCGGCGCCAGCAAGGCCTATGCCCTGGATTTGCGCGAAGAGTTCGTGCGCGATTTTGTCTACCCCATGCTGCGCTCCGGCGCGCTCTACGAGGGCTACTACCTGCTGGGCACCTCCATTGCCCGGCCCCTGATCGCCAAGCACCTGGTGCGCATTGCCCAGGAAGAGGGGGCCGAGGCCATCTCGCACGGGGCGACCGGCAAAGGCAACGACCAGGTGCGTTTCGAGCTTACGGCCTACGCGCTCAAGCCCGACATCAAGGTGATTGCCCCCTGGCGTGAGTGGAACCTGGTGAGCCGTCCCCAGATGATGGAGTATGCAGCCATACACGGGATTCCGGTGCCTACCACCCTCGAGAAGCCCTACAGCGTGGACTCCAACCTGCTGCATAACTCCTTCGAGGGCGGGGTGCTGGAAGACCCCTGGGCCGAACCTCCCGCCGGAATGTTTCGCCTGACCCAGGACCCCTGGGACGCCCCCGACCAGCCCGAGCTGGTGGAAATTCAGGTCGAAAGCGGCGATGTGGTGGCCGTGAACGGTGAGCGGCTTTCCCCCGCCGGCCTGTTGGCCAGGCTCAACGAAATTGGCGGACGGCACGGCATCGGACGGGTGGATCTGGTAGAAAACCGTTTCGTGGGTATGAAGTCGCGGGGCGTTTACGAAACCCCCGGCGGCACCCTGATGTACCACGCCCGGCGGGCCGTGGAAAGCCTCACCCTCGACCGCGAGGTGATGCACCAGCGCGACCAGTTGGGGGTCAAGTACGCCGAGCTGGTGTACAACGGCTTCTGGTTTGCCCCCGAACGCGAGGCCCTGCAAGCCTACATGGACCATGTGGCCAAGACCGTCACCGGCACGGTGCGCTTCAAGCTGTATAAGGGCAATATCATCCTGGCTGGGCGCAAGTCGCCGCTCTCGCTTTACGATAAGAGCCTGGTCTCCTTCGATGAAAAAGGTGGCTATAACCAGGCCGATGCCGACGGCTTCATCAAGCTCAACTCGCTCAGGCTGCGGGTACGGGCCAAGGCCCAGCCGAAGGACTAGTCGAGGCTCAGGTGTCGAGGGTCGAGGGACAGCCGTTGTTGCCAGGGTTTTGTGGCCTGGGTGGGGTTTGCCATGCAGGGTGAATCAACCCAGGTGCAGATTCGCCTCGCCAACCCCGCCGACGCGGAGGCCGTGGCCCAGCTGGTGCGCCGGGCCTGGGCCGACCGGGTGGCCCCGGACTCCTCGGGCCACCAGGAAACGGCGGAACGGGTGCAGGCCGATATGGCGCGCGGCTATGCCTGGGTGGCCCTCAGTGGCACAGAAGTGGTGGGTACGGTACGCCTGGTGCGTCACCCCGACCCCAGAGAGCGCGGGGTTTGGGAGGTCAGGAAACTGGGGGTGTTGCCCGAGTACCGCAAGCAGGGGGTGGCCCACCGGCTGATGGAGGTGCTGGCCCGCCGGGCCTTCGAGGTGCGGGCTAGGGAACTGCGCCTGGCCGTGCGGCACGACCAGCCCAAGCTGCTCAAGTGGTACACCCAGTTCGGTTTTACCTACGACCCCGGCCTGCGCTACAGCACGCCCAACCCCAATACCCCGCCGCCCTTTGTGATGGTGCGGAGGCTCGAGGTGCTCTCATGAGTTGCTGTAGCATCCCGTCCCAAAATCGCAGGTCTCAGGTCTCAGGTCGCGGGATGAAGATGAAGGTGGTTGCGGCGCAGAATGGTAGGTCTTTCGAGCCTTGCGTTGTGGGTCTGGTACGTCGGGCTGTGGCTATCGGCAATAGGCCATCCACCGTCGGCTGTCGTTTAGGGAGGAATACTTGAGCCAGGATACACAAAAAACCTGGGGGGGCCGCTTCAGCGAGGCCCCCAGCCAGATTGCGCAGGAGTTCAACGCCTCCTGGAGCTTCGATAAGCGCCTGGCCCTGGTGGATATCCAGGGCTCGCTGGCCCATGCGGCTATGCTGGCGCGGCAGGGCATCCTTTCTGGCGAGGAAGAGACCCAGATACGCCAGGGTCTTTTGGCGGTGCAGCAAGAAATTCTAGACGGCACTTTTCAGTGGCGTGAAGAACTGGAAGACGTGCACATGAACGTTGAGGTGCGCCTCACGGAACTGGTAGGCCCGGTGGGGGGTAAGCTGCACACCGCCCGTAGCCGCAACGACCAGGTGGCCACCGACCTGCGCCTGTGGGTTCGAGGGGAACTGCAGGGCATGCTGGCCGACCTGAAGGCCTTGCGAAAGGTGCTGGTGCAGGAGGCTGAAAAGTACCTCGAGCCCCCCCTCATCCTGCCCGGCTATACCCACCTGCAACGGGCCATGCCGGTGCTTTTGTCACACTGGTTCCTGGCCTACTACGAGATGCTTACGCGCGACGCCGGGCGTATACAGGATGCTTTGAACCGCCTAAACGAATCCCCCCTAGGCGCGGCGGCTCTGGCCGGCACGGGCTTTCCCATAGACCGCCACCTCACCGCGCAGGCGCTGGGCTTTGCCCGCCCCATGCGCAACTCCATGGATGCGGTGGGCTCGCGCGACTTTGTGCTCGAGGTGCTGGCAGCCCTGGCCATCGCTCAGATTACCCTCTCGCGCCTGGCCGAAGAGATTATCCTTTACACCACCTTCGAGTTTGGCTTTGCCACCCTGCCCGACGCCTTCTCTACCGGAAGCTCCATCATGCCGCAGAAGAAGAATGCCGACCACGCCGAGCTGATTCGCGGCAAGGCGGGCCGGGTGCTGGGCAGCTTCGTCACCCTGGCCACCCTGACCAAGGGCCTGCCCCTGACCTATAACAAAGACCTGCAGGAGGACAAAGAGCCTCTTTTTGATGCAGTAGATACCTACCGGGCCTCGGTCAAGCTCCTGACGGCCATGTTGCCTGGCCTTAAGTGGAACCCCGAGGTGATGTTCAAGGCCGCCGAGTCGGGCTTCTCGCTGGCCACCGAGCTGGCCGACTACCTGGCCGAACGTGGGGTGCCCTTCCGCGAGGCCCACCATGTGGTGGGGCGTATCGTGCGCCACTGCGCCGAGGACGGCAAGGAACTGCGCGACCTGAGCCTGGCTGAACTCCGGGGCTTCCACCCCTTGTTTGATGAGGAGGCCCTGGCCCTGACCCGCCTCGAGACCGCCATCCACCGACGACGAAGCTACGGCGGCACCGCGCCCGAGGCGGTGCGGGAAGCCTTGAAAGTGCTGAAGATCGAGGTCGAGGTGTGAGGCTAGTTTGGAGTAACATCGCCATTACCCCTGTGTGGGGGAGGGCAGGCTGAGGGGGGCATGTGAGTAACCTGATTGAGATTGGCACCACCGTTTTGCCCAGGGTGCGCTGGGATGCCAACGTAGAGCTTCGAAAGGCCCGCATGAAGGATGTAGACCCCATCTACACCCTCATCAAATACTGGGCCGAACGGGGCCTGATGCTGGTGCGCAGCCACAACCACCTGTATGAGAACCTGCGCGACTTTTTCGTGTTGGAAGACGAAGATGGGCATATTGTAGGCAGCGGCGCTTTACACATCCTGTGGCACGATATTGCCGAGGTGCGAGGCCTGGCCATCCACCCCGAACGCCAGGGGCAGGGTTTGGGCCGCTGGATTGCCCTGGCAGCCGAGCGCGAAGCCAAGGACCTGGGCATCCCCCAGATTTTCGCCTGGACGCTCCAGGTTAGGTTCTTCACCAGCCTGGGCTATCAGGTCACCACCCGCGAAGCCCTGCCGCCCAAAGTTTTTGCCGAATGCAGCGCCTGCCCCTTTTACGACAACTGCCGCGAAATTGGTGTAACCAAGGTGCTGGATGTAGAAAACGCCTATAAAAAGAGCATAGCCTAGCGTTTCAAGCTCCGATTAATGAATGCCGGGGGATGACCAAATAACCCCAGCCAGAACCGCCGGGTAATACCAGATTCGTTTAATTCGATACCGTTCGCTAACGAACCAACCTGGCCGAAGTTATCCGCGTAGCGGAGGGCGATACCGCCCCTTGGAAGTTATCCGCGTAGCGGAGGGCGATACCGCCCCTTGGAAAGGAGACGCTTTTTTTGCCGACCGTTCGGGAGGGGTGTGCTTCAGGATTCAAAAAGACGACCTGTGGGGTTTTTGGTTTTTTGAACTGTTTTTTTGAACCCCAATTCGGATCGGAAAAGGACTTGAAACCTGCTAGAAAATAAGGGACAGGTTAGCCGTGCGCTACTACCCGTCTCTACAATGAATAAAGCTCACAGGGATAGATAAATCTCTTGCATGCTCGGATAAAGATGTGCGCCAACTTTTTTGAGTGTAGGTTCCTCAACGCTATTGGGGTAAGGACTGAGTTGATGTCAAGGATGGAGAGGGCGGCTTTGTGCATGGTTGTGCGGCTCAATAGCATCCGCCAGCTGCCGGAGTCATCTCCTGGTAGCTCATAGGTTGAAAGACACGAGCTGGATGGATTTATTCACTTCTGCGTAACTTGAGATAGTATCGTCTGGGAGAATCTTAAGACAGTCTCTCAGGGGACTGCGATACAGTTCCGATAGTCAAGCCTAATACGAACGTTGCACAACCCGAAGCCCCTGGCCCTCGAGCCAGCCCACCAGCCACTCCACCGCAGCCCGTACCCCCGCGGTGCTGAGGGGTGCGCCAAAACGCGAGATGCCCACATACAACCCGTGGGCGCTGGGGCGGGCTTCCAGCAGTACGTCTTGAATAAGATCTTCTTCCTCGATATGGGTATGGAAATAATAGCCGCCTTCAGGGCCGAGGGTGCGGGTGGCCTCGAGCAGCACCGCTGTGCCGCCCTCAAAACGAACTACGTTTTTCTCGAAGCTGTGGAGTTCGGGTAGGGTACCGGACATCAGGGCATGGGGCATAGGATACCTCGGAAGGGGGAGCCAGGGGTTGGGGTCTTCGGCAATCTTTCGAAAAACCGCATGGTAGAACCTGCGGCCCTGTTCTTTCCACTTCAGGGCGTACTTGGTGGTGAGGTGGTGTTCGGGCGGCGGGGGGGTCTCGACCTCGAAAAGCCCGCTGGCCCTGCCCTCGGCCTGGGCAAACTGCCAGTATTGCTCGTGGTCGGTGGTGAGCAATAGCTCGCCCCCATCGGCCAGGCGGGTGGAAAGCCGCCGGAAAAAGGCCTGTTGCAGCAGGCGGTTATGTTCATGCTTGGCTTTGGGCCAGGGGTCGGGGAAGTTGACATAAACCCGCTGCAAGCTGTGTGGAGCAACCAGGTTGCGCAGGGCAAAAAGGGCCTCGCCGTGGTAGACCTGCACATTCCCAATGCCCTCCCGCCGAAAGCGCTTTAGGGCCCTGGCCACCGAGCCCGCCGAAATTTCTACCCCCAGAATCTGCCAGTCGGGGTACAGGCGCGCCAGTTGGGCAGTAAAACGCCCATCGCCAAAGCCCACCTCGAGCACCTGGGGGGGCCTGGGTAGGGGGAAGTCGGTGTCGCCGACGCGAATCAACACGAGGGGTCATTATACGGTTTGGCGCTTGGGCCTGTGGGCGAAAGCGCAAGCAAAGCCGATAGTCCATAGTATATGGCCGATGGTCAACACAACCTCTGGGGTGTCTGGGTGCCCAGGTTGCGGTTTTTTGCCCCTTGACCTGAATGGTAGACTTTAGCCAGCTATGGTGGATGTGGGTCTCGAGCAAGCCTTTGCCAAGGTTCGGGCGTTTCTGGAGGGTGACTTTGAGCATCCTGGACTCACCCTCTACGATTTGCAAAACCTGGTGGGCTACAACAGCCGCATCAAAACCGATGGCCCGCTCTCGTATACCATGCCCCCTGAGCCAGCTTTGAGTGGGGTAGCGGCGGTGCGTTTGTACTACTACCCCAAAGACCCCGAGGTCAACCTGATCGTTGAAATTGAAGACAAAGCCCGCAAGCGCCACCTGCGCCACTTCAAGTGGAACGGCATCTCCTGGACTGCCCCGCGCGGTCTGAAGTCCGACCTGACCGCCACCCGTGAGGTGCTCCCTTCAATAGAAGAGGTAGGGGGCGACTTTTTCCTGGGCTACGCTACCGAAGAAGCCAGGGAGCTGGCCGAGGCCATCCGGCGCGGCGAGGCTGCCGGGGCCAAGTACATGCTCTGCACCCGCGACAACACCCGCATCTTCTACGCCCCTACCAGCTCACCCCCCACCATCCCCTGCCCGCGCTGCGGCAACACCAACATGATCTTCAAAACCCTTACCCTGGCCACCCCAGAAGACCGCATCGAGGCCATCCTGCGTGAGCAGCGGGCCTTGCGCACGGCGCTGGAGGATTTGCTTTTGTACCTCAAGCGCAAACTGGGGCCTTGATGAAAGCCAAGGGCCTCGAGGTGACCCGTTGTGCTTTGGGCGCCGATGCCTGCGGCTACGCGGGAGGGGGCCTGCACTCCTTCTGGTATGGTCTTATACCAGATTCGGTTAGTTCGTCACCAAAGGTGACGAACTAACCCGACCGAAGTTATCCGCGTAGCGGAGGGCGATACCGCCCCTTGGAAGGGAGACGCTTTCTTCGCCGACCGACAGTGAAGGGCCATCGGCCCCCGGCTAGCGCCGGTACTCAAGGGAGGGGTGTGCTCTAGGATTCAAAAAGACAGCCTCTAGTGTTTTTGGTTTTGTAAACTGTCTTTTTGAATCCGGTATTACTGCCTTTCCCCTATCGGCGCTATATGTGATGCGGCATGAGCGACCCCAGAAGCCGTTGCTTGCAAAGGGAACCGCACGAGATCCTTCAGGCTAACTGGCTTTGTTGAAATATTCAAAAACCCATCTTGCACACCTTATTTCGATCTTCATTTGCCATTTGGTAAAAGTTTTTTATACGCTGTAAAAAACATACTTCCTTACGATTGGCCCTGAAAATATCTGCTGTAATGTAAGGCTGATGACAAAGAACGGCCGCCAAACGCCGAACGCCAATGGCCGCGGAATCGCGTCTTCGGTCATGGGTGTTTGGTTACTGGCTCAAAGGAGCACCGCATGGTTGAAGACCGCGAACTGATCGCTGCCCGTGCCGGGCTATCTGCCGAAGAGCAGATCCGACTAGAAGACCTCGAGAACCAGGAGTGGCGCGAGAGCCTCGAGTACATCCTGCGTACCGCCGGTCGTGACCGGGTGGCGCAGCTTATGGAAATGCTCGAGAACTACGCCTACCGCCAGGGGGTGGTCATCCATGACAAGGTTAACACCCCCTACGTCAACACCATCCCCCTGGCGAGCCAGCCGCCCTATCCGGGCGATATGGAGCTCGAGCAGCGCATCGCCAATATCCTGCGCTGGAATACCATCGCCATCGTGCAGCAGGCCAACAAAAAAGCCGATGGCATCGGCGGGCACATCTCCACCTACGCCAGCATTGCTGAGCTAATGGAGACGGGCTTCAATCATTTTTTCCGTGGCCAGGACTCCCCCGACCGCGATCTGGTTTTTTACCAGGGGCACATGTCGCCTGGGGTGTACGCCCGCAGTTACCTGGAGGGCCGCCTTACCGAGGACGACCTGGGCAAGTTCCGCCGCGAGCTCCTGGGCGGGCCGGGGCGCGGCCTGGCCAGCTACCCCCACCCCTGGCTGATGCCCGACTACTGGGAGTTCCCCACCGTTAGCATGGGTCTAGGACCTTTGCAGGCCATCTACCAGGCCCGCTTCATGCGCTATCTGGAAGACCGCGGCCTCAAACCCAGGTCCGACGCCAAGGTCTGGGCTTTTCTGGGCGACGGCGAGCAGGATGAGGTCGAGACCCTGGGGGGCCTGCGGATCGCGGCCTACGAGGAACTCGACAACCTGATCTTCGTGATCAACGCCAACCTCCAGCGCCTGGACGGGCCGGTGCGGGGCAACTCCAAGGTGATCCAGGAGCTCGAGAGTATCTACCGGGGCAACGGCTGGAACGTTATCAAGGTGGTCTGGGGCAGCGCTTGGGACGAGTTGTTTGCCAAAGACACCGAGGGGGTGCTGCTGGAGCGCATGGAGCAACTCGTGGACGGCGAGAGCCAGCGCTATGCAGCCTACGGCGGCAAGGAACTGCGCGAGAAGTTCTTCAATACCCCGGCCCTGCGGAAGCTCATCGAGGGGATGAGCGACGAAGACCTCGACCGCCTGACCCTCTCGCGCGGAGGTCACGACAAGGCCAAAATTTACGCAGCCTATAAGGCCGCTGTGGAACACCGGGGTTCGCCCACCGTCATCATCGCCCGAACCGTGAAGGGCTACGGCCTCGGCCCCACCGCCCAGGCCAAGAATGTGGCCCACCAGGTCAAGAAGCTCACCCTGGAAGATCTGCGCGAAGCCCGCGATTTCCTGGGTATTCCGGTCTCGGACGAAGACCTGGAGAAAACCCCCTTCTACCACCCCGGCCCCGACTCGCCGGAGGTGCGCTACATGCGCTCTCGCCGCAAGGCCCTGGGGGGTCTGATTCCCGAGCGGCGGGTGCGCGAGTATAAGCTGAACACCCCCGATAGCGCCTTCTTTGAGGAGTTCTATGCAGGCTCGGGCGGGCGCGAGATTTCCACCACCATGGCCTTCGTGCGGATGCTGACCAAGCTGGTGCGTCATCCTGAGGTGGGCAAGCTCATCGTACCCATCGTCCCCGACGAGGCCCGTACCTTCGGCATGGAGGGCGTGATCTCCTCGGTGGGCATCTACTCGCCCAAGGGCCAGCTCTACACGCCTGTGGACGCTGGAACCGTGACCGTCTACCGTGAGTCCGAGACCGGCCAACTGCTACAGGAGGGCATCAACGAGGCCGGGGCTATGTGCAGCTTTATTGCTGCCGGTACGGCTTATGCCAACCACGGGGTGCCCACCATTCCTTTCTACATCTACTACTCGATGTTTGGGTTGCAGCGGGTAGGCGACCTGGTCTGGGCCGCAGGCGACCAGCGCACCAAGGGCTTTCTGATGGGGGCCACCGCAGGCCGCACCACCCTGAACGGCGAGGGTTTGCAACACGAGGACGGCCACTCCCATGTACTGGCCCTGCCGGTGCCCAACATGCCCGCCTATGACCCGGCTTTTGCCTATGAGCTGGCGGTCATCCTGCAAGACGGCCTAAAGCGCATGTACCACGATGGCGAGGACATCTTCTACTACATCACCCTGATGAACGAGAACTATGTCCAGCCTGCCATGCCCGAGCCCCGCGAAGAAACTCGCCAGGGCATTCTGAAGGGCCTGTACCTTTTCAAAAAGAGCGAGCTGAAAAAGCCCAAGGCTCGAGTGCAACTGCTGGGCAGCGGAACCATTCTCAACGAGGTGCTCAAGGCCGCCGAGATGCTGGCAGACTACAACATTGCCGCTGATGTCTGGAGCGTGACCAGTTATAAAGCCCTCTACTACGAGGCCCAGGAGACCGCGCGTCAGAACCGCCTTAACCCCGGTAGCAAGGCCAAGCTGCCTTATGTGGCGCAGTGTTTGAATGGAACTGAGGGGCCCATCATCGCTGCGAGTGATTACATGAAGGTCTTGCCGGATATGGTCTCGGGCTATCTGAACCGCCCCATCCACAGCCTGGGCACCGACGGCTTCGGGCGCTCCGAGACTCGCGAGGCCCTGCGCGACTTCTTTGAGGTGGATGCCAAACATGTGGTGGTGGCGGCCCTCTCGGCGCTGCGCAGCGAGGGCAAGGTAAACGTCAATACCCTCAGCGAAGCCATCAAGAAACTGGGCATCGACCCCAAGCGGGAAGCGCCGCACAAACGCTGATAGCCAATAGCTGATAGCCCACAGCAAAAGAGCAGCCATTCGCTATTCGCACTGAGCTATGGGCGTGACGGAAGGGAGCAATACATGGCAGAACTAAAACTACCCGACCTGGGCGATAATGTGGCCTCCGCTGTGGTGGTGGGGGTGTTGATCAAAGAGGGCGATACCATCGCGGCAGGACAGCCGGTGTTGGAGTTGGAAACCGACAAAGCGGTGATGGAAGCCCCCGCCTCTGAAGGGGGCACGGTTTCCAAAGTGATGGTCAAACCCGGCGACGAGGTGAAAAGCGGGCAGGTGATAGCGGTCCTGGGGAGTGCTGCGCCATCCGCGGAAGCCCCCAAGCCTGCACCCGCAACGCCCCCCCCGCCGACCCCTAC
>NZ_QWKY01000075.1 GCF_003574035.1 Meiothermus hypogaeus | reverse complement strand
CCCCCACTCCCGCACCGACCCCGTCTCCCCTATCGGCGGCGCCCACCATGGACGATATCGAGTTTGACCTCGACCTTGACCTGGACGCCCCGGCCCCTCCGGTACCCCCAGCCGCCGATGCCTTCGAAGAAGCGCCCACGCTGGCCCCTGAGCCTCCGCTGGTGCCGAATTTCGATGAGCCAGAGCCTTTGGTTGCTACCGAGCCCCTGCCCACGCTGCAATGGGAGGAACCAGAGCCCACCCCAGCCCCGGTAGCACCGCTTCCCGAGGTGAACCCCGAGCTGGCCGGCCTGCCGCCCCTACCTACCGAGACCGACCTAGCGCCCCCCAGCAGTGCGCCCAAGCTCATCTGGGAAACCCAGGAGGTCATAACCGCCCCCGAGATGCCCACCCCTCCGCCCAGCCCCTTGCAGGCAGGGATGAGCTTCAGCAACGCTCCCGAACCCGAAGTTTCTCCGGCTCCTGCGTATCAACCCCCGGTAGAGACGGCCCCTGCGTATCAACCCCCGGTAGAGACGGCCCCTGCATATCAAACCCCGGTAGAGGCCCCACCGGTTGCATCCGGGCAGCAGGAGGCCTCTTCCATACCAGCGGTGGAGCGGGAGATGTCGCAGATGCCCTCCATGGCGCAAGAGCCGGCCCCTGCTTCTCCGGTGGAGCCGCCGGCAGCCCCGCAGCCCGAACCCGTGGCACCGCCCATCGCGCCTGCGCCCACAGGCGTGGCAGCTATGCCCAGTGACACCGCTCCCCTCCCCAGAATGCTGCGGGTACAGGCCTGGCAGCGCCTGGTGGAAATTGGCCCGGCCCAGAGCGCCGCCCAGACCCTGAGCGAAGCCTGGCGCATGGAGGTGGGGGTGGATGCCCTGCTGTACCGTGCGGCGGACAAAGCCCTGGCCGACACCCAGACCCCAATGCGCCCTACCAAGGGCAGCCTCGAGGGCGACACGCTCAAAAGCCTGCGGGTGGCCCCATCCCAGTCGCTGCGGGGTGCGCTGGACTCCTTGCGCATGGCCGCCGACCCCGCCGAAGGGCTGGTGGTGCTCTCGCTGATAGACAGCGCCTTCGACCAGGTGATCTTCCCCGGCCTGTCCACCCTTACCCTGGGCCGGGCCAGCGGGGGCCACGCCCTGCTGACCCTTAGCGGCGACCTCAGCACCGAACTGGCCGGCAAGCTACTGGAGCGGGTGGCCTACTACCTCGAGCGGCCCATCCTGTTGGCCTGAACCGTACTTTTATCAAGCGATCTGGGCTTTTTTTCTTGAGGTTTTCTAAATCCTGGAAGACCTGCCCCCGCAACCTGGGTAACATGGGGGTTGATGAAGCGCTTTCTGAGTCTCCTGGTCATCCTGAGCATCTTTGCCCTGACCCCTGCCCTGGCCCAGTTGGGCAGCTTTGTGAGCATCCGCGCCGTGAGTGGGCTGGGCCTGGCGGCGGGCTACGGCACCCTGGGGGCCGAGGTCGAGTGGCTCGACCCCTTTACGGTGGTCTACCCCCGTGGCAGCCTGGCCTACATGGTGGGGGGTGGGGTCTGGTTGGGCGGAAGCGTAACCGGTGGCAGTTTGCAGGCAGGGGCTGCGCTCTACTCCGGCCCAGACCGCGAGGGGTTGTTTGGCGCCGTGCGCGGCGGAGGAGCCATTGTGGCCGACAACGCTACCCGGGTAGGCACACTGTTTGGCACCCTCTCGCTAAGTGGGGGCTACCGCTTCGTTACAGGGCCGCTCGAGCTAGGCTTGGAGGGCGGCGTTTTCTTCGCCAGCACCGACATCAACTCCACCCAGAGCCTGCTCTACATCACCCCCACCCTGGCCATCAGTGCAGGGTTTCGCTTTTAAGCCCTTACAGCCGAAGCAAAGTTCATTAGCTTCGCTTAAGACATACCGCCTTCCCCTATGCGGCGTGTTCGGAATGTGCTAGGCTCGAGGCATGAGAAAAATTGCCCTCGTAACCCTGCTTGGCAGCCTTGCCCTGGCGCTTTCCAGCTGTATTATCGTTGCCGATTTGCCCGTCTCCAACTTCCGCTTCGACAGCAACTGGCAGCGAAATACCGACCTTCGATACGTTTTCTGCACCAACAAAACCACCCAGATGCGCTACAAATTCCGCGCACCGGACTCCTCGGTGATTTCTTCTATTCAAGAGAGGTATGAAGGCTTTGCGTCTGGAGATACCCTTACTCTCAACCGCTCCATTGGCGATCTCACCCGCGAAGGAAGCGATCTGGTATTTGTCGGCACGCTGACTTTTGGTCAGGGTGGTGTGCCCCAGAGCCTGCCCTCGGGCGTGAGCCAGCAATCCATCATTGTCACCCCCATCACGCCTCCCCCCTCCATCACCGGTAAAACCACGGTCACGGTTACGGTTACAACCGCCAGTGGCAGGCCGTACTCCGGCTCGTATGTCTACGACGTCTACTCCAACTGCCCCTAGAAAGGACTTTTGAACCCTATGCTTCGCCCTCTCTTGCTTCTTTTGTTGGCTTTGGGCCTCTCCTCTTGCATCTTGCTGGTGGAAGACGAGCCCCAGCGCCCGGTGCAGCCGGTGCAACCCGTAACCCCGGTGACCCCGGTACAGCCCAGCATTGTTACACCGGGCCCGGGCAGCTTCACCTACCGGTGCAGTGGGGGCACCCTGGTGGTGCGCTACCTGGACAGCAACAACCTGCAACTCTTTTACGATGGGGCCTTCCAGAACCTGAGCCTGGTGCGCCGCAGCCCCACCTTGCTGTTTAGCGGGGGGGCCTATACCTGGGAGTGGACGGGCAGCCGCGGCACCCTGAGCGTTCGGGGTCAGGTGGTGCTTAGCAATTGCGCTCTGTAAATAACCCCTCTAGCGGAGGCAGTATGAAAAAAATCGTCGGTATATTGGGCCTGGCTTTGCTCTCCTCGGCCCTGGCGCAACCCCTGCGCCCACAGAGCATTATCGTGAACCCCACCCCTCCCCAGGACCTCCAGGTGCGGGTCTGGGTGGACAAAGACCCCAACAAAACCGGCAACCCGGTCTATCAGTTTGGCGAGAACATCCAGATCTCGGTTCAGGTCAGCCAGCCTGCTTATGTCTACCTTTTTAGCGTGCGGGCCACCGGCGAGATTAGCGGAATTCTCCCCAACGCCTTTGAGCAGCAGAACCTATTGCAAGCCGGCGAGGTACGTACCTTCCCCGGCCCCGGAGCCCGCTATACCTTTACCGTGGAGGGCCCGGCTGGACAGGATCGGGTGCTGGCCGTGGCCAGCCGCCGCCCGCTGGATGTCTCGGAGATTATCAACATCCAGACCGGCGAGGCCCGCATTCAGGGCCAGAGCAACCTGGCCCGTGCCCTCTCGATTGTGGTGACGCCCATCCCCACCACCGACTGGGTCACCGACGAAGCCTACTACATTGCCGGGCAGCTACCCCCACCCCCACCCACTACCGGAACCCTGTCGGTGAGCAGCATCCCCGGCGGCGCTCAGGTGCTGATCAACGGGCGTGTGGTGGGCAATACGCCTTTGTCCATCGAGCTGCAACCGGGCAGCTATAACCTCGAGCTGCGCCGCAGCGGCTACAACCCCTTGCGCACCCCCTTCACCATCCAGGCCGGGCAGGTTACCCAGCTCAATCTGCCGCTCGTTGCCACCCCACCCCCCACAGGTATCCTGGCGGTGGACAGCAACCCCAGGGGCGCCCAGGTGCTGATTAATGGCCGCCTGGTGGGCAGCACCCCCCTCAACCTCACCCTCAACCCCGGCACCTACACCGTGGAACTGCGCCGCAGTGGGTTCAGCCCCTTCCGCACCAACGTCACCGTCCAGGCGGGCCGTACCACGCGCCTCAGCATCAATTTGGTGGGCATTGCGCCGCCGCCGCAGCCCGTGCAGCCGGTTCAACCCGTCCAGCCCGTGCAGCCGGTGCGGCCTCCCTCGGGTTCTTACACCTACACCTGCCAGGGCGGTACCCTGGTGGTGAACTACATCAGCAGCAACCAGGTGCGCCTGTTCTACGACGGGGCCTTCCAGACCTTGCCGCTGGTTCGTAGCGGGGCCACGCTGGTTTACTCCAACAACACCTACACCTGGGAGATTGGGCAGCTTGGGCGCCTGCTGGTGCGGGGTCAGGTGGTCTTGTTCAACTGTCGCATCTGAAGCCTTCTTGCGCCTCGAGCCTCCCCTAAAAAATGGGCTCGAGGTTCTTTTTTGCAGATTAGTTTACAATCTTTGTCAGCTTTTCCCGCATGATGGGTTTCTATGGAATGGCTCACCCAACCCTGGCCCTGGTACGTAGCGGGCCCCCTGATTGGCCTGACCGTGCCCCTCTTGCTCCTGATTGGCAACCGGCGCTTTGGCATCTCCTCCTCGCTACGGCATCTCTGCGCGGCCCTGGGCAGCCGGCAGCCCTTCTTCCAGTACAACTGGCGAGCCGAAAGCTGGAACCTGGCCTTTGTGCTGGGCATCGTGGCGGGCGGGTTTGTGGCCGGGGCGCTCTGGGCCAACCCCAACCCGGTATCGCTCAACCCCCAGACTGCCCTCGCCCTGGCGCAGGTGGGGGTTTCGGCGGACTCGGGCTTCTTGCCCCAAGAACTTTTTTCCTGGCAAGCGGTGCTGAGCCTACCGGGGGCCTTGTTTTTGCTGCTGGGCGGGTTCCTGATTGGCTTTGGGGCGCGCTGGGCGGCAGGGTGTACCTCGGGGCATTCCATTACCGGGCTAGCCGCACTGCAACTGCCTTCCTTGCTGGCCACACTGGGCTTCTTTGTGGGGGGGCTGATATCGGCCCACCTGCTCCTGCCCTGGCTCCTTTCCTGGAGGTAAAGCATGGCCTTTCCCATACCCGATGAGTTCAAGGTCGAAGCACAGACCACAAGGCCCACCGGCAGCCTCCTGGCATACGTACCTTATTTGTTGGCGGGGGCTTTTTTCGGTATCGTGGCCATTCGCTCCGAGATTGCCTCCTGGTACCGCATCTACGAGATGTTCCGCTTTGAGTCGTTTCACATGTACGGGGTTATTGGCAGTGCGGTGTTGACCGCAGCCCTTTCGCTATGGCTACTGCGGCGGCTTGGGGTCAAATCCCGCGATGGGGAACCCCTGCGCATCCGCCCATCTGATCCGGGCCGCTACCGCTACATTTTGGGCGGAGTGGTGTTTGGGCTGGGCTGGGGGCTGGTGGGGGCCTGCCCAGGACCCATTTACGCCCTGCTGGGCAGCGGGTATGCGGGTGCACTGCTGATTTTGCTAGGGGCGCTGCTGGGCACTTATGCGTATGGCCTTGTGCAGCACCGGCTGCCGCATTGAGGAAGGCTTGTGGCGTGTGGGGGTAGGCGAACTACACACCCAATAGCGCCAGGGCCTGCCCCAGCACCTCGAGCTCGGCCCGGACTTTCTCCACCTGCACCAGCTTTTGTAAATACTGCTGCCGCTCCTGCAGGGCGGCTTCGAGCAGGGGGTGCCGGGCCTTGAGCAACAACGGCCCATAGCGCAGGGCCGGCTCGAGCGGCAACCCCGCATAGGCCGTACAAGTGCCGCGCTGTAGGGTAAGGATGCCATAGCGCCAGAAGCCCTCCACCATCTGTTCGTTCACCAGGGCGAACCCAGCAGAAAGCGCCCAGCGGCGCAGGGGTTCGGCGCTATCGTTGGGCTGGAGCACCAGGCGGGGGGGTAGCCTGCCGGGATGGGCCGAGAGGATACGAACCATGCGACCGGCCCCCATCCCACACAGGCTCAGGGCGTCGGCCTCGCCCGCCTGCAAGGCCGAAAGGCCATCGCCCAAGCGCACCTCGGCGTTCAGGCCCGCAAGGGCTCGCCTCGAGTTCTCCCAGGGTCCCCGGTTTTTCTCCACCACAATCACCCGCTCTACCCGCCCGGACAAGAGCAGATAGCGCGGCAAAAGAGCATGGTCGGCCCCGATATCGGCATGGGTAGGTGCCCTGATTTCCTGGGCTACCGCCATCAGACGGGGCTCCAATCTAGCGGTAAATCCAGCCATAGGCAAGCAACAAGGTAACCAGCGTGAGCGGCAGGCCAAAGCGCAGGTGCTCCATAAAGCCTAGACGGTAGCCTTCGCGCCTTGCGGCCTCGGCCACAATCAGGTTGGCCACCGATCCCAACAGGGTCAGGTTGCCCGCCAGGGTCGAGGCCGCCGCCAGCAGAAGCCAGCCCTGGGTGTCGCCGGCGGGGATCAGGGGGTACAACAGCAGCACTGCCGGCACATTGGAGATCAGGTTGGAGAGGAGCACCGTTACAGCGGCCAGGCCCGCCGCCGAGGTGGCCAGGGGCTCAATCCGAGCCAGCAGGCCCAGTTCCTTAACAGCAGCCGTGACCATAAAAAGCCCCGAGAACATCACCAGCAGCTCCCAGTCCACCCGCATAAAAAAGCGCTCGGAGCGAATCCGGCGGCTCCACAGCAGAAGCCCGGCGGCAATCAGGGCGGCTTGGGCCAGCGGATAGCCCAGCACAAAGGCTGTCAGCAGGGCCAGGGTAATCCAGAGGCCCTTGAACAACAGCGCCCGGTTGTAGCGGAAGCGCAGGGGCGGCAAGGGTGGCAGGGGCTTCAGGGAACGCAGCGCCGGATAGAAGAGATACAAAAGCCCCACCTGTACCAGAAGGCCCAGCAAGGCCACCGGGGTCAGGGCGGCGGCAAAGTCCAGGTAGCCAATCCGGGAGAGGCTTCCCACCACAATATTCTGGGGGTTGCCGGTCAGGGTGGCCACACTGCCCAGGTTGGTCGCCCCAGCCAGGGCCAGCAGGTAGGGCACCGGCGGCAGCCCCAGGGTGCGCGTAAGGGCCAGCACCAGCGGTGTAAAGAGAATGGCGATGGTATCGTTGAGGAACAGGGCCGACAGGATGCCGGTCCCGAACGTGAGCCATATCAGGAGGCCCAGCGGCGAGCGGGCCAGGTGCACCAACCAGTTGAGCACCAGTTGAAAAAAACCTGCATAGCCCAGGTGGGTGTTGAGCACCATCACCCCAAACAAAAAGCCCAGGGTATGGGGCTCCAGGGCCCGCCAGGCCCGCTCGAAGTCGAGCACCCCCAGCACAATCAGAAAAGCTGCGCCGGTGAGGGCGATGGCCGCCCGGTTCATGCGGTAGCCCGGCCAGTAGCCCAGGCCCAGGCCCAGGTAGGTCAGCAGCAAGACAGCATAGGCAAGGTACTCCACCCCTCCATCCTAAATTGCCCGCGCAACTGCCGGTGTAGCAAACCCGCAACACCGATGAAGCCGGAAGCCTGTTTCTTTACAGCACGTAGCCGATCCTGGTGTCGGGTTCGGTCTTGCCTGGGGCGCGCTCCTGCAACACCAGCAGCAGGGCCTGGGCCTGCTCGAGCCGCTCGATAAAGTAGCTCGAGCCATTTTCACTCAGGGCTTCGTACTCGCCGCGCTCGGCGTCCATCCGTACCGCCACCACCCGCCGGGTCTGAACAAAAATCTCGGCCCAGGGCAAGTATTCCTCGGTTCTGCTCATATCCATACAACGATAGTGGAAGCCCAGCAAAAGCGCTGTCGAAAATAGGCAGCAAAACCCCTCTGGGCGTTTCTTGGACTGCATGAGTCCAAAAAATTACGCCGGCCTATCGCAGCGCCATCTGCCCCAGCAACTCGCTCAGTCCAATTAGGCTACCCGTCATCACCAGCGTCAGAATCAGCCAGACCGAAATTACCTCGCTAAGGGCAGGCGACTCGGTGCGCCAGAACCGGGGTTGCCGCACCTGTTGGGCAGCCACAAGCGCTGCAAGTACCAATAGGAGGAACCACAACAGTCCAAACACCTTAGGCCCAGGGTAGCAGCCCTGCCTGAAGGGGCCTGTGCAAAAATACCAGAGCGAAAGTAGGGGCCATGTCCGAAGCCAGCCTGCCCATATATTCCGTTCTACCTGCGCTGCGAAACGCCCTGCGTTCGCACCGCACGGCAATTCTGCAAGCCCCCC
This sequence comes from Meiothermus hypogaeus, assembly GCF_003574035.1. GTDB lineage: Bacteria > Deinococcota > Deinococci > Deinococcales > Thermaceae > Meiothermus > Meiothermus hypogaeus. The sequence goes on along the minus strand of NZ_QWKY01000075.1, from coordinate 6,711 downwards.
CCGGCGCGGGCAAAAGCACGGTGCTACCCCTGGAGCTGCTGGAGGAGCCCTGGCTTTTGGGCCAGAAAATCTGGATGCTCCAGCCCCGCCGCCTGGCCGCCCGCAACGCGGCGGCCCGCATGGCCGCCCTGCTGGGCGAGGAGACGGGGCAGACCGTGGGCTACCGGGTGCGCTTTGAGAGCCGGGTAGGGCCCCAAACCCGCATCGAGGTGCTTACCGAAGGCATCCTGACCCGCCGCCTGCAAAAAGACCCTGGCCTCGCAGGGGTGGGGCTGGTCATCTTCGACGAGTTCCACGAGCGCAGCCTCCAGGCCGACCTGGGCCTGGTGCTGTGCCGCGAGGTGCAGCAGGCCCTGCGCGAAGACCTGCGCATTTTGTTGATGTCGGCGACGCTGGATACCGAGGGGCTGGGCCGGCTGCTGGAAGCCCCGGTCGTGACCGCAGAGGGCAGGCTGTACCCCGTAGAAGTCCGCTACCTACCCCGCGACCCCGAAGGCCCCCTACCCGGGGTAGTGGCGGGGGCGGTCTCGAGGGCCCTGGCCGAGCACCCGGGCGATATTCTGGTCTTTCTGCCGGGGGTGGGCGAGATTGCCCGCACCCAGCGGCTTCTGGCTGAGCGGCACCCCGAGGTGAAAATTACCCCGCTCTACGGCGACCTGCCCCTCGCGGCCCAACAGGCGGCCATCCTGCCCGATCCGCAGCGGCGCAAGGTGGTGCTTTCGACCTCCATTGCCGAGACCAGCCTGACCATCGAGGGCATCCGGGTGGTGGTGGACTCGGGGTACTCGAGGCTCCCCCGCTTCGATGCGAAAAGCGGCCTCACGCGCCTGGAGACGGTGCGCGTCACCCAGGACGCCGCCGAGCAGCGCAGGGGGCGGGCCGGGCGGCTGGGGCCGGGGGTCTGCTATCGGCTGTGGAGCCAGGCCACCCATGGGCAGCTCCTAAAAGAGCGCAGGCCGGAGATTCTGGAGGCCGACCTGGCCCCGCTGGTGCTCGAGCTGGCCCAGTGGGGCGTGCAAGACCCCCACAAACTGGACTGGGTCACCCCACCCCCCGCCGGGGCCCTCCGGCAGGCCCGCGCACTCCTGGAAGCCCTGGGAGCGCTGGAAGGCCAGGCCCTCACCGAACGGGGCAAAGCGATGCTCGAGTGGCCCACCCACCCCCGCCTGGCCCACCTGCTACTGGAAGGCCAGGCCCTGCGGCAAAGCGCTCTGGCCGCCGACCTGGCCGCGCTGCTGGAGGAGCGCGACCCCTTGCCCAGGGGGGCCGGAGCCGATGTGGGCTTGCGCTTACAGGCCCTGCGGCACTGGCGCCAGAGCGGCAAGCCCCTGCACCACGCCGAACCGGGGGTGCTGGCCCGCATCGAGCGGCTAAGCGAACAGTGGCGGCACCGCCTGGGGGTGGCTGCGGACAACCATCCACCAGAGGAACGCCGGGTGGGCATGCTCATAGCAACGGCTTACCCCGACCGGCTGGCCCGCCTGCGCGAAGGGGAGCGCCTGCGCTACCGCCTCTCGGGGGGGCGGGGGGTGCGCCTGGACGAGAACGACCTGCTGGCCGGCACCCCCTGGCTGGCCGTGGCCCACCTGGACGCAGGCCAGGAGGAGGGCCGCATATTTCTGGCTGCTCCGGTCGAGCCACAAGACCTGGCGCCCTTGGCCCGGCCCGTCGAGACCGTAGCCTGGGACGCCCAAACTGGGGTTCTGCTGGCCCAGCGCGAGCTGCGGGTGGGGGAGGTGGTGCTTTCCAGGGAACCCCTCCCCCGCCTTGATCCAGCGCGGCGCCTCGAGGTGCTGTGCCGGGTGGTGCGCACGGAGGGCCTATCGCTTTTACCCTGGACGGAAGAGCTGCGCCAGTGGCAGGCCCGGGTTCTCTGCCTGCGAAGCTGGCGGCCCGAGGAAGGCTGGCCCGATGTTTCCGACGAGCACTTGCTGGATACCCTCGAGGACTGGCTGGCCCCCTGGCTGGAGGGAGTCTCGCGCCGCGCAGATTTTGCCCGCCTCGAGCTCGAGCGCATCCTGGGGGGGCTCTTGCCCTGGCCGCTTCCGGCCCGCCTGGACGCACTGGCCCCCACAAGGCTTCAGGTGCCCAGCGGTTCGCGCGTCAGACTCACCTACTACCCCGATGGTAGCCCGCCGGTGCTGGCGGTAAAGCTACAGGAAATGTTTGGCCTGGCCGATACCCCCACGGTTAACGAAGGCCGCACACGGGTGCTGCTGCACCTGCTCTCCCCGGCCCAGCGGCCCATCCAGGTGACACAAGACCTCAAAAGCTTCTGGAACCACACCTACCCCGAAGTTCGCAAGGAACTGCGGGGGCGCTACCCCAAACACCCCTGGCCCGAAGACCCCTGGAACGCCCTACCCACCCGCAAGACCAGGCCCCGGTAGAACTGAAACAAGGGTTCGAAAAGATTTTTGCATTGCCCAGTGCTTCAAAGAACGCCTTAAGACGTAATACCAGATTCGGTTAGTTCGTCACCAAAGGGTGACGAACTAACCCGACCGAAGGGAGTGCTCTAGGATTCAAAAAGACAGCCTCTGGTGTTTTTGGTTTTGTAAACTGTCTTTTTGAATCCGGTATAAGAAGACCCCCAGGTTTGTTCCTGGAGGTCTGGATTTGCGGGAGGCTAGATTTCGATGTGCTCCAGCCGAATGACCTGATTCTGCAGGGCTATCTCCAGATGGTACTTGCCCCCCTGCGGCACCTCCAGCCGGAACGAGCCGGTCAGGCTGATTGGAGCCGTCAGTTGGGTTTGTTCGTTGTGCAGGGCGGTGCTGCCCTGAATCTGGGCGAGCTGGCTGGGGTCGGCCACGATATACCCTTGCAGGTAGGCTTTGTGGTTATCCGGTTTCAGGCTCAGGTCGAGGTAGAAGTCGCCGGCCTTGTACAGTTGTGACCAGGCTCCGGTGAAGTTCTGATGGCGTACCGCCAGCGAGGTCTTGCGGGAGTCCATCACCAGGATGGCCTGCAGTTGGGGTTTCTTGGATTCGATCATCATGGCTACTCCTTAGTTCCCCGAGACGGCCCAGGTGATGGCGGCCTCGAGCAGATGCAATCCCATATTGGTCAGGCGGGTGGTGCCGGTGCTGCTGGGGAAGAACCCCACCCGGCGGGCCGGAGCGGTGCCGCTTTGCATGGCGGCCCCGATGTCGTAGCCAAACAGGGTCGAGCGGGTGGTGTCGGAGGTCAGGCTGGCCACGCTCACCGCCCCAGAGGCTACCTTGCCCCAGTTGAGCGCATCCGAGCTGCTGTAGATGGTTGAGTTGAACAGGGGCAGGCCCGCCGCGAGGGGGTGGGTGTTGTTGAGCAGGGTGACCTGGGTCTGTCCGGTCTGGGTGTTGCGGTCACCGGATTTACTCCCGGTCATGCGCATCTCGTCAAACAAATCCCAGTGCATCACCACCGCCGGCACGGCTACATTGTTGAATTTGGTGCTCACGTCGCCCGGGGTCACGCTGCCCGAGATCAGCACCACATCCCGGCCCGTGGCGTCGGAAGCCGTACTGGCCTTATGGTCCCTTACCGTGACGGTATAACCGATGCTCTCCAGGCGGGTTCGAATGGCCGCATCGCCAGCGCTCAGGTTGGTGTTCCCCACCACCAGGATGGCTTGCTTGCGCTGCACATCGGGGGCCTTTTGCAGCAGGCCCACGGTGTTGACCAGCCCCCACTGCACATTGGAAGTACCCAGGTTCACGGCGGACTGCTCGAGGTAAGTCCCCACACTGCTCTTGTTCACCGTCTCGGCCAGCGCCAGGGCGATGGCCCCGGTCACCTGCGGAGTGGCAAAGGAAGTGCCGGTGTAATAGGCAAACCGGTTGTCGGGGTAGGCTCCGGCAATCAGCATGCCGGGGGCCACGAACTCCAGCGAGGGGCCGCTGCAAGAGAAGAGGGAGAGGGCCAGGGCACTGCTAACGCTGCCCACGCTAACCAGGAACCGGTGGTTGTTCACGCCGTTGCTGGCCCAGGCGGCGGGGTAGGTAAGGTTGCTGTCGCCGGTGTTGCCCGCCGAGGCCACAATGTAGATGCCCTGGTTGGTCGCGCTGTTGATGGTGAGCTGCAGGGCGGTGTCGTTGACGGTGGTGCCCAGCGAGAGGTTGATCACCTGGGCGCCCATGCTCATGGCGTGTTGGATGCCCGAGATCACATCGGCCACCGTGCCGGCCCCATCGCCATTCAAGACCCGGATGGGCAGGATGGTGGCCCGCGGCGCCACCTGCAAAATCAGGCTGGCTACCCCGGTGCCGTGGCCGTACATGGCGCCAGCCACTTCCTGGGGAATGGCGTCCAGGCCCACGAAGTCGTAGTGCTGGTTATTGGGGGCCAGCCGACCCACAAACTGGGGGTGGGCCAGGTCAATCCCGGTGTCCAGCACCGCCACCTTGATGCCCTGCCCGAAATTGCGGCTGAGGGCCTGGGCCTGGGGCACTTTGGTCAGCATGAACTGGAAGCGGTTTTCGCTGGGGAGGGCGGGGATGGTGCTGGTGCCACCGGCCCAGCTATTCCAGCCGCCGGCCCAGCTATTGAAGCCACCCGCCCAGCTATTGAACCCCCCGGCCCAGGAGTTGAAGCCCAGGGCGGTGGCCGGGGTACGCACGGTGGCGTTGGGTTGCAGGGTGGTGTTTTGCAGCGAGACCCCACTCCCCTGCAGGGCCGCGGCGGCCTGGCTGCTGAGCTTCAGGATGGCCTGCGCCTCCAGCCAGGCAATTACCTCGCCCCCATAGCGTTGGGCCAGGCGTTCTGGGGTATCGCTTGCGGTGATGGGCACCGTCAGCAGGTAACCGTTATCACTGGGCGGCATGGCGGTGGGTCTGTTTGGGCCACCGCAGGCTGCCAGCAGTGCCAGCAGCGCCGGTACGAGGGCTCGGTAGAGCCAGATATGGATGGAATGGCGTTTTTCATGCATAGGCGTCGCCCCGTAGAGTTCTTGCTGATTCCAAGCCTAGGGAAAAAGCCCGCCGTCCAGTGCGAAAAAAACCGTTACATGCCCCCGCACGTAACGCCAATCTAGGAAAGTACCTCCCAGAAGCACTTTCGGAGGTGGGACGTTATCGGCGTTACGGGGAAAACGGGGTTGTATTAAGACCAGACCTTGAGGGGGCGCATCTTGGGGGTTTTTTTGTACTGGTGGTCTTGCATTCGCCGCAGCACTTCCGTGAGCACCCGGATGCCCTGCTCGAGGTAGGGCCCCTTGTTGAGCATGACGCACTCGGCCCGGGCGGCCAGCACCGCGTCCGACACCTCGGCGCGGGAAGGGGTGCCTTTCTTGACCAGCCGATCCAGCACCTAGGTGGCCCAGATGACCGGCACCGAGGCTGCTTCGGCCAGCCAGAGGATCTCCTCCTGCATCTCGGCCAGGCGTTCGTAGCCGAGTTCTACCGCCAGGTCGCCCCGGGCAATCATGATGGCGGTAGGCCAGCGCCCGGCGGCTCGCACCACCAGTTCGGGCAGGTTGCTCACCGCCAGGGCCGTCTCGACCTTGAGCACCAGCCCGCGCAAACGGTAGGGCTGGCGAGCTTCCAGTTCCGAAAGCAGGTGTTCCACATCTTCCGGCCGCTGCACGAAGGAGTACCCCAGCAGGTCGGCGTTGCGAAGGGCAAACTCGAGGTCTTCCAGATCCTTGGGGCTGAGCGGTTCGATATCCAGCGGGGTATCGGGCAGGTTCAGGCCCTTCTCGGGTTGCATTTTGAAGCCCTTGGGAGGCGTACTGACCACCCGCAGCAGCACCGCCTGGGGTTCGACTTGCTCCACGCGGGCCTCGAGCTTTCCCTCATCCATAAAAACCCGGTGGCCCACCTGCAATCCTGCAAGCACCTCCGGTAGTCCTATCCTTGCGCAAAAGGGGTAGCGATCCCCAAGGTTTGCCTGGGCGGTGAGCGCGAGCAGGTCTCCGACAAAAAGCCGCCGCTCGGCCCGCACCCCCAGGGTACGCAGGCGGGGGCCGCTCAAATCCATCAGGATGGGAATAAAACGCCCCTCGGAAGCCCGGCGCACCTGGGCTATCATCCGGGTCCAGACGTCCGGGTTGCCATGCCCGCAGTTGATTCGGACGGCATCTATGCCCGCCGCCACCAGTCCCGAAGCCAGGGCAGCGTCGGTAGCAACTTCCTCCGGCAGCGTGACCAGGATGCGGGGGCCCCTGCCGGGACCAAAAAGCTCCACGGTAGCGGCCTCGAGCAAAGCCTCCCGGGCAAAAAAGTCTTCTGGTCGTGGGTAGGGCATCTTGCCATGACCCAGCATCCGGCTCAGGGTGGCCAGCAGCGCCTCGAGTTTCTCCCGCACCCTGGACTCGGCCCGCCCCAGCGAGGATAGCCCCAGCCGGGCCAGTTCGCGCTGAAGGAGGCGCAGATCGTGCTTGCGCAAGGCCAGGTAGTCGGCCAGGTTGCGGGCCGACCGAGCAAACGGGGGCCGTTTCAGGTAGGGCAGCCAGCGCTGGTATTGCGCCGCGCCCTCCTGCTCTACCTGCGCCCGTAAGGTGGAAATTTGCCGGTAGAGGGGCTCGAGAGCAGCGCGTTCCTCTGAAGCTTGCATAATTCGAGATTCGAGACGGCTCGACACCTGGGCCCCTATCTAGCCCTTGCTAAGTATCTCCACATCAGATTTTTACCTCTACAGCCCCCAGTAGACCTAAGGCATGCAAAAGGGCTTGCTTGAGTTGCGAGAGGCAAGCGTAATGACGGCGGGGCAGGAGGAAGGCTTTGAGCTTTT
>NZ_QWKY01000074.1 GCF_003574035.1 Meiothermus hypogaeus | reverse complement strand
CCTCAATGCGTACCCCCACCGCCCCACCAGCCACAGTAGCTTGGGCCAAGGCGGCTACCAGAGCGGGGCGATCCAGAGGCCCACCCCGCACCGGCTGACAGGAAGCAATCAAGCCATGGCGAAGCTGCTCGAGGATTTGCGCTTGATTCAGCAAGGATACCCCCTTTTGAAGTTTTACTCTAACATTTAGAGTATATTCTGAAGTAATATTTTGTCAAATCGGGCTGTTCGGCATGTTAAGAGACCCAGACTTTTTGCAAACTTTCTTAGCCCGACAACCCTACTATGAAGAGGTGCTTATGGAAAGCCTGTATCTTGCCACCAGTCTGATGATGGTAGACATCCCCGGCCCCACCCTGGATGCCGCCACCCGCGCCCACCTCGAGCGCTACCGCTTTGGGGGGGTCTGCTTGTTTCGTAAAAACATCCAGAACCCCGCACAGGTACGTAAGCTGGTGGCCGATATTCGAGCGGTTTTAGGGCCCCAGGCCTGGATTGCCATCGACCAAGAAGGCGGGGCCGTGCAGCGCGTGCTGGAACTGGCCCAAGCACCTGCCCCGATGGCCCTGGGCGCCATAGGGGACGCCAAAACCGCCGGGGCCGTGGGGGCTGCAGTGGGACGCACGCTCATCTCGCTGGGCATCAACTGGAACTTCGCCCCCTCGGTGGACGTGAACACCAACCCCAAAAATCCGGTGATTGGCGACCGCAGTTTTGGCTCCGACCCCAAAAAGGTCGCCCGTTTGGCGCTGGCCTGGGCCAGGGGCCTCGAGGGGGCCGGGGTGATGGCCACGGTCAAGCACTTCCCGGGCCACGGTGATACCTTCCTGGACTCGCACCTCGACCTGCCGGTGGTGAACAAGACCCCAGAAGAGCTCGAGCGCACCGAACTCTATCCCTTTCGCAAGACCGTAGAAGCCCAAATCAGCGCCATCATGAGCGCTCATATTCGCTTCCCTGCCCTGGACAAGCAGTATCCCGCCACGCTCTCGGAAAAAATCCTGACCCGCTTCCTTCGCAAAAAGCTGGGCTTCAAAGGCATCATCGTTACCGACGCGCTGGACATGAAAGCCATTACCCAGCACTACCCGGTGGGCGAGGCGGCGGTCAAAAGCCTTCAGGCCGGGGCCGACTTGATCTTGTCGCTGGGCAAACCCGAGGTGCATATCGCCCAGGCCACTGCCATCCAGGAGGCCCTGGAAAATGGACAGCTATCCCGGGAACACGCCCAGAAAAGCCAGCAGCGGCTAAAAGAGGCCGCACAGCGGTTTCCCGGTTCACCCAGGAACTACTCCGCCACCCAGCAGAAAAAAGACCAAACGCTAATGGAGCAAGTGGCCCTCCGAAGCATCACCCCATACCGACAACCCCTGCGCCCCCGGCGCTCGGACCGAATTTTGCTGGTTTCCGCAGGCAGCACCTTCGAAGCAGGTCCCTATGGTGAGACCATCGCAGTTCAGGACTTTGCCGAACTGCTCAAAACCCGCTTCGCCAGAGTCAGTCAGTTCGTTTACAACCCCCAGAAAGCCGAAGAGTTCAAGGGCGAGCTGGAAAAGGCAGCTACCCAGGCCGACTACCTGCTGGTGGTCTCGGTCGGTCGGGGCAGCCTGAGCCCCCAGGAAGCCCAGCTCCTCAAACATGCCTTTAGCCTGGGTAAGCGGGCCACCCACATCGCCCTGTGGAACCCCTACCACATCCTGAGCCTGCGCAAACCGGCCTTCGTGACCTACGGCTTCCGGGCCCCCACCCTGAAAGCGCTGGTCAAGGTGCTGGGCGGAGCACAGGCCAGGGGTCGGTTGCCGTTCAAACTTCGCTAGTAGTGTTGCCTCCTAGTCGAGGGTCCAGGGTCAAGGGCCATAGGCTGTTGAAGCTGGGCCAGGTTAAACCAGGTTGAACGGGTCAACTTCGGGATGCCGGTGAGGTCGGTTTGCGATTGGATTCGAGAAACCGCCCCTCTGACGATGTCATCACCCGCTTCACCTAGGGGGTTATTGCCCGAAACCGCCCTGGGGTTACAGAACCTAAAGCTCAGTCCCCCAGAAGTACATCAAAACTGCTCCGGAAACACCCAGACACTGGCTATTGGCTCCATTTGGAGCTTTTAGACTTCCGCTTTCGGCAATAAGCCATCCGCTATAAGCTATCCCTATGAAAGCCATCCGCGTTCATCAGCCCGGCGGCCCCGAGACCATGCAGTTAGAGGACATTCCCACGCCTACCCCTGGCGAAGGCCAGGCCCTGGTGCGGCTTCAGGCCATTGGGGTCAACTTTATCGATACCTACAAGCGCTCAGGTCTCTACGCTGTCCCCACCCCTTTCACCGTGGGCGAGGAAGGGGCCGGGGTAGTAGAAGCGGTGGGGCCGGGAGTCGAAGGTATTGCGCTCGGTGAGGTGGTGGTTTATTCGAATGTTCAGGGCAGTTATGCCGAGTATGCCTTAGTACCTGCCGACAAGCTGGTCAAAGTACCGGTGGGTTTGGATCCCAAAGTGGCTGTGGCTGGAATGCTTCAGGGCATGACCGCCCACTACCTGGTACACAGCACCTATCCGCTCAAAGCAGGCGAAACCTGCCTGATCCACGCGGGTGCGGGCGGGGTGGGGCTGCTTCTTATCCAGATGGCCAGGATGATCGGCGCTACGGTGATTACCACCGCCTCCACCGAAGAAAAACGCGCTCTAGCGAAAGAAGCCGGTGCCAACTATGCCCTGCCCTACGAGGGCTTCGACCAGAAGGTCCGCGAAATAACCGGCGGAAAGGGCGTGGATGTGGTCTACGACGGCGTGGGGCAGTCTACCTGGGAGGGTAGCCTGAACAGCCTGCGGATTCGGGGCATGTTGGCCCTGTATGGCCAGAGCAGCGGGCCGGTGGCGCCCTTCAACCCTCAAATCCTGAATCAGAAGGGCGGCCTATTCCTTACCCGGCCCTCCCTCTGGCACTACACCCAAACCCGCGAGGAGCTCGAGTGGCGGGCTGGTGACGTAATGCGCTGGGCTTTAGAGGGCAGGCTCAAAATTCGTATCGGCGCAGAGTTTCCCCTGACCCAGGCGGCCCAGGCCCACATCGCTTTGCAAGGGCGCAAAACCACCGGCAAGGTACTGCTTATTCCTTAGCCGCCGGGTGTGCCTCGCAGGGAAGGCAGCCAGCTGCTCAGGGCCGGGAAGGCAATGGTAATAATCAGTACCAGCACCTGTACCGCGATGAAGGGAATCACCCCGCGGTACATGTCGGTGGTCTTGACCTCCGGTGGGGCCACCCCGCGCAGGTAAAACAAGGCGAAGCCAAAAGGCGGTGTAAGGAAGCTGGTCTGGAGGTTCATGGCCAGGATGATGCCAAACCATAGGAGCTTCCCTTGTACAAAGGCTTCTGTGGAAAGGTCGTAGTTGCCGGCCATTTGCAAAGCCTCGGCCTGGGCCCGCCAGATGGCCTCCGCTGCCGGGAGCACCAGCGGCACAATAATGAAGGCAATCTCGAAGAAGTCTATAAAGAAACCCAGGATAAAAACCAGCACCATCACAAAAACAATGAATCCAATTTCACCCCCCGGCAAGGCTACCAGGACATCCTTGACCAGTTTGTCGCCCTCGAGGCCCCTGAATATCAGGCTAAAAGCAGTGGCACCAATCAAGATAAAAATCACCATGCTGGTGAAGCGAGCGGTTTCCACCACCGCATCGCGGAAAACCTTCCAGCTCAGACGGCGGTAGAAGGCCGCCATAATGAGCGCCGCGACCGAGCCCACCGCTCCAGCTTCAGTAGGGGTAGCGATGCCAAAGAAGATGCTCCCCAGCACAAATAAAATCAGCAGAACCGGTGGTACCATAGCCACCAAAGCCCTTCGCCATAACTCCCAACCTTTATAGGGCCGGGCTTCGGGCGGCAGGGCCGGGGCCATCTTGGGCCTGACCAGAGCCACCAGGGCCACCAGCAACACCAGAGCGCCGGAGAGCATCAGACCGGGTATCAAAGCCCCCAAAAACAGATCCCCAACGCTGACACCCAGCTGGTCGCCCAACACCACCAGCACAATGCTGGGCGGGATAATCTGGCCCAGCGTTCCCGAGGCCGCAATCACCCCGGTAGCCAGAGGCTTGCTGTAGCCATACTTAAGCATCACCGGCAGGGAAATCAGACCCATGGCCACCACCGTAGCGGCTACCACCCCCGTAGTTGCGGCCAAAAGAGTACCCACCAGCACCACCGCAATGGCAACGCCCCCTCTTACCGGGCCAAAAAGCTGTCCCACCGTATCCAGGAGCTGCTCGGCCAGTTTGGATTTCTCTAAAATAAGCCCCAAAAATATGAAGTAGGGGATGGCCAGCAGGGTGTAGTTGGACATGATGCCAAAGATGCGCTGGGGCAGGCTGCCCACAAAGCGCAGGTCAAACTCACCGATGGCAATCCCAACTGCGCCAAAGATGAGCGCCACCCCCCCCAGGGCAAAGGCCACGGGGTAACCGGTAAAGATGAGCACCAGGGCCCCCAGAAACATGGCCCCGCCCAATAGTTCGACGCCGCCGCCCTGCAAAACCATCTAGGCAACCTCCCCTTTGGCCTCGTGGGGCAGGCGGGGCAGTACCCCCCGTAGGAAAGCCAGGTTCTTGACGAACTCCGACAGCCCCTGCAGTGCAAGCAAGATGAAGGCAGGCAACAGCATCAGTTTTAGCGGCCAGCGCGGCAGGCCCCCTGCGTCCAAGGACATCTCTCGCACCTGCACGGAGAAGCTAACCAGTGGCAAGGTAACATAAAAAAGCACCAGCGCAAATGGAACCAGAAACAGGATGGAGCCCAGCATATTGACCCAGGCTCGACCCCGCTCATCCAGGCGGGCATAGACCACATCGACCCGGATGTGACCATCGTGCTTGAGCACATAACCTACCATCAGCAAGAAAATGAGTGAGAAAATGTACCACTGAAGCTCGAAGTAGGTGTTTGAGGCCAGTCGAGTGCCCACCGACTTATCGAGGCTCCGTCCGATGGCGTTATAGGCGCCTATGGCCACCATCGGCACCACCAGCCATAGCACTACGCGCCCTACCCACTCATTGACGGTGTCTATCAGCCTGGATATTGCAAGCAGAAACTGCACTTAGCACCCCCTCGAGGTAACCCTTACCGGTTCAAAAAACATCGTTTTCACTCCTCAAAAATTGACTCGGATTATCCTAACCACCCTACCTCCCAGCGTCAATGACCCAGGCCCAAAACGAACGGCTCCCACCCGACGTGGGAGCCAATAATAAGGTGGCCAGAGCCAACTACATTGGGTATGGACTAGCGCAGGTTGCGCACAAAGTCGTCGTAGCGGAATTCGTTGGTCGCAAACCAGCGGCGAATTTCGTCGCGGAAGGTTTTCCAGGAGGTGTAGATGCCCCGGTAGGTCGCATCTTTTGCTGCAATTTCCTCGTAGAGCGCCGTGGACTCGCGGTTGGCGGCTTGCAAAACCGTGGTGGGGTAGGGCCGAATCTGGGTTCCAGCCCTTTGCAAACGGGCCAGGGCCGGTGAGTTCTTGGCATCGTACTCGGCCAGGGTGGCTTCGTTGGCTTCGCGGCAGGCGGTCTTGAAGATTTCCTGATACTCCTTGGGCAGGCTGCGCCAGCGTTCCAGGTTCACAATGGCCGATACCGTAGAGCCGGGCTCCCACCAGCCGGGGTAGTAGTAAAAGCGTGCCGCTTTGTTGAGACCCAGTTTTTCATCGTCGTAGGGGCCTACCCACTCTGCACCGTCGATGGCGCCCCGATCCAGCGCCAGGAAAATCTCGCCCCCGGGTAGGGTTTGCACGGTTACCCCCAGGCGGGTCATGACCTGTCCGCCCAGGCCGGGAATACGGAAGCGCAAGCCCTTGAGATCTTCGGGGCCTTTGATTTCTCTGCGGAACCAGCCGCCCATCTGTACCCCGGTGTTGCCGGCGGGGAAGGTAATGGCATTGAAGTCGGCCATCACCCGCTGCATAGCCTGCAAACCACCTCCAAAGTACAGCCAGGCGTTTTGCTGGCGGGGGTTAAGACCAAAGGGCACCCCCGTGTCGAAGGCCAGGGACGGGCTTTTACCCACGTAGTAGTAGTTGGCGGTGTGCCCGCACTCCACGTTGCCGGCCTGGACCACATCGAGCACTTGGAGGCCAGGGGCAATTTCGCCGGCCGGGAAGGGGGTAATCTCGAAGCGACCGTCGGTCATCTCCGAGACCCGCTTGGCTACAATCTCGGCCGCCCCAAAGAGGGTGTCCAGGGAGCGGGGCCAGCTGGTGGCCATGCGCCAGCGGATGCGTTGGGCGGTCTGGGCGTAGACCGGGCCGAACACAGTGCTGGCCGCAACCGCACCAATCCCCGCCTTCTTCAAGAAGTCGCGTCGCTTCATTTGCTTCCTCCTAACAAAAAATAGTGACCTTTTCTTGCACTGATGGGTGCGAAGTGATTATATGTCAGAGTGCTGTAAGCATCAATATTAGCTGAGAATACACTTGGTCAATTTTGGTTCCAACTTATTTACCTTATCCACATTTACTCGTTTCAAAAAGAAAAATCATTCTCGTTTCAAAGAGAAAAATCATTGGGTTTTTACAAGTTATGGTGTAACTATAGCAGTTACAGCATCCGGGCAGTGTTAAGTACCCCATTTACTATAGCAGCCATTGAAGCGTGCGTCATACGGAAAAACTACCCACAGCACACTCTTCACCGTGATGCAGCCTGATGGATGAGCTGGACAATGGCGTCGGGAGGGGTTGCGCCTCACGTGCAGATTGAGCGTGGAGTTGCGTCTCAGGTGCACATTGAGCGTGATGCTATTTTTCGTCCTGGAAGGGCTACACCCGGCGCGATTCCCATAGAAGGAAGCGCTGCCCTGTACACCTTCTAATACAAGACTTGCCGCTGGTTAGCGGATGTAGAAGAACGTTTCGGCTACGTCGCGTACCCTCGAGCCGCTGCGCTGGATGTATATGGAGGTCTGTTGATCCCAGCCTTCCGAGCTGTAGGTGCCCCGGAAGATAAAACCGGTGGGGTGTGGGGTATCGGTGTAGATGGCCCGAACCCGCTGGATCCCCCGGGGTGGGCGCAGCTCGTAGCGGAACCCCGGAGGGCCGGAGAGCAGGTGGGTACCGGGGTTAAGGAAGATCCGGTCAAACTCGTAGGTTACGCCGTCGGGGTCAATACCCACCAGGGTGACGTAACCCGCACGGGTCAGGCTGACCACAAAACGTACGCTCTCGCCGACCAGGTAGCTCGCCCCCCGCCCACGGTCGGGCTCGAAGCGGGTAATGATGGGGCTCAGATCAAAACCAAAGCGCAGACCTACCGTAACGCCGGGGCGACCTACGGGGAAGCAACTCGAAAGCAATACGGCCAGTAAAGCAAGGGGGAACCATCTTCGCATACTGTTCACCCAGCAAATTCTAGCGTACCCATAGCTACAAATATCCCTGTCTCAAGAGAGTCTAAACAACCCTGCCTGGGCCACCGGGGCAAAAGTACGGCGGTGTTCCTCACAGGGCCCCAAGCGCTCCAGGGCCTCCAGGTGCTGCGCCGTGCCGTAACCCTTGTGCTGGGCAAACCCATAGCCTGGGTAGCGGCGCTCGAGGGCTTGCATATGCCGATCCCGCGCCACTTTAGCCAGGATGCTGGCCGCCGCCACAGTGGGGCTGTTTTGGTCGGCTTTGGCTGGGCAGCGCAGCAGGTTTGGCGAATCGGGACGGGCAGGACGGTTGCGCAGGTATTGCTGCCACTCCCTCTCCAGACGTAGATAATCGGTCAGCAAAGCCTCCGGTGGCAGCTTAAGTTCCTTCAAGGCCCGCAGGGCCGCCAGGTGGGTGGCTCTTAGAATACCGAGCCGGTCTATTTCTGCCGTTTCGGCCCAGCCCACCCCATAGGCCAGGGCTATCGCCCGAACCTGGGGTTCTAAAGCCTCACGCGCCCTGGGCGCAAGCATCTTGGAATCGAGGAAAGGGTAGTCCAAAGAATCCCTGGGCGGAGGCAAAATCACCGCTGCGGCCACTACCGGCCCGGCCAGGGCCCCCCGCCCAGCTTCGTCGATACCGGCCACCCGCAACCCCATTGCCCACCAGTCGGTTTCCAGTGCTGGCTCCACCGGCTAGAGCCTACCAGATTGACGAAAAGCGCCCCAAGCCCGATTCTTGGATTTGTAATGGAGCACTCACCCGATGTATTGATTGTGGGCGCGGGCCTGGCCGGGTTGGCGGCAGGGCGGGATCTGGCTCGAGCCGGACTTGAGGTACATGTTCTGGACAAATCCCGGGGGGTTTCGGGACGAGCCGCGACCCGCTGGCTCGAGCTGGATGGCAAAATTGTGCGGGTAGACCACGGCGCCCAGTATTTCACGGCCAAAAACGACCAGTTGCGCATCCTGATTCCCGATCTGGTCAAGCATGGCATCGTGCGCGAGTGGACCCAGGGTTTTCCCGTATTAAGGCATAACGGTATCAAGTCGCGCACTACTGGGCACCCCCGTTATGTCTGCCCGGACGGTATGAGCACCCTGGGCAAGGTCTTTTTGCAGGGGCTGGAGTCGCAAGATAAACCATTGCCCCTGGAAACCAAAGCCCTGGTGACGGGCCTGCACAAAAGTGAGCACGAAGCCGGTTGGAAGGTACGGCTCGAGGATGGTCAGGTTCGCTCAGGGCGGGCCCTGGTACTCAACATGCCGGCTCCCCAGGCCCTCAAGCTGGCCAACGAGTGGCTCAAACCGGAAGTTCGAATAGCCTTACAGGCCGTGCGCTACGCCCCTTGCTGGGCGGCTATCCTGATACCCCATCAGATACCCTACCTGGACTGGGTAGGGCTGGAAATCGAACACCCGGTGCTGGCCTGGGCCGCCCTCGATCACACCAAGCGGGCCGTACCAGACCCCCCGGTATTGGTACTACATGCCTCGGCAGCGTGGAGCCAGCAAAACCTGGAACTCTCCCCCGCCGAGGCGCTGGGCCAGATCATCGAGGCGGCCCAGGAACTCTTTGGCGACTGGGTGGGGCAGTGCCGCACCGCCATGGCCCACCGCTGGCGCTATGCCCTACCCACCCAGACCCACCCCTGGCCCTTTCTGGCCCAGGACAATCTGGTTTTTTGCGGAGACTGGTGCGGTGGGCCCCGGATAGAAGGGGCGCTCGAGAGCGGCTGGGCCGCAGCCGAATACCTGATTGAAAGTCTCAAACCCTAGTTAGTAGCCAATGGTCTCTAAGTCTATAGCCTATAGCCAGACCAAGCCCCTTGGCTTCAAAATGCAACCCTTATGGTTGCAATCTGTAGCATCGGATACGCTATTTCCTGCCATTTCTACGATGCTATAGCAGTATTTCTGCCGGGGGGAAGCTCAGGCCCTAATAAACTCACAATTGTGCCTGGTGATGATAGATTGTTCTAAATCTTGACTATGTTGCCCCGTCGTAACCTCGACCCCTACGCCACCATAGAGGTTGCCGACCCACTCGAGGGTTTGCGTATTCGCCTCACCATCTGGCTGCTCCCCCTGGGGGCTGTGGCCGCCCTGGCGGCCTGGGGATTGTCGGTCTTGGCGGGCAAGCTATCGCTGCCCGACCAGCTTTTACTCCTGCCAATGGCCCTGGGGTTTTTGCTTCTGGAAGTCTACTTGTGGCGCAACCCCCACGGTATTCGGTTAGTCTGGCAGGTTGCCCTGGGCATGATCGCGGTGTATCAAATTTTCAGCCTCTACTACGAAGCCGCCTACAAGCTACACCAGCGCGATGGCATTACCCCCGCTGCTCTGTGGTTTCCTATGGTCTATCTGATGGCCTTTAATCTGCTCAGCAGAAAGCAGGCCTTGCGTTTCTCTCTAACCTATCTGGCTTTGGGGTTGCTGGCCGGGGCCATTGGCCTGGTTTCCAGCCCCTCCCTCAATGTTTCTTCCGCTAACACCGCCCTTCAGTTCACCCTCTCCAACATCGCTTACCTGAGCTTGCTATACCTATTTGCCTACTTACGCCGTCACTATGCCCAGATGCACCAGATGGCCCATACCGATGCCCTTACCAGCCTGACCAACCGGCGGGCCATGCAGATTAAACTGGATAACGAACTTGATCGGGCTCGCCGCTACAACCGTCCTTTTGCGGTTTTGCTGGCTGATCTTGACCATTTCAAGCGGGTCAACGATACCTACGGCCACCCGGTAGGCGACCAGGTCTTGCGCGAAGCATCGGGACGGCTGCTCCAGCATCTGCGCGAGAGCGATAGCCTGGCCCGCTGGGGGGGCGAGGAGTTCTTAATTCTGGCCCCCGAGACCGACCTCCAGCAAGCCCATCGCCTGGCCCAGCGTCTGCTCGAGGCCATCCGCGAAGCCCCCATGTCGGGTGTACACGTGACCCTGAGCCTGGGCGTGGCCTGCTACCGCCAGGGCGACACCATAGCAGCCCTCCTGAGCCGGGCCGACGAGGCCATGTACCGGGCCAAGGCCGCCGGGCGCAATCGGGTGGTGCTGGAAGAGCAACTGGAAGATGTAATCATTCCAGCCCACACAACACCCGATACGCAGTAGCCGCAGAACGGCTTTGTAAAGCAAGCCAAAAACAACCCGTTGGCGATAAGCTATAGCCATGCAGTTCGACAACCTCTCCGCCCACACCCTGCGCGACCCCCACGGCTACAGCGGCAAATGGCACTTTTACCCCGAGGATGTGCTGCCCATGTGGGTGGCCGACATGGACTTCCCGATCAGTCCGGCCATCCGAGAGGCCATTGTCGAAAGGCTCCAGGAACGCATCGGCTACCCCCAGATGAGCGGGGATAAGCAGCTTCTGAACCGGATTATCCAGCACCAGCAGCAACATGGTCTGACCGGTCTGGCCCCCGAAAATCTGCTGCTTACCACCTCGGTTGTGCCGGCCATTTACGCCAGCGTGCTGGCCCTGAGCAGCCCCGGCGACGAGGCGATTACCCAGGTGCCGGTCTACCATCCCTTCCTCTTTGCACTCCATGAACACCACCGCGTAGCCCGGTACAACCCGTTGCTACGCACTGCATCTGGCTGGGAGATAGACTTTGAGCAACTGGAGAGCCTGGTAACCCCCCGCACCCGGCTCCTGATGCTCTGCAACCCCCAGAACCCCACCGGCCGGGTCTTCCGCCGGGATGAGCTCGAGCGGCTGGCCGAGTTTGCCCTGCGCCACCGCCTGTGGGTGATGTCCGATGAACTCTGGGCCGACCTGATTTATGAAGGAAAACACATCCCCATTGCTTCCCTGGGCCCCGAGATAGCCCAGCGCACCGTCACCCTCAGCGGGCCCTGCAAAACCTACAACACCGCGGGGCTGGGCGGGGGGGTGGCCATCAGCCACAACAGGCAAATCCTGGCTGCGCTGGCCCAGGTGAGCAAGGGCATCGGCGGCCACCCCAACGTGCTCTCCATGGCCGCCTGGCGGGCCGCCCTCGAGCACGCCCAGGACTGGCTCCAGGAGGTGCGGGCCTATCTGAAAGTCAACCGCGACTTTATTACCAGCTTTATCCATCAGCACCTGCCCCAGGTCGGCTACCTGCCCCCGGAGGGCACCTACCTGGCCTGGCTCGATTTCTCACGCGCCCCCTTTGCCCAAGACGCCCATAAGGTAATGCTCGAGCAGGCCAAGGTCGGCCTGAACGACGGCAAGATATTTGGGCCGCAGTACCAGGGCTGGCTGCGCCTGAACTTCGCCACCAGCCGGAATCTGGTGCAAGAAGCGCTCGAGCGGATGGCCCGGGTGGTGCAAACAGTGGATTGAGTCCAGCACAGCGAATCCGTCGTGTTACTCATGCAAAAGGGGGAGGCTTGGGCTACTATTAGAGTACGGTGAGTTACCTCCTGGAGTGGCACAACTTCATCTTCGCC
Source organism: Meiothermus hypogaeus (assembly GCF_003574035.1). Taxonomy (GTDB): domain Bacteria; phylum Deinococcota; class Deinococci; order Deinococcales; family Thermaceae; genus Meiothermus; species Meiothermus hypogaeus. Next base: position 3,279 of record NZ_QWKY01000074.1, on the reverse strand, counting down.
CTACCCTTGGCGGTGGGGCTTTTGCTCAGTGTGGGCGTTGTGTTCAGCGGCCTGGGTACTTCCGGCGAAACCGCCGGCACACCCGGTGTTCAGGGCACCAGTGAGGATGGAAGCCACGAGACCGGCGAAGACACCCATCCGGGTGAGCCATCGGCGCTAAGGGCGGTAGGGGGCTGGTTTGGGTTTGGGAAGGGGGCCTCACTAACCCTGCTGCTGCCGATTCTACTGGCTACCTGGGGGCTGGTGGGGCTCCTGGTCAACACCGCCCTGGATGCCTGGCTACCCCCGGCTGTTTTTTTCCCCATTGCGGTAGCCCTGGGCCTGCTGGCCGCCGGGCTGGCTGGCAACGGGGTGGCCTCGGTGGTGCAGGGTTTAGCGCGGCAGCAGCACCCCAATGTACGCCAGCAAGACCTGGTGGGGTGCGGGGGGCGAGCGGCCTTCCGCATAGACGCCAGTGGGGGCGTTGCCAATGTGCGCGACAAGACCGGCAATATACACCGGGTGGTCTGCAAAACCCTGCCCGGCGAACCCGCCCTGGAAACCGGCAGCGAAATTTTGGTGGTGGACTTTGACCCTGAAAAAGGAATCTACTACGTGCAGGCCCATCCCTTCCCCGAGGAGGTTCCGGCCCGGCGCTAGTGCCGTCCGGGCTCATGTGTTCAGGTGTGGCCCTGTGTAGATAAACACCCGCTTGTTGCCGTCCGCTGGCCCAGGACCGTCTCAGAGCCCGCTATCTGGATATTGAGGAGGTTTCATGTTGAGTGCAGTGTTGATTTTGGTGGCTGTGTTGCTGATTGGCCTGAGTTTGTTTGGGGGGGCCTGATTCCCAGCTGGTCGGGCCTCAACAGCCTGGTGAGCGGCGTGCTGGGTTTGCTGGTGCTTGCGGTGGCACTTCTGGCCTGGCTGATTCAGCAGTTCTATATCAAACCCTCGGCCAACCTGGCCTACGTAATGACCGGGCTGGGCGGGCGACGGGTCCTGATTGATCGGGGTGGGTTCTTCTTCCCCATCCTTCAGCGCTACGTGCCGGTCAGCCTCGAGACCATGAAACTCGAGGTCGAGCGCAAAGGCCCCGATGCCCTCATCACCAAGGACAACCTTCGCCTGGACGTGAAAGCCGAGTTTTACATCAAGGTTGAGCCTAAAGAGGACTCGGTGGTGAACGCCAGCCGCAGCCTGGGCGAGAAGTCGGTCACGCCACAGGCGGTCTCGAGCCTGGTTTTTGAGAAGCTGGTCTCGGCCCTGCGCTCGGTAGCGGCCACCCAGGATCTGGTAGAGATTCACAGCCAGCGCGACCAGTTCGCCATCTCGGTGCAGCAGCTGGTGCGAAGTGACCTCGAGCCCAACGGTCTGACGCTGGAATCGGTGACCATCTCCAGCCTCGACCAGACCAGCCAGGAACTGCTCTCCGACACCAATATCTTCGATGCCCAGGGCAAGCGCAAGATTACCGAAATTACCCAGTCGGCCCTGGTCGAGCGCAACCGCCTCGAGCAGGAAGCCAAGCGGGCCATCACCCTCAAAAACGTGGAGACCCGCAAGGAAATCCTGGAGCTCGAGCGCGCCCAGGCCGAGGCTGAAGCCACCCAGCAGGCCGAGGTCGCCAAAGTTACCAGCGCCAAGCAACGCGAGGCCGATACCTACCGCATCGAGCAAGAGCGCCTGACCCGCGAAGCCGAGATTCAGCGCGAGCAGGCCCTGCAGGCCGCCATTATCGAGCGTGACAAAATGCTGCTCCTGAAAGAACAGGAAAAACAGACCACCGATGTGGAGCGGGAAAAGGCGGTGGCGCTAGCCGAGCGGGAGCGCGAAATTGTCATTACCGAGGCCGAGCGCCGCCGGGCCGAGGCCGAAAAGCAGGCCCTGGAGGCCCAGGCCGAGCGGGAAAAAGCCAACCAGCAGGTGCTTACCGTGCAACAACTGGCCCAGGCCGAGCGCGAGGCCCAGACCAAGCTGATTACCGCCAAGCAGACCATCGAACAGGAGCGCATTAAGAAGGAAACCGACGCCATGGTCGCGGCCTTTGCCGAGGTCAAAAAGGCCGAGGCCGCCAAGCAAGCCGCCCTGCTCGAGGCCGAGGCCGCCATCACCAAGGCCAAGGCCGAGGCTGAGGCCCAGGAGCTCATTGCCAAGGGCCTCACCGCCAACAAGATGGTCGAGGTGGACGTGGAGCGCGAAAAAGTGAGCGTGGAGCAGGCCCGCGTGGAAGTGGAGCGGCAGGCCCTGGAAAACCGCCAGACCTACAGCGCAGCGGCCCTCGAGTTCGAGCTACAAAAGCTCAAGGTGCAGGCCGCCCGCGACGTGCAGGCCGAGCTGGCCCGCAGCATCGGCAACTTCATGAGCAAGGGCAACCTGAACATCTACGGCGACCCCACCACCCTGGCCAAGATGACCGAACAATACACCCAGGGGCTGGGGGTGGGTCAGTTGCTTGACGGCCTGAGCACCGGCTCGAGCGGAAAGTCCGATGAACTGATCCAGCAGATCTTCGGCCTCTTGCAGCAACTGGCCAACAAGGACACCCCGGCAGATAAGAACACCGGCAAAGCGAGTTGAGCCGAACCGCTACCCCTTCACCATCTCTCGCCCCACCAGCACGTACTCCTCCCAGGCCCGCACAGCCCTGGGGTCGGGGGCGTTTTGCACCACCGTTCCCGCCAGCACGGCCTTTTCGTAGGCAGCCAGGCGATGGATGACATGTTTGAAATGAGGGATTTTTCTGGCCTTCAGGTGTGCAAGGGTACGCATCCCATCCAGCGAGGGAAAGGGGGGAACCAGGGTGACCAGGGCCTTGAGCGGGAAGCCCTCCAACTTCTTTACGAACTGCTCCAAACTGAAGAGCGAGAGCAGCCCAGGGGAAGTAGGCACAACCACCAGATCGGCCTTGTCGGCGTATTCTCGCAGGGTTTTGCCCTTGGGATGTCCGGCGGTATCTATCACCACGTGCTCGAACCGCTTGGGCCGGGCCTCCTCGGGGCCAGCCACCTCAAAGGGCAGTCCGGCCCCTTGCCGCGCCCAGAGCAGAGCCCCCTCGGCTGGATCGGCATCCACCAGCAAGGTTGGGCCCCGCAGTTGCAGAAAAGCAGCTAGATGAATGGCTGTGGTGGTCTTGCCCACCCCGCCTTTGAGCGAGGTCACCATAACGCGCATACTAAGTATCTCCACATCAGATTTTTACCTCTACAGCCCCCAGTAGACCTAAGGCATGCAAAAGGGCTTGCTTGAGTTGCGAGAGGCAAGCGTAATGACGGCGGGGCAGGAGGAAGGCTTTGAGCTTTT
>NZ_QWKY01000073.1 GCF_003574035.1 Meiothermus hypogaeus | reverse complement strand
CCCCCTGGCTCCCCCTCCCCCTGCTCTTTTCTTATGGACTGGACGATTGTTTCCTTCCTGACCGCAGACGCCCTGCAAAACGGCACCATCTACGCCCTGCTGGGCCTCGCGCTGGTCCTGGTTTTTGCGGTGACCCGGGTAATTCTGGTTCCACTGGGTGAATTTTTGGTGTTTGCCCCCCTCACGTACGTGTGGTTCCTGCCCTCCGAGGTCAGCGGGCTCAACCTGCAGGGCCAGATACCCGGCACGGCCTGGCTGGCCGCCGCCATGTTGACCTGGTGGGCCGTTTTAGACCGAACAAACCTTAGACGGGTCGGATTGCTCCTGCTGGGCGCGCTCGGCGTGCTGGGCCTGGCCTGGTGGGGTGCCCAGGGGGTGCCGATGTGGCTGGGCTGGCTTTTAGCCATCCTGGTGGTGCTGCCTATTGGCCCCGCTTCCTACCGGCTTTTTTTCGAACCTGCCAAGAACGCCAGCGTGCTAACCTATCTGATTATTGCAGTGGGTTTACACTTTGCCTTTATGGGTTTGGGGCTGGTGTTTTTTGGTCCCGAGCAGTTCCGCTTGCCCCCCATCCTGTCCGGGCAAACCACTCTTGGGCTCGTGCCGGTGAACAACCAGGCCTTTCTGGTGTACGGCTTTGCCTTGCTGGCCATGGTGGGGCTCTACCTTTTTTTTACCCGCAGCATTTTCGGCAAGGCCCTGCGGGCCTGCGCCGTCAATCGGTACGGGGCCCGGCTCCTGGGCATCAGTCCCAGCCAGGCCGGTTATGTTTCTTTTGCCATCGCCACGCTAATTGCCTGTGTGAGCGGGATGCTGCTGGCACCCCTGATCTCCCCGGCCTATTTCCAGGGCTTCTTGCTGGGGCTCAAGGGCTTCGTGGCCGGAATTCTGGGCGGCCTGGTCAGCTACCCGCTGGCGGTGGTGGGGGCCTTGTTGGTGGGGGCTATGGAGTCGTGGGCTTCTTTCCAGGCCAGCGCCTATAAGGACGCCATCGTTTTTGCCCTGCTGCTGCCCATACTGTTGTGGCGCAGCCTGCAAAGCCAGGAAATCGGGGAGGAAGACTGATGAACCTCAAGCTTTCCCCCCTCACCCTGGCGGCCGTGGCGCTGGTGCTGTTGCTGCCGGTTTTACTGCCCCCTACCTCGTTTTACCTGACCGTGGGCAACTACATCGCCTTTGGCGCGCTGGTCGCCCTGGGGCTTTACCTGCTCACGGGCCTCGCGGGCATGACCAGCTTCGGGCAAGCCGCCTTCATGGGCCTAGCCGCCTACACCAGTGCCCTCCTGACCATTGGCCAGGGCTGGAACCCCTGGTTTACCCTTCCGCTGGGCATTCTGATGGCGGTCGGCGGCGCTTTGGTTCTGGGGGGCATTACCGCCCGCCTAAAGGGCCACTACCTGCCGCTTTCGACCATTGCCTGGTGCATGGCCTTGTATATCGCCATGGGAAGCTGGATTGATCTGACCGGCGGACACACCGGCCTGCGGGGGATTCCTCCTATTTCTATCTTCGGCTACACCCTCAACGATAGCCGAAGCTTTTTCTACCTGGCCTGGTTCTTTGTGCTGGTTGGGGCCTGGACTGCCTGGAACCTGACCAACAGCCGCAACGGGCGGGCCATGCGGGCCTCCAAGGGCGACGCCATTGCCGCAGCCAGTTTTGGCGTCAATCCGGCGGTCTTGAAACTCCAGGTTTTTGTGCTTTCGGCCATCTATGCGGGCCTGGCAGGCTGGTTGTATGTGCACTACCAGAAGTTCATCAACCCCACCCCCTTTAGTCTGGAAGCCTCTATCAAGTATCTGATTGCAGCGGTGGCCGGCGGGGTAGGGAGCATTCCGGGGGTCATTCTGGGCTCGGGGCTGGTGACGGGCCTCGAGGAAATCCTGAAGGGCCTCTTGCCGCGCATCTTTGGGCGCACCGGCAACTACGAAATCATCGCCTACGGCCTCATTCTGGTACTGATTTTGATGTTCGCCCCCAAGGGCCTGTGGCCCTTCCTCGAGCGCTACCTGCCCAAAGCCCGGCCACAAAACCCTAGCGGCAGCGGCCTGCCGACCCGACTGAGCACCGGGCAGGCGGGTGAGGTGGTGCTGGAGGTGGACAACCTGACCAAGCGCTTTGGCGGCCTGCTGGCGGTCAATGGCATGAGCTTCCAGCTTCGCCGTGGCGAGATTCTGGCCCTGATTGGTCCCAACGGGGCAGGCAAGTCTACCTGTTTCAACATGATTACCTCGGTCTATGCCCCCAGCGAGGGTGCGGTGCGCTTCAAGGGCCAGGTCGTATCGGGCCGCATGCCCTACGAGGTACACCGGCTGGGAATTGCCCGCACCTTCCAGCACCCCCACCTCTTCCCCGAGATGAGCGTGCTGGAAAACGCCGCTCTGGGCACTTATGCCCGAACCCAGCGGGGCCTGGTGGCCTCCATGTTTGCCTTGCAGGGATCAGAGGAAAAAGCCGCCCTGGCCGAAGCCTACCGGGCGCTGGAGCGGGTGGGGCTGGCCCAGATTGCCCATCAAAAAGCCGATGGGCTGGCCATCGGGCAGTTGCGCCTGCTGGAAATTGCCCGGGCCCTGGCCTCGGGGCCCGAGGTGCTGCTTTTAGACGAACCCGCCGCAGGGCTGCGGGCCGGGGAAAAACGCCAGTTTGCCACCCTGATCCGCAAGCTGGTGAACGAAGGGGTCACGGTACTGCTGGTAGACCACGACATGGATCTGGTGATGGGGCTGGTCGACCGGGTGGTGGTGATGCATTATGGGGAAAAGCTGGCCGAGGGTAGCCCTGCCGAGGTGCAGCGCAACCCCAAGGTGATCGAGGCGTACCTGGGAGAGGTGGCATGAACAGGGCCAAAAAGGAGCTGGCATGAGCGTGCTGGAAGTACAAAACCTCACCGTGCGCTACGGCGCTGTGGAAGCTGTGCGCAACCTATCGCTTTCGGTGGGGGCGGGCGAGGCCATCACGCTCATTGGCCCCAACGGCGCGGGTAAGAGCAGCACCCTCAAGGGGATTGTGGGGCTGGTGAATACCAGCGGCACGGTGCGCTACCAGGAGCAGACCCTGGCGCGCCGCAGCCCCGAGGCCCTGGCCACCCAGGGCCTGGTGATGGTGCCTGAGAAGCGTGAATTGTTTGCCTCGATGGAAGTAGAAGACAACCTGCTCTTAGGAGCTTTTACTCGCTTCCAGCGGCGCGAAAAGGGCATCCGCGAAGACCTCGAGCGTGTCTATACCCTCTTCCCCCGGCTGCTCGAGCGCCGCAAGCAACTCGCGGGCACCATGTCCGGGGGGGAGCAGCAGATGCTGGCCATTGGGCGAGCCCTCATGGCTCGGCCCAAACTCCTGCTGCTGGACGAGCCCAGCCTGGGGCTGGCCCCGCTGATTGTGCAGGAGATTTTTCACATCCTGGGTCAGCTCAAAGCCCAGGGGACACCCATCCTGGTAGTGGAGCAGAATGCCCGCATGGCCCTCAAACTGGCCGACCGGGGGTATGTGCTCGAGGCCGGTGAGCTGGTCATGGAGGGCCGGGGACAAGACCTGCTGCACGACCCACGGGTAATTGAGAGTTACCTGGGTATCCGCACCAAAACCGAAGCCGGATCATGACCGCCACCACCGACCCCTACATGCAGCTGCTGGGCCTGAAGACCCAGCTACTGGAGCCTGGCAAGGCCGTGGTAGCCGCTCAGGTGAAGCCCGAGCACCTCAACATCCACGGCTCCTGTCACGGCGGCTTCCTCTATAGCCTGGCCGATGCCGCTTTTGCCCTGGCCTCCAACTCCCACGGCACCCCCGCGGTGGCCCTCTCCACCCAGATGCAGTACTTCAAGGCCGTGCGAGCCGGAGAATATCTGGAAGCCCACGCCAGCGAAGAAAATCTGGGCCGCCGCACCGCTACCTATCGCATCGAAATCCGCAGCGGCGAGCGGGTGGTGGCGCTGTTTACCGGTACGGTCTTCCGTATGGAAGCCTCCGGCTAGGGGTGTTCGCCAAAACCCCTTGCCCAATAGAACCCCAGAGGGTAAAACACAGGACAACCATGGAAGCATACATTCTGGACGCTGTTCGCACACCGGTAGGAAAGCACGGAGGGGCCCTGGCCTCGGTGCGACCCGACGACTTGGGGGCCATTCCCCTCAAAGCCCTGTTGGAGCGCTCCGGCATACCCGGTAGCGATGTGGAAGACGTATACATGGGCTGTGCCAACCAGGCCGGCGAGGACAACCGCAACGTAGCCCGCATGGCCTTGCTGCTGGCGGGCCTGCCCATCAGCGTGGGGGGCAGCACCATAAACCGCTTGTGCGGCAGCGGCTTAGATGCTGTGGCCAGCGCCGCTCGAGCCCTCATGCTGGGAGAGGGTCAGGTTTACATTGGGGGTGGGGTAGAAAGCATGAGCCGGGCCCCCTGGGTGGTGTCCAAGTCCGAGAAGGGCTTTGCTACCGGCAATGTGACCATGTTCGACACCACCTTGGGCTGGCGGCTGGTAAACCCCAGAATGAAGGAACTCTACGGCACCGATTCGATGGGCGAGACCGCCGAAAACCTGGCCGAGCAATACAAAATTCCCCGCGAAGCCCAGGACCGCTTCGCTCTGCAATCCCACCAGAAGGCCATCCGGGCCCAGCAGAGCGGGGTGCTGCAAAGTCAGATGGTGCCGGTGGAGGTAAAAGACCGCAAGGGCAATATCGAACAAATCACCACCGATGAAGGGCCCAGGGCCGACACCAGTTTAGAGGCCCTGGCCAAGCTCAAACCCGTGTTCAGGCCGGGGGGCAGCGTTACGGCAGGCAACGCTTCTTCGTTGAACGACGGGGCCGCTGCGGTCTTGCTGGCTGCCGAAGCCTATGCCAAGGCGCATGGCCTGAAGCCCATGGCCCGGGTTCGTTCGATGGCGGTAGCGGGGGTGGAGCCGCGCATCATGGGCATTGGGCCGGTGCCCGCAACCCAGAAAGCCCTCAAGCGCGCCGGGCTTAGCATGTCGGACATAGGTCTGATTGAGCTCAACGAGGCTTTTGCCGCCCAGAGCCTGGCCGTGCTTTACGAGTGGGGCCTCGAGGCCGAGGACCAACGACTGAATGTGAACGGGGGAGCCATCGCCATTGGTCATCCCCTGGGCTGTTCGGGGGCCCGTATCCTGACCAATCTCGTACACGAGATGCAGCGCCGGGGGGTGCAGTTTGGCCTGGCCACCATGTGCATCGGGGTGGGCCAGGGCATCGCTATGGTGGTGGAGCAGGTCTAAGGGCAGGCGGTATCATCTGGGTGTATGAAAGTCCTCGAGCAGTTCAGCCTGAACGGCAAAACCGCCCTCGTGACCGGGGGCTCGAGGGGTCTGGGGCTGGAGATTGCCTGTGGCTTGCGCGAAGCCGGGGCCAAAGTTGCGTTGCTTGCCCGGCGGGAGAGCTTCTTCGAGGAGGCCTTGAAGCTCATACCGGACGCTCTATTCCTGGTGGGCAATGTTCAGGACGAAGGAAGCCTCGAGGCCGCCTTTGCCCGCACCGGCCCCATTGACATCCTGGTTAATGCCGCCGGGGTCACCTGGGGCCAGGACGCGCTGGAAGTACCGGTAGAAAAAATCCGCGAGGTACTGGACATCAACGTAACCGGGGCTTTCCTGGCCTCGCGCATTGCAGCCCGCAACATGAAAACCCGTGGCTACGGCAAAATTCTCAACATCGCCTCGGTGGCCGGGCTGGCCGGCAGCCCCAGCGAGGTCATGGACGCCGCCGCCTACTCGGCTTCCAAGGGGGCGCTCATTGCCCTCACACGCGACCTGGCCGTCAAATGGGGGCCTTATGGCATCCGGGTCAACGCCCTGGCACCGGGGTTCTTCCCCACCCGCATGACCGAGAAGCTGCTGGCCCGCACCGAGCAACTTGTGCGCGAGCGCACCCCTTTGGGCCGCATCGGCAAAACGGGCGAGCTGGCTGCCGCCGCCCTGTACCTGTGCAGCCCGGCCTCGGACTATGTGACCGGGCAGGTTCTGGCCGTGGATGGGGGGATGACCGCCTTATGAGCGAAGCCCTCCCCCTGCCCAAGGGCCATGGCCTGATCCGCCGGGCCAACCGCGCCGACCTGCCCGAGATTGTAAGGCTCCTGGCCGACGACCCCCTGGGGCAAACTCGAGAAGCCTTCACCAGCCCCCTGCCCGAGAGCTACTACCGGGCCTTCGAGGCCATCGAGGCCGATCCCAACCAGTTTTTGGCAGTGGTGGAGCAGGGGGGCCGCATTGTGGGTACTTTTCAGCTCAGTTTCATACCGGGCCTGTCACGCCAGGGCGCCTGGCGTGCGCAGGTCGAGGCGGTTCGCATTGACCATGCTCTGCGCAACCAGGGCCTGGGCCGGGTGGTGATGGAGTGGGTTATAGAGTACGCTCGGCAGCGAGGCTGCGCCCTGGTTCAGCTCACCTCCGATAAGTCTCGCAAAGACGCCCTGCGCTTTTATCAACGCCTGGGCTTCATCTCCAGCCACGAGGGCATGAAGCTCAAGCTCTAAGAGGTGCCTATGCCGATGTTTCAACCCGAACTCGAGACCCTCTCCCGTCCCAAGCTCACCGAGTTGCAAAGCCAGCGCCTGCGCGAGCAGGTAGCCTACGTGTACGAGCGCGTACCCTTCTACAAGCAAGCCTTCGACGAACGAGGGGTCAAGCCCGGCGACATTCGCGGCATCGAAGACCTGCACAAACTGCCCTTTACCAAAAAGAAAGACCTGCGCGACACCTATCCCTTCGGCCTGTTTGCTGTGCCCCGCCACGAGCTGGCCCGTATTCATGCCTCCTCCGGCACCACCGGTAAACCGACCGTGGTGGGCTATACCCGTGGCGACCTCGAGGTGTTTGCCGAGGTGGTGGCCCGCTCCTTGGCTGCTGCGGGGGGGCGGCCCGGCATGATGCTGCACAACGCTTATGGCTACGGCCTCTTCACCGGCGGGCTGGGCCTGCATGGCGGTGCAGAAAAGCTGGGCATGATTGTGGTGCCCATCTCCGGTGGCATGACCGACCGGCAAATTATGCTCATCCAGGACTTCAAGCCCGAGATGATCTCCTGTACCCCCTCCTATGCCCAGACCCTGGCCGAGGAGTTCAAGAAGCGGGGGGTAGCCCCGGAGGAAATCAGCCTCCAGTACGCCATTCTGGGGGCCGAGCCCTGGACCGAGGCCATCCGCCAGAGCGTGGACACCGGGCTGGGGGTCAAGGCCACCAACATCTATGGCCTCTCGGAGATTATCGGCCCCGGCGTCTCCAACGAGGACGTGAACGAGCGCGAGGGGCTTTCGTACATCTGGGAAGACCACTTTTACCCCGAGGTGGTAGATCCCGAGACCGGCGAGCCCCTGCCCGAGGGCGAGGTGGGGGTGCTGGTTCTCACCACCCTGACCAAAAAAGCCATGCCCATTCTGCGCTACTGGACCGGCGACCTGACCTTCATCACCCGAGAGCCCGGCCCTTCCGGACGCACCCACGCCCGCATGGCCCAGATACGGGGCCGCACCGACGACATGCTGATTGTGCGCGGAGTCAACGTCTACCCCACCCAGATTGAGGCGGTGCTCAAAGAAATCCCCGAGGTGGCCCCCCACTACCAGATTGTGCTGACCCGCGAGGGCACCATGGACGAGGTGGAGTTGAAGCTCGAGGTCTCCGAGTCCTTCTTCCGTGAAATTGGCCAGCAGTTGCTTTCCGACGAGGTCATCGAGGCCGACCACCGGCTAGCCCACTTGCGCGAAAAGGTGTCCAGAAAAATCAAAGACAACGTCGGCATCTCGGTGCGGGTCTCGCTCATCAACCCCGGCAGCGCCCCGCGCAGCGAGGGCGGCAAGCTAAAAAGGGTCGCGGACTTACGTAAAATGAGCTAAAAGCCACAGCGAATGGCCCCAAAAGCTATTCACTGTTTGTTATCGGCAGGCGTATGAAACCCATTCCCATTGGCTACCAGGCCACTTTCGAGACGGTGGTTAGCGATGAAATGACCGTGGACTTCGAGCACGCGGATGACCCCCTGCTCGGCAAACTCCACCCGGTTTATGCCACCTACTGGATGGCCAAACACATGGAGCTGGCCGGCCGCAAGATTATTTTGCCCTTCCTGGAAGAAGGCGAGGAGGGCATTGGCTCCAAGGTCAGCGTGGACCACCAGGCCTCCGCCCTGCCCGGCATGAAGGTTCGCGTGGTCGCCGAGCACTTGCGCACCGAGGGCAACCGCGTACACGCCCGGTGCACGGCTTGGAACGAGCTGGGCGACCGGATTGGCGAGGGCTACACCGAGCAGGTTATATTGCCCAGGGCCAAGCTGTTGCGCATATTTGAGAAGCTACAAGAGCGCTGGCAGGCCAGCCGTAACCGGCCTGCCGACCGTTGAATCTGCGCTACCTCGAGCGTTCCACCGCGGCCGCGCCCCCACCCCGGCGCACTGGCTCGGCAGCCGCCGTTACCGAGCCGTCGGGATTGAAAGCAATGGCCGTGAGGGCCCCAATTTCGGCGGTAGGGGCCCACCGATGGCCCAGCCCGAGCAGGGCCTGGGCCTCCGGGCTTCGTTCGAAACCTCCGTCCACCCCTGTGGTCTGCAGGTTGCGCTGGCTCAGGCGGGGCGCGGCCAGGGCCTGGTCAATGGGCATGCCAAAGTCGAGCACATTGATTAGCGTCTGAAGCACCGTGGTGATGATGGTGGCACCGCCGGGCGAGCCCAGGGCCAGCACCGGTTTTCCATCGCGGAAGACCAGGGTGGGGCTCATACTGCTGCGCGGGCGCTTGTAAGCCTCGGGGCTGTTGGGGTGAGGAACGGTCGCATCGAAGTCGGTGAGTTCGTTGTTGAGCAAGAAGCCGTACCCCGGTACCACCATGGCGTTGCCCCCGGTGGACTCGATGGTAAAGGTATAAGAGACAATATTTCCTTCCTTATCGCTCACGGTGAGGTGGGTAGTGGACTCCCCTTCCCAACGCTGTGTTTGCGCTCTTGGTCTCAGCGGAGCGGAGGGGTCTTGCTGGAAGGGATAGGGGTCCCCTGCCTGTACCGAACCCTCGGCAGCCCGCTCGCCGATGGCTTTACGGCGTTCTTCGGCGTATTTCTTGGAGAGCAAACCGGCCAGAGGTGCATCCAAAAACTCGGGGTCTCCCATGTAGGCGTTGCGATCGGCAAAGGCCAGACGGGAAGCCTCGAGGTACAGATGCAGCGCCCGCTCGCGGGGCAGGGCCTTAAGATCGAAACCCTCGAGCAGATTCAGGGCCAGGGCGATGGTAGGCCCTCCACTGCTGGGCAAACCCATTCCGTAGAGGGTATAGCCGCGGTAACTGCTCACAATCGGCTGACGGATGCGAACTTCGTAGTTGGCCAGGTCCGCAAGGGTCATGCGGCCCGGGCGGATGTTGGCGGTCACCCCGGGCGCGATAGGCGGGTTGTTGACCGTATTGACAATGGCTTGGGCGAGGGGGCCTGTATAGAAAGCACGGCTTCCCCCCGAGGCCAGGAGCAAGTAGGTACGGGCCAGGTCGGGATTACGAAAAGTAGAGCCCACCGCAGGCACATTGTCGCCTGGCAGAAAAAGAGCGCTGGTAGAGGTGAAGTAGCGGAAGCGCTGGAGGTTAGCCTGGGTCTGGGCAGCAAAGGTGGCATCGACCGTAAAGCCCTGCTGCGCTACCCGAATGGCCGGCTGTAAAACCCGGCCCAGGGACAGGGAGCCATAGCGGGCCAGGGCTTCCTCCCAGCCCTTGACCGTGCCGGGAACACCCACCGAAAGACCGCTGTTGACCCGCTCGGCAAAGGGCAGCGGCTGACCGTTGGGGCCGTTGAACACGCTGGGATTGAAATAGGCCGGGGCCACCTCCCGGTGGTCGATGGTCACCACCCGTTTATCCTTGGCCAGGTAGATCACCATAAAGCCCCCACCACCAATTCCGCAGGAGTAGGGCTCGGTCACACCCAGCACCGCTGCTGCTGCCACAGCGGCATCGATGGCGTTCCCGCCCTGGGCCAGGATGTCCATGGCAGCGCGGGTCGCCAGGGCATCCACAGTGGCGGCAGCACCCCCAGTGCCCGTGGCTGTCGGCTGGGCCAGTCCGAAACCCAGCATGAAAAGGAGTATTACTGCATATTTTTTCATGCCCTTGTTATATTGAGCAGATATACCGACTGAATGTAACATAGGCTAATAAAGTGGCGATAGAAATCGCCGTTGCACACTTACAACCCCCACTGGGCTATTTTGTAAACGTGAAGCGCCTGCCTCTTTTCCCTCTTCCCGAAACGGTGGTCTTTCCCGGGCTCCTCATTCCGCTTTACATCTTCGAGGAGCGCTATAAGCAGATGGTGCGCGATTTGCTGGCCCAAAGCGAAGACCAGCGGCGGTTTGTCATTACCCTGGCTACCGCGTCGGGCCCCCACGAGGTAGGGGGCTACGTGGACTTGCTGGCCGCTTCTGAAAACCCCGATGGCACCTTCAACATCGTCTGCCGGGGCGGCGACCGGTGCCGTGTGGAGGGCGTGGGGGTTTTCGAAAAAAACCTCTATCAGACAACCCTAGATATTCCTTATTTGCTCGAGCGCAGCGCCCGTAGCGAAGAGATTGTGGCGGCCTGGGACGCCATGGACACCTTTCGCAGCTACATGGCCGGGCTTGCCGACCCCGCAGCCCTGGAAGAAGCCATTGCCAACCTGCCCGACGACCCCCTTTATCAGGCTTCCTTTTTGTGTGTTAACCTGCGGGTATCGGCTGCGGACCGGCAAGCCCTTCTGGAGGCGCCTTCCCTCATTGCGCGCCTCGAGCTGGCCCAAGCCCTCATGCGCCAGGGCTCTATCTCGAGCACCACGGCCGAAGCTTGAGGCCATCATGCTTCCCTCCACCAGTACGCACTACACGCGGTGTAATAGGCCCGAAGACCGCTCTAAACCACCCTGCGCCGCACCTGGGCCAGGGCCAGGCTGAGAGCCAAAAGCCCAGCGGCCAGCAGAGAAAAAACCGCCGTCGCCTCGTCGCGGCGAACCCGCCACGTCATCTGACGGGTCAGGGTGCGGTAAGCCTCTTTGAGCTTGGCCGCCGAGTCCACAAAGAAATATTCTCCGTCGCCCACCCGGGCAATCTCCTTGAGAGCCTCTTCGTCGAACTGCGCGGCCAGCGCGTACTGTTCAGGCAGTCCGGGCACCGCACCATCGGAAGCACGGCCAATACCAATAGCATGCACCCGAATCTTAAGGCGGGCCGCCTCCTGGGCAGCTTCTACCGGGTCTACCCCGGCCAGACTGCGCCCATCGGTAAGCAGGATGATACTGGCCAGGCTCCTGGGGTCTGGGGCCTCGGCGCGTTCGGACAGCGGCGGCAGAGCCATAATGCTCTCCAGAATGGCGTCGCCAATGGCGGTGCCCAGGTTCAAATCCAGAAAGTCCACCGCCTCGAGCAAGCGCCCCCGGTCGGTGGTGAGGGGTACTACTAGTTGAGCGTCGCGGGAAAAGGTCACCAGGGCCACCCGCATACCCTCTGGCAGCTCACGAATAAAGGTACGGAGCGCAGCTCTAGCAGCCTCGAATCGACTGGGTTGCACATCGGTAGCCTGCATCGAGCGGCTGATGTCCACCGCCAGCACCACCGCTGCCCGGGGGTCGGCCTGCAAGACCGGAAGGGTGGGGCGGGCCAGGGCAACAACAGCCATGACCAGCGCCAGCAAATACAACCCTGCCGAGAGGTGCTGTCGCCAGTTTTGGGCTCGCCTCGAGGCCCGCGCCAGCATGGCCACATCCGGGTGCAAAACAACCGATTCGGCCGGCGGGCGCAGGCTCAGGCGGTACAGCCAGATCAGCAGGGGTACCAGGAGCAATAAACCCAGGGCCCACGGCCAGATAAACATCATTCAAACCACCTGCCGCCTCAAAGCCGACCCACCCATGCTAAAGCCCAGTAGCAGCGCTGCCAACAAGCCCAGGATACCGCTAACCTCGAGGGTCTGGGGCCGCAGCACCCTCAAGGCGATAAGCCTGAGCGTTAGCAGGTTCCAGCGTGCCAGAAAACCCATCGGCCCTCCCCTACGGTACCCGGCGCTGCCAGCGCAGGCTCAGGCCCGCTGCCAAAAGCATTAGAAAGGCCGCCACACCCGACAGCAGCGAGGCAATTTCGGTCTTGGTGCCCTCCCAGCGAATCACCGTGCCCAGTTCTTTGGCAATGGCCTTGAGGGCCTCCTCGGTGGGGGGGTAGGTGTTTTTGCCGCCTGTGGCCTGCGCCAGTTGCTCGAGGTTTCTTGGCTCGAAAGGAATGTAGTAGTTGCGCCCCTCAATCTGGGCCACTGTACCCCCTTGTTGCCCCATGGGGAAGGTGAAGAGCTTGACGTTGGCATTCTTGGCGAACCGGGCGGCAATCTCGAGGCTGTTGCGGGTGGGCAAACCGGGGTTGGTGCTCACGTTAGAAGCCCCATCCGAAAGGATCACCACACTCCCCGGCGGTAGATCTTGCGGAGACTGGGACTGCGGTGACACCGGCAGGTCGGGCACCCCTTGCAGGGGGTCGGGCTGCCCCAGGCCGGGGGGTTGTAACTCGGCGGGAGGCTTAAGGTTCTTGCGCCCCGGCAGCATCCGTACTCCGGTCACGATGGCGTTCTCGATGGAGGTGTTCTGGGCCGGTTTGAGGCGCTCGATGGCCTCCAGGAGCTTCTGGCGGTCGGTGGTGGGCATCACCAGGGCCGAGGCCGAGTCGGAAAAGCTGACCAGCCCAATCTGGGTGGTGGGGGGCGCTAGCTCGATGAACTTGCGAGCCGTGGCCTTGGCGGCCTCCAGGCGGCTGGGGTTGAGGTCGGCGGCCAGCATGGAGCGTGAGGTGTCCACCGCCAGCACAACCGCGGCCTTGTTGGTGGGCAAGGGCGGGCTGGCCACCGGACGGGCCGCCGCAAAAAGCAGCAAAAACAGCGCCAGCAGTTGCAGGGCCAGCGGCCAGCGCACGTGGGCTTTGGGCGGTTGGCGCACCACCGAGGGGAGCAAGCGGGCATCGGCAAAGGCCTCGGCGGTGCGTTCCCGACGTCGGTTGGCCCACACCAGCAGGCCCACAAACAGCGGTATCAGCAACAACAACCACAAAAAAGCAGGCCAGGTGAAACTCATCTTCGCCCCCTTCTGCGTAAGGTGAACTTGAGCAAGGGTTCTACAATTTCCTGGGCCGTGGACAGGTTGAGCACATCCACCTGGGCCGAACGCAGAGCACGCTCGAGCATGGCTTCTCGAGCCTGCACCAACGCCGCATGGGCACGGCGAACCCGGGGGTCGCTGGTATCAATCCAGATCTCTTCGCCGCTTTCCGGGTCGCGCATGCGCAGCTCGCCGGCTCTGGGCAGCTCTTTTTCGGCAGGGTCGAAGATGCGCACCGCCACCACATCGTGCCGGTAAGCCAACCGGCGCAGTCCCTGCGTCCAAAGGGGCGCCTGCTCCGGTTGGGGGTTCAGAAAGTCGGACACCACAAACAGCAGCGCGCGGCGCTTGAGGGTTTTGGCAATGTGCTCCAGGGCTTGCTCCAGGGAAGCGTGCGGCGCACGGGATGGTGCGGCTTGCCCCTGGCCGAGCGCCAGCAAGCCATACAGCTCGTACAGAATTCGCAGGGCCTGCCGACGGCCCGTGCCTGGAGGCACCACCCGCATGCCGGCCTCCGAAAAGCCGATGACCCCCACCTTATCCCCGTGTCGGGCCACGATGCTCGCCGCCGTACCGACAAATTCCAGCGCCTCCTCTGCCTTCAGCACCCGCCGGGTACCGAACCGCATCGAGGCCGATAAATCCACCACCAGCCAGACCGTGACCTCCTTCTCTTCGCGGTACTGTCGAATGTGAATCTTGCCAGTGCGGGCGGTCACGTTCCAGTCGATGCGCCGAACCTCGTCGCCGGGCTGGTACTCCCGTACCTCGGCTAAGTCCAGGCTGGGACCATAGAAAAAACCGGTGTAATCGCCAAACAAAAAACCGTCCAGGCGCTTCAATACCTTGAACTCGAGCTTCCGCAGTAGCTCCGCCGGCAGTTCACGCTGGCGTGGCCGGGCCTCGTTGGGCTCTGGCGTCAGGGTGATTTCAATTTTGTTCTTGCTGGCTCGTCGAAAGAGCATAGGCCACCACAGCTTTATGTTGCGTTAGGCCGAAGGGTTTTCCGTAACCGTTGAGCGGGTATCGCGGTAGGGGTCGCCAATGTGCACCTTGGGCAGAGGGGTAGCGGCAATAATCTTCTGTACCACGTCCTCGAGTTTCACCTCGTCGGCCAGGGCCTCGTAGGAAAGAATCACCCGATGGCGCAACACCTCGGGGGCCAGGTCGCGCACGTCCTCAGGCAGGGCGTATTCGCGGCCCCGCACAATCGCCAGGGCTTTGGCACCCAGAATCAGGTTTACGCTGGCACGGGGGCTTCCGCCAAAGCTGATGTACTTTTTGAGGTTCGAAAGGCCCACTTCGCCGGGGTCGCGGGTCGCGCGGGCCAGCCGCACCGCATACTCGGTTACGGCCTGGTGGACGTGTACCTGGTCAGCCATGGCTTGCAGGTAGCGCAGGTCGTCGCCAGTGAGCACCTCAGCTACCCGCTCGAACTTGGTGGAGACCCGGTCCACCACGGTCATCTCCTCGTAGAAGGCAGGGTAGTCGATCCAGACCTTGAACATGAAGCGGTCAACCTGGGCTTCGGGCAGAAAGTAGGTGCCTTCCGACTCGATGGGGTTCTGGGTGGCAAGCACCAAAAAGGGGTCGGGCAGTTTGAAGGTCTCGTGGCCGATGGTAACCTGGCGCTCCTGCATGGCCTCCAGCAGGGCGGATTGAATCTTGGCGGGGGCCCGGTTGATTTCATCGGCCAGAATCAGGTTGGCAAAAATTGGGCCCAGCTCCACCTCGAAGCTGGCTTCTTTGGGGTTGTAGATGCGGGTTCCCACCAGGTCGGCGGGCACCAGGTCGGGGGTGAACTGGATGCGCTTGAAGCTGGCCCCAATCGCCTCGGCCATGGTCTTGATGGCCAGGGTTTTGGCCAGTCCCGGCACCCCTTCAATCAGGATGTGGCCCCGCGCCAGGAGCGCTACTACCATACGCTCGAGCATCAGGTCTTGCCCGACAATGACCTTCTTGACTTCCAACAACAGGGTACGCAACCTGGCAGCAGCATCCATCACGGCCTGGGGCTCGAGGGAGGGTTTGGGGGCTTCACTCATAAAAAACCTCTTTGGTAGCTAACTTGATTTGCGCTTATTGACGTTTGTAAACACCGCAGCTTGGCTGGGACTTTGACTAGCAACCAGCCCGTAGCTTCAGATGGTCTGGTCGGGATTGCTCTGGGGAGGTGTGGGGGCGGG
>NZ_QWKY01000072.1 GCF_003574035.1 Meiothermus hypogaeus | reverse complement strand
CGCTTCAGGGTGCCAATCGGCGCACTGAAGATCGCGAAAGTAAGCGATGGTACGGGCCAGTCCCTCACGTACCGGCACCCGGGGCTCCCAGCCCAGCAGCGCTTTGGCGCGGCTGATATCGGGGCGGGTCTGACCGGGGGGAGACGGCGGGAAAGGCTCGGCCTCGCCCAGGGCCACCTTGCGCAAGCGACGAATAATTTTGCCTGCCGATTCTTCCACCAGCGAAACGTGCTCCAACACCTCGGCGGGGCTCCAGACCCCTGCAGCGGGCCGATGAAATAGGTGCTCGTCGGAAAGGCTTTCCACAAAGTGCAACAACGCCCGCCTCGAGCGTTCCAGATGCTTGAGACAGTTCTCTGCGTCGCCAAAGCGAGCCAACCCCTCCTGGGCTACAGGCATGCCGATATTGTACCGAACGGGGGATACAAAATACCATGAGCGAGAAACCCCTAGCCAAATCACAACAAAGCGACCCCGCAGGGTCGCCTGATGGGAACTCGCTCGGGGCTAGGCCTTATCGAAGGCTTCGCGCAGCTTGCTGCTCAGAGGGAGGGAGATCAGGCCCTTGAGGTAGAGTTCGTGTACTGCATCTACCCCGGCAATCTGTTGCAGTTGCTCGAGGCTCACCTGTACATCATGGCCCGGCAAGCGAACCTTGACCTGGTTCATGGTGCCCGGAACCCACTCACACTGAATGCCTCCCATGGTTGCTACCCCCTGTTGTAGCGTCTGCATGTCTACCTCCCTTGCTGCCGAAAGAGACCCGTAATTTGTAAGGACGTTTATAGCCTGGCGAGTGTGAATTGCAGTAGTGAGAAATGTCCCACCATTGGTAATAACCCAAACAACTTGTTGTGGACATCATTCTAATGGGTTTTTATGAGGATTGGTTCAGAGGCGTAAAAGCAACCTGCGGAACGCTTTGCCAGGAAGCGGTCGGAATGTGTTCGGAACTCCACCAAGGGATTGCCAATCCTCGAGGCGGTGCGGGTAAGATACGGGGGTTATGGTCTGTATTGACTTGTCCGGCAAGAAAGCCCTGGTCATGGGCGTAACCAACGAGCACAGCCTGGGCTGGGCCATCGCCGAAAAACTGCATGCTGCTGGGGCCGAAATAGCCTTTAGCTATCAGGGGGAGCGGCTGCGGGAAAAACTCGAAAAGCTCACCGCCGGGCGCCCCAACCAGCGCCTGTATCAGGTGGACGTAACCGACGAAACCGCCCTCAAGGCCATGTTTGCCGATCTGCAGAGCGCCTGGGGAGGACTGGATTATCTGGTGCATTCGATTGCCTTTGCCCCCCGCCCGGCCATGGAAGGGCGGTTTATTGATACCACCGCCGCCGACTGGAACACCGCCCTGCAAGTCTCGGCCTATTCGCTGGTAGCAGTGGCCCGCGAGGCCGAGCCGCTCCTGCGCGAAGGGGGCAGCCTGGTTACCCTGACCTACTACGCTTCCGAGAAGGTGGTGCCCAAATACAACGTGATGGGCATTGCCAAGGCCGCCCTGGAAGCCAGCGTACGTTACCTGGCCTACGAGCTCGGTAAGAAGAACATTCGGGTCAACGCTATCAGCGCGGGGGCCATCCGCACCGTTGCCGCCATGAGCATCCCTGGCTTTCGCAAGATGGTGGCCAAGTACAACGCCACCGCCCCCCTGGGGCGCATGATTACCCACGAGGAGGTGGGGAACCTGGGCCTGTACCTGCTCTCTCCCCTGTCCAGCGGAACCACCGGCCAGACGGTATACGTGGATGCAGGCTACAGCATCATGGGCATGAGCTTTGACGAAGAAGGAGCCTGATACGGGTTACCTGTAGGACACTACCGGTAAAAGGTTTTGGTTCCTCGCCCACTGGTTCCTGCCTTGACCCTGGAGCAAGCAGGGCTCGCAGAGGTTCATGGCTGAAAGCTTCCAGTAAAGGCGCACCGCCCACCTTTGCCATTTGCATGTGCAACGGACCAGGTGGGGCGCCCAAGACGCTGTCCATTTTTGAATGAGGACAATCCGAAGCCGCCTGGCAGTACGTGCGGGGAAGAAACCAAAGAAGCGGGGCTAACCCCGCTTTGGATTCTCATTTCAACCTGTGCTGTCGTAAACCGAAAGGGCTGGCCGGTCGGGTCATCCTTCAAAATTTATGCGCCAATGCCTTAGCGGCGCTTGCGCCCACCCTTTCCACCGCCCGGCTTTTTGCTGCCTCCACCGCCACCAAAACCACCTGAGCCGCGCAAAAAGCTTTTGAGTTTGTTTTCAAACTCGGGGGCCTGGCGGGGTAAGCGCTTGGGCCGGGGGGGTTCGACGGGGGCTGGGGTAAGCTCCTTGATGGAGAGGTCGAGGCGGCCCTTGTCGTCGCGGCCCAGCACCAGCACCGAGACCACATCGCCTTCGTTCAGGTGATCGCGGATATTCTTGACAAACTCGTGGGCCACCTGCGAGATGTGTACCAGTCCCGATTCTCCCGTGGGAAACTCGATAAAAGCCCCAAACTCCATGATTCGCGTGACGCGACCTTCTACAATTGCACCGGCTTCAAGCTCCATTCAGGCGTTCCTCCGAAACGACTCGAAATCCCATAACACAAGTGTACTAAAGCTGTGGGGATTCACGATGATTCACTATATCACCTGCGGCTTATTTCACTGCAAAGCGCGTCCAGCACCTCGAGCAAAACCGCCACCGGCCTCGAGTGTTTTGTAACGTATTTCCAACACCTGTTATAAAAAGTGATATATTGAGTGTACGGAGGAACCCCCAATGATTGCAGACCGCCCCAGGGACTTGTGGTTCGAGCTGGACAGCGAGGAGCGACAGATTATCGGCGCACTGCGGGACTTTTTGCAGGCCGAGGTGGCCCCCACCGCCACCGAGCGCGACCAGACAGGTGCATTTCCCTTTGAGATTGTGAAAAAGCTGGGCGAGATGGGCGTGATGGGGGCCCAGGTGCCCGAGCAGTATGGCGGGGCGGGGCTCTCGACGCGCGTTTTTGCCCGCATCATTGAAGAAATTGCAGCGGTAGATGGTGCCCTGGCCCTCACGGTGGCCTCGCACAACAGCCTTTGTACCGGGCACATTTTGCTAGCAGGCAACGAGCAGCAGAAGCGGCAGTTTCTACCCCGGCTGGCCTCGGGGGAGGTGCTGGGGGCCTGGGGCCTGACCGAACCAGGCAGCGGCTCCGATGCCGCCGCCATGCGCACCAAGGCCGAAGAGACCGCTTCGGGCTGGGTGCTGAACGGCTCCAAGCAGTTCATCACCCAGGGGTCGGTGGCAGGGGTTTATGTGGTCAACGCCCGCACCGATGCTGCGCCCAGCGAAGAGAAAAAACACCTGGGGCTCTCGGCGGTGGTCTTCGAGGCCCCCATTGCTGGCTTACGCATTGGGCGCAAGGAAAAAAAGCTCGGGCTTAACGCTTCCGACACTGCCCAGCTCATTTTCGAAGACATCCACCTGCCCAAAGAAGCCCTGCTGGGCGAGCGGGGCAAGGGCTTTTACGACGTGATGAAGGTGCTGGAAGGCGGGCGCATTGGCATCGCTGCTATGGCGGTAGGGCTGGGGCGGGCCGCCATGGAGTTTGCGGCCAAGTATGCCCTGGAGCGCGAACAGTTTGGCAGGCCCATCGCCGAGTTCCAGGCCGTCTCGCACAAGCTGGCGGATATGGCCACCGAACTCGAGGCCGCACGCCTTTTATATCTCAAGGCCGCCGAGCTGCGCGATGCCGGCAGGCCTTTTGGTCAGGCCGCGGCCCAGGCCAAGCTATTTGCCTCGGAAGCAGGCGTGCGTGCCTGCGACGAGGCCATCCAGATTCTGGGTGGCTATGGCTACATCCAGGAGTACCCGGTGGAGCGCTACTGGCGCGACGCCCGTCTGACCCGCATCGGCGAGGGCACCAGCGAGGTCCTGAAGGTCATCATCGCCAAAAACCTGCTGGCCCAGTACAGATAGAGGGTGCAGGGAGCAGGGCAAAGGGATCCGAAAAGCTCGCAGGGGAATGTCCTCATACCAGATTCGGTTGATTCGTTACCGAACGGTAACGAATCAACAGGGCCGAAGTTATCCGCGTAGCGGAGGGCGATACCACCCCTTGGAAGTTATCCGCGTAGCGGAGGGCGATACCGCCCCTTGGAAGTTATCCGCGTAGCGGAGGGCGATACCGCCCCTTGGAAAGGGAGACGCTTTCTTCGCCGACCGTTCGGGAGGGGTGTGCTCGAGGATTCAAAAAGACAACCTATGGGTTTTTTGGTTTTGTAAACTGTCTTTTTGAATCCGGTATCAGTCCCTTTTTCTTTTCTCCTGCCCCCAGGCCTCTGCTCCCAGGTACCCCCTTTCTCCTGCTATTCTTTCCCCGTGTACGAGCTATTCAAACCCTGGTTGTTTCGCCAGGACCCCGAGACCATCCACGAACGGGTGATGCACGGCCTGGCCTGGCTGGGACAGCGGGGGCCGACCCTCGAGCTCATGCGGCGGCTCTGTGCGGTGCAGGATGAGCGCCTCGCGGTCACGGCGTTTGGCCTGCGTTTCCCCAACCCCATCGGGCTGGCGGCGGGCTTCGACAAAAACGCGGTGGCGGTACGGGCCTGGGCGGCGCTGGGCTTTGGGCATGTGGAAATTGGCTCGGTAACGGCACTGCCCCAACCAGGCAACGATAAGCCCCGCCTTTTTCGGCTGCCCCAGGACCAGGCCCTCATCAACCGCATGGGCTTTAACAACGAGGGGGCCGAGGCCATTGCCACTCGGCTTAAGCACTTGCAGCAAACCTTCGGCAAGCTCCCGGTGCCCATAGGCATCAACCTGGGGAAGTCGAAAGCAACCCCTTTAGAAGAAGCGCCAAAGGACTACCTGCAGAGCCTCTCTATCCTCTGGCCCTATGGCGATTACTTTGTCGTTAACGTCAGCTCGCCCAACACGCCGGGGCTGCGGGCCCTGCAAGACAAAGACCGGCTGGAAGAGCTGCTTGCCGCGCTTGTGGGCTTTGTCCAGGGCCGCAAACCCCTGCTGCTCAAAATTGCCCCCGACCTTGGCTGGGCGCAGATAGACGAGATTCTGGCGCTGGCGGAGCAATACCGGCTTTCCGGGCTCATTGCCACCAACACCACCACCAGCCGCGCAGGGCTGACCACGCTTACAGACGAGGCTGGCGGGCTTTCGGGCAAACCGCTGCGAGCGCGCTCGCTCGAGGTGCTCCGGTACCTGCATACAAGGCTACAGGGCCGTTTGCCCATTATCTCGGTGGGGGGCATCTTCAGCGCAGCGGACGTGTGGGAGCGGCTTGCAGGCGGGGCCACGCTGGTACAGGTGTATACCGGCTTCGTCTACGAGGGGCCCTTTATGGTGAAAAAGCTGTGCCGGGGGTTGCTGCAAAGACTGGAGCAGGAAGGGATGAGCCGCCTACAAGAACTTAAGCCTCGGTAGTAAGCAGCGCTTGAATCTCCTCGAGCTTGCTCAGGGCCGCCGCTTCCCCATCCTGGATGGCCTGCTCCAACTGCTGGAAGCTGAAAAGCCCGATGCCCTCGAGCTTGGGCCGCAGCACCAGGTCGGGGCGCGATACCGCCAGCTTGACCTCGGCCAGCCGAATCTGCATGATCTCGACGGCGCGGTACACGTTCTGGATGGGGTTGGCATCAATACCGCGGCGAAAAATCTGTTCCCACCAGCTTTTCTTGTGGGGCTGTTCGCGCAGAATCTCGAGGGGGGTCACGTCCACCGCAATCACCCGTTCGGCGCCCAAAAAGCGCACCAGATCTACTGGAATCTGGTTCAGGATGCCCCCGTCGGCCAAAAGTTGGTTGCCCACCCAGATGGGGTTGATGGCCCCCGGGTAGGCAATGGAAGCCCGAATGGCCTGGAACACATCGCCCTGGCGAAAATAGACCTCGGTGCCGGTAATCAGGTCGGTGGCGGTGATGCCAACAGGAATGGGGAAATCCTCCATCTGGCGGGGAATATGGGGCTCCAAGAAGCGCACCAGCTCGCTGTAGTTGAGCATATCGCTCAGGGGGTTCCAGTCCAGAAAACGCCAGAAAGATACCTGGGAGAGCACTTCCTGCACCTCATCGGCGGTGTGCCCACTGGCAAACATGGCCCCCATCAGGCTGCCCATGCTGGTGCCGGCAATCACGCTGGGCTTAAAGCCCTCGCGCTCCAGAACCCGCATCACCCCGATGTGGGCGTACCCCCTGGCCCCTCCACCCCCCAGGGCCAGGCCAAAGCGTTTATAATCGGCCATATCTCCAGGCTAAACCACCGTTCGGTTTTGCACTACCCGTTTCAAGAATGCCGATGGTCTATACATAGCCGGTAGCGCGTTTGCTATGCGGTGGCAGAGAACCAGACTCGAGGATATCCGAATTTACACATCCAGGAAGCGCTGTTTGAGTTCTGGGGTGGGCACCATGCAATGCTCACGTTTGCCAAAAATGCGGTAGCGGTGCTTCGCTATCCTGCGGTAGGCCCAGTCCCGCAGCCGCTTGGGTAAAAACCACAGCACCGCCGGGATGCTCCAGATGCCACCCAGCCGGTAGAGGATGTGAAACACCGCGTCCGACTCGAGCCAGACCTTGTCGCCTTCCAGCACCACCACACTATCCGCAAGGGCCTGCGCAGTTGAGATATTGTGCTGCGCCAGCAATTTCTGTCCAATCTCGGACTGCTGCGAGGCGAACCGGAAACGTCCCGAAGGATCGTGGCGAATGATGAACTGCACCGTGCTGTTGCAGAGATTGCACAGCCCATCAAACAACACGATGACCTTCATAATTTCAGCTTATTTCAGTTTGGCCCCTGGGAGTGTAGATAGAGTTGGAAAGCTAAAATATGACCTGAGAGCTGTAGCTTCTCCAGCGATATAGACCAGTAATATTGGAGTCCTCGACACTCGACCCCTACTGGGATATTTGTAACCCCTCTTGCGCCATAAGCCAACCGTGTTGCTAGAATATGCAACACGGGGTCATCACAGTGAAGCTAATAGATAACTACGGACGCATCATCAAAGACCTTCGGCTTTCGGTTACGCCGCGTTGCAACCTGCACTGCCTGTACTGTCATCCGCTGGGCTGGGAGCAGGCCGAGCCCCCGGGCACCATCTCGGTCGAGGATACCCGCCACTTCCTGCAAGCCATGCAGATGCTGGGCCTGGAGTCGGTGCGCTTTACCGGAGGCGAGCCGCTGGTGCGCAAGGAGTTGCCGCAGATGATTGCTGTGGCAAAAGAGCTGGGTATCCAGGACATTGCCATTACCACCAATGGGCTTCTATTTGCCCGCAAAGCCAAAGAGCTGATGAACGCCGGTCTCAAGCGGATAAATCTCTCGATGGACGCCGTGACCCCCGAGGTTTTCAAGGCCATGACCCGAGGTGGGCAGGTCGAGAAGGTCTGGGACGCCATCGAGACCGCCTGGGCGCTGGGGTTGCATCCGGTGAAAATCAACGCGGTGATGATCCGGGGTATGAACGACGACGAGGTGATCCCCCTGGCTTCGCTCTCGCTGGACAAGCCGCTGGAGGTGCGCTTTCTGGAGTATATGCACCTCGATAACTCCAACCCCCAGCTTTACCAGCAGCGCTTCATCGCCGGGGCCGAGACCAGGGCCAGAATCGAGGCCCACTTCGGCCCATTGGAAAAGGTAGAAAACGACCCCACCGCCCCGGCCCGGGTTTACCGTATTCCCGGTGCGGTGGGTACAGTGGGCTTCATTAACCCGGTCACCGAGGCTTTTTGCTCCAAGTGCTCCCGCTTGCGCCTCACTGCCGATAAGAAACTAAGGCCTTGCTTGCTGACCGACCTGGAAATGGACATCGCCTGGGCCTTCGAGGCCCCCAATCCTGTTGAAGCTTTGGTAGATGCCATTCTGCTGGCCACCGACCGCAAGCCTGCTTTTGGCAACACCCTCCCCACTTTACGCGAGCGGGTTATGGTGGGGATTGGGGGGTAACAAGCGAAGCTTGCAATGCTCTACACTGGGCGGCCCATCTGGTAGGTATACGAAAAATCCAGGCACACCGGTTTTGGGGAAACAGCCCAGGCCAAGGGCGCCAGCTTCCGGTACTACACTGCGCTGGTCAACTGCATAACCTCTTGTTACCAGAGCGCTCAGGGCAACCGCTAATACCGGATTCAAAAAGACAGTTTACAAAGCCAAAAACCCCATAGGTTGCCGCCCGCAAAAAAGAGAATGCGTCTGCGCTCAGACGCATGTTACGTACCCAAGCGTGGGCCGGGCCCGGCCCACGAGTGCTTGGGTTTCGAGTTTCCGGGCGGCAACTGTTCTGTCTGGGAAGCTCGATCTTTGTGAAGAGCGCTCTAAGCCTCCCCTACAAGGGGAGAGGGGAGCGTGCCTTGTGGTTTTCTGACTTTGCGGTTGCTCTTCCAGGGCGCTAGATAATCCCGTAGTTATAGGTTTCGTTCCGCCCGTTTTTGTCCACAATGGCCCACCAGCGATGATCGGAAAGGGTGGGCATCTGGAGCAAGAACACCCAAAACTTACTGGGGTTTTCGCCGCCATCGGGCTGGAGGGGGCTCTCGGGGGTGATAAGGGTGAGCTGGGAGTCGCCGGCGTTCATGAAGTCTTTGACGGCGTTTTGCAGTTCTTCGGTATCGGGCTCATCGCTAAGGTCGTAGGCGGAAGGGTCGGACTCAATTAAGCCCAGGGGGCTTTCGTCGTCTTCACCGTCCTCGATAAAACTACGAATGGCTGCTTCCAGGGCCTCGAGGAAGCCCTCCTCGTCGTTCACCTGGGGCACCTCGACCCCCAGGTCGGGCACCTCCAGCGCCTTCAATAAAGATTCGATTCGCTGCTGCAAGGCCATAGATAGCTCGTTTGATTACATAACCACAAAGGCCCCTGGCAGGTCAAGCCAGTTCAAACATCCCACAAAAATGCGGGATGCCTAGCGATCTTTGACCTCTTTGAAGCGCTCGATACAGGCCTGCACCTCGGCCACTGCACCGGCCTTGTCTTTCCAGCCCGAAACCTTGACCCACTTGCCCTTGTGGGCCTCCAGGGCCTTGTAGGTCTCAAAGAAATTCTGGATTTCCTGTTTGTGGGCGGTGGGCACATCGGCCAGGTCCTGGATATAGTCCCAGCGCGGGTCTTCGGCCACCACCCCGATAATTTTGGCATCCCCGCCCTTTTCGTCTTGCATGTCCACCATGCCCACCACCCGCACATCGACCACCACGCCGGGCAAGAGGGGGTAGGTGGAGAGGATGACGCCATCGAGGGGGTCGCCGTCCTCGGCCAGGGTGGAGGGAATAAAGCCGTAGTCGCCCGGATAGAACTGGGCCGTAGGCAACACTCGGTCGAGCTTGATGGCCTCGAGGTCGGGGTCGTACTCGTACTTGTTGGAAGAACCGCGGGGCACTTCGATGACCATGTGGACAATTTCGGGGGCCTTTTTACCAACAGGCAGGTTCTTGAGATTCGCCATAGCGCACCCATTCTGACATCCGCAGGCAAAAGCGGCAAAGGCTTCTCGACAAAGCGTGCTCTGCACAGCTTGTCCAAAGAGGGCCTGTGGGCTAAGCTAGATGTAAGCATGTACTTACTTTCAAGCTTTGAGGAGGCCGACGCCACCCGCACAACCCTGATGCGTTCGGGGCTGGAGCTCCTGGCGGAAAAAGGCTACAAAGGCGCCACCACCCGCGAAATCGCGGCCCGGGCTGGGGTCTCCGAGGTCACGCTATTTCGGCAGTTTGGCAGCAAGGAAGCCCTGCTACACGAGGCCGTGCAGAAGTTACACCCTCCGGTAGAGCAGGTCTTGCCCCGGCTTTCGGGCAACCTCGAGGCCGACCTCTTGTACCTGACCGAGCGCTACCTGCAGATGCTCGAGGCCAACCAGGGTTTGCTGGTACGCTTGCTGCCCGAGCTGGCCCGTCACCCCGAGCTGCGCGGCGAAACCGGGCCCCTGGGTTTGCGCAAGGCCATGTCGAGGGTGTTCGAATTTTTTGCCGAGCTGCAAAAACAAGCCTGTCTGCGTGCGGAGGAGACCCCTTCTCAGGCAGCCATAGCGCTGCTGGGGCCGCTTTTTGCCCGGGTGTTGATGCTGGGGGCCATGGGGATTCAGCCCCCGTTCGATTTGCAGGCCCACGTGCGGGGTTTTCTGGAAGGGAGGCAGCTTGGTCAGCGTTGAGCAGGTCTCGAGACGGTTTGGCAACCTGGTGGCCCTGGACAAGGTGAGCTTGCAGGTGCGTCCCGGCGAGGTGTTTGGTCTGCTGGGCCCCAACGGTTCGGGTAAAACCACCCTGATCCGCATCCTGAGCGGGGTCTTGCTGCCCAGCGCCGGCGGGGCCCTGGTGGCCGGACTGGATGTGCGCCGCTACCCCGAGCAGGTCAAGGCCGCCATCGGTTACGCCACCCAGGAAGCCAGCGTCTACCGCGACCTGACGGTGCGCGAGAACCTGGAATTCCGCGCCCGGCTCTACCTGGACGCCAGAGCCGTACCCTACGCAGTTGAGGAGACCATTCGGCGCTTTGGCTTGCAGGATTTCGCCCACCAGCTGGCCGGGGCCCTCTCGGGAGGGTGGCGGCAGCGGCTGGCCCTGGCGCAGGCGGTGGTACACGGGCCCCAGGTGGTGTTTTTGGACGAGCCCACCACCGGCCTCGATCCGGTCTCGCGTCGCATTATCTGGGATCTGATTCACCAGGAAGCCGCCCGGGGGGCGGTGGTACTGGTCACCACCCACTACATGGACGAGGCCGAGCGCTGCCACCGGCTGGCGCTGCTCTTTGGCGGCCAGGTGATTGCCCAGGGAACCCCCCACGAACTCGAGCAGCTGGCCCTGCAAAGTGCCCAGGTGGTCTACAGCGAGACCAGCTTGCCCCTGGAACAAATTCGCTCCCTGCCTGGTGTGCTGGATGGTTGGCCCAGCGGCAACGGGGTGCGGCTGATTCTGGAGAAACAGGCCACCCCGGCCCTACCCCTCCAGACCGTGTATCCCAACCTGGAAGACGTGTTTATCATCCTGACTCGCCTGCACAATGGAGGCACAACGTGAACCGCATTGCCGCCCTGGCCCAAAAGGAGTTCACGCAGATTCGGCGCGACCACGTGCTCTCGCGGCTGATTGTGGGTCTGCCCATCGTCATGACCCTCCTGTTTGGCTATGCCATCAACTTCACCCTCTCGGGCATTCGGCTCTCGGTTTACGATGGCTCGCAAGACCGCATCAGCCAGTACCTGCTGCAAGAGTTGCAAAAAGAAAATCGCTTCACCCTCACCCACATTGCTCAAGACCCGGCGCAGGTTCCACAGGCCATTCAGCAAAACCGGGCGCGGGTGGGGTTGGTGATACCAGCTGGCGCCTTGCAAGCCGTGCGGCAGGATAAAGCGGTGACGCTCGAGGTCTACGTGGACGGCTCCGACCCCAACTTTGCCTTTCAGACCCAGGCCGCTTTGCGCAAGGTACTGGGCGATGTGAACAGCAGGCTGCTGGCCGGCAAGGTACTGGCCGGAGCCGCCACCACCCCACCCCTCACCCCTACCCTGCACACCCTCTACAACCCCGACAACAAAACCGCCTGGTTCACCATCCCCGGCATTATCGGCCTGATCATGACCATTTTTACCGTGTTGCTCACGGCCCTCTCGATTGTGCGGGAAAACGAGGGCCGCACCATGGAGGCCCTGATTGCCAGCCCCATCCAGCCCTACGAGGTGGTGCTGGGGAAGGTGCTGCCTTATTTTGTAATCGCCACCCTGGTCAGCCTGGTGGTGCTTGCGCTGGGGCATTTTGTATTCGGCGTGCCGGTGCGCGGCAGCCTTCTGCTGCTCTTTGGGCTAATTGTGCTTTTTGTGCTGGGCTCACTGGGGGTGGGGGTGCTCATTTCTACCCTGGCCCGCACCCAGATTCAGGCGGTGTTTGGCACCTTTGCCTATATTCTGCCCACCATCTTTTTGTCGGGGTTTGTCTTCCCAGTGGACGGAATGCCCCTCTTTTTCAAGGCGTTGTCGGCGGTCATTCCGGCCCGCTATCTGATTGACGGTACGCGCGGGGTGATGCTGCGGGGGGCGGGCCTCGAGACCCTCTGGATTGACCTGCTGGCGCTAAGCATTTTTAGCGTGGCCGTGCTAGGCTTAGCCAGCCTGCGCTTTGGCAAGCGGCTGGCCACATAAAGGACATGATCAGCTTCATTCGCTCAATCTCAGGTCACGGGTCATCATGGAATCCGTGGATCCTTGCCCCAGGCCGAAATCTACATGGAAGCCCCAGACCCAGGAAGCCATCCAGGAAAGCTCATTGGTCGGGGTAATCTTTAGCCCAAAGGAAGGGAATCGCATGATTCGGATGGGATTTCACCAATACCGGCGCTTGTTGCACTTCGTCCTTATCGTCCTGGGCCTTCAGCTTTCGGCCGCTGGTCTGGCCCAATCCCTCACCTTTGGGCTTTTTGGCCGCCTGCCCGATGCCCTGACGCCTACCGCAGAAGCCACCCTGCCGCTGGGGGACTTTACGCTGGAGGCCCGCCTGCAGCGCAATGCACTGGGAATAGGGCTGGCCAGCGCCCTCGAGTTTAGCGCCCTGGGACGCCTGAGCTACGGGGTGCGGGCTGGACTGGGGTTCGCGGGTTGGGGCGTCGAAAGCCGCATCGGCGGAACCTTCGGGCCGGTAGCCGCCAGCCTCGAGGCGGGCTATAGCAGCACCCTGCGCTCCGATTTGTGGGTGGGCGACGAGGCCCTGGGGGGGCTCAGGGTAGGCCTTTTGGGGCGCTACCGCCTGGGCCCCCGGGAAACCTTAGGCCTGGGGCTGGGCTATAAGCGCAACCTGGCCGGCCTCGCCAGCGGCTCGGGTGAGCTCAGCTATGCCTTGCGCCAGGAGCAGACCTATACCTTTGGCCTGGGGGTAGATGATTCGCGCCTGTATGCCCTGCTGGGCTGGCGGGGCGAGCTCGACGAGGCCGGGACGTTGCTCGAGGCCACCCTGCGGGCCGGGCAGTACAACCGCCTGGAAACTACCCTAACCCTGCCCCTGGACGAGGAACTCAACAATCTTAAGCTGCGCCTAACCGCTGCCTACCCCTGGGCTGCTAGCTTGGGGGTGGAAGCCTACCGCTTCCGCGCCGACGCAAGCTACGATGGAGGCTTTTCTCTGTGGTTGCGCTACACACTCAGCTTTGGAGGCACTGAATGAAAAAGTTGCTGGCAATCGCCCTTGTATCCTTTGGCCTGGTAGCGGCCCAGACCATCGCCGAGATCACCCGCCAGGTGCAGGCCAACCTGGACCGCTCACCCTGGGAGGCCACCATCACCGGCAGGGTTCAACTGCCCGACGGCAGCAGCCAGGACGCCGAGTTCCGGCTTCAGGTGATTCCAGGCAAGGAGCAACTGGCCCGGGTGGAGTTCAAAAAACCCGCTGCCCTCGAGGGCAACTTCGTGGTGATTTCGGACAAGGAGGTCTGGAACTACCTGTTTCTGACCAACCAGGTCATCATCCAACCTCGAGCTAAGGCCCGCGTGGAGGGCCTTGGGGTCAACCTGACCGACCTGGGCGACTTCAACCAGCTGGCCGAGCGGGTCACCCTCAGGCTACTGGGCGAGCAAAATACCCCCGCCGGGGCCGCCTGGCGCATTGGTGGCAGCCCCAAGGACGCCTCGCTGGGCTTTGCCAGTATGGAAATTCTGGTGCTCAAGTCCGACCCGCGCCCCCTTGCCATTACCCTGCGCGACAGTAGCAATAAAGTTCTGGCCGACCTCAGCTTTAGCAACTTCCGCCGCGCCAGCCTGACCCCCCAAATCCTGCGCAAGCGCCCCGCCGATGCCGAGGTCTTGCGGCGCAACTGAGCGAACCCGCTACCGTCCCCCGACAAGGTAATGCCTCGGTAACTGAGCGGGGCTAGATGTAAAGCGTGAGCGGTCTGCTGCGCCTCTTGCTGGGCCTGGGCCTTGCTTCCTTGAGCGGGGGCCTCTTGGTGCTGGCCTACCCGCCCCACAACCTCTGGCCGCTGGCCTGGGTGGCCCTGCTGCCCATGCTGCTGGCACAGTTCTGGCTGATGCCTGCAAGGCTCTCGAGCCTGGCCTCGGCCACCACCATGGGCCTGTGGGGCCTGGGCTACTTTGGCCCGGTCTTTGGGGGCAGCGGCCTTTATATGGAGTGGCTGCCCCTGGCCATTTTTCTGATTGCCCTCTTAGGCGATATGGGCGTGCGGGCCTTCCACGAGCGCACCGGCTACCGCTTTTTCGTCTGGCAGGGGGTGAGCAACTGGGTGGGCATCGAGATGATCCGGGGCTTCGTGCCCATCGCGGCCACCTGGGGCTTTATCGCCTACGCCCAGCACACCCAGCCCTGGCTGATTCAGCCCGCCAGCATCTTTGGTATCTACGGCATGAGCGCCCTGATCGTGCTGGTGAACTTCGTGCTGGGGCAGGGGCTTTTGCACCTTCTGGCACGGCGCTGGCCGCTGGAAACCCCTCCCCTTTCACCCCTTGGGGTGCGCCGCTGGCTTTGGGCCGGGGTGGTGGTATGGATGGGCTGGGTGGGCCTCTCACTCTGGCTCTACCGGCCCGAGGGAGGCACCTTGCGGGTAGCGGCCATCCAGCCGGCCACCTCGCCCATCCTGGCCCAGAACCGGGGCGAGGCCGCCCTGGCCCAGGCCACCTTCGAGCGCATGAAAGAGCAAACCCTGCAAGCCGCCCGCCAGGGGGCTCGGCTCATCGTCTGGCCCGAGGGGGCCTTTACCTTCGACCCCCAGGCCGAAGACCGGCTGGGCCTGGTGCCGCTGGCCCAGGAAAGCGGGGCTTACCTGGTGGTGGGGTATGTGGTGGTGGTGGGCGAGCGGATCTTCCGCAACGAGGCCACGGTCATTAGCCCAGAGGGCCAGTTTCTGGGCGTCTACGGCAAGGATCACCCGGTCATCTTCGCCGGCGAAACCAGCCCCACCCGCGGCACCTACCCGGTCTACAACACCTCCATAGGCCGCCTGGCCACCCTAATCTGCTACGACCTCGACTTTACCGATACCGCCCGCAAAATGGCCCGCCAGGGCGCACAGCTTGTGGCCGTACCCTCGCAGGATTGGGCCACCATTGCCGACAAGCACTACACCCACCTGGTCTTCCGCGCGGTGGAGAACCGCCTGAGCATGGTCAAGGCCGATGGCGGCTACGACTCGGCCATCCTGGACCCCTGGGGCCGGGTGCTCAAACTGGCCAGCTTCCCTCAGGGCGGCGAGGCCACCCTGCTTGCCGACGTGCCCCTGGGCCGGGCCAATGCCCTGGCGGTGCGGCTGGGGGACTGGGTAGGGTGGCTGGGATTGCTGGGCCTGGTGGGGTTTGCCCTGGCCGACCCAATCAGCCGGCGAAAGCGAAAATAAAACATTCCTGAAGATGACCCATTTGCTGCACGCAACCCCGCCAAACCCTCAAACCTGGTGCTCCTCCCACAAAAAACCCAAAGCCCCGCTGGCCTCGAGCCGCCCCCAGGACAGGCCGGTCATACCAGATTCGGTTGATTCGTTACCATTCGGTAACGAATCAACAGGGCCGAAGTTATCCGCGTAGCGGAGGGCGATACCGCCCCTTGGAAGTTATCCGCGTAGCGGAGGGCGATACCGCCCCTTGGAAGGGAGACGCTTTCTTCGCCGACCGACAGTGAAGGGCCATCGGCCCCCG
>NZ_QWKY01000071.1 GCF_003574035.1 Meiothermus hypogaeus | reverse complement strand
ATTCACACCCACCCTGAATCCCCTCTATCGCTCGCACAATAGATAACGTCCAGGATGGACTTCCTTCCCTTATCTACTACCCCTTTGTCATGATCCTCGCGCCAGCCTTCGTATTGGGGCGCAACGAGAAGAATATCAAAGGTGTTTGGATGTGTCAATAGGGGGGACGTCCTTGTATCACGAAGATAACCCCAACTGGATAGGATAGAAGCTATGAAGCAGAACATTACCGTCGAAGCAGCCCTTGAGATTGTATTGCAACAGGCCAAACCCCTGGAAAGCATTGAGCTATTGCCCCTGACCGCTGCCTACGGCGGCATTTTGGGCGCAGAACTAAGTGCTAAGGTTAACCACCCCTACACCGACGATACGGCAGTAGACGGCTATGCCTGCCTCGAGGCCGACACCAGGGGCGCCTCGTTGGGTAACCCGGTCAAGCTCAAAGTGGTCGGTCAATCACCCGCCGGCAAACCATTCACCGGAAAGCTGGAGCCCGGAGAAGCCGTGCAGGTTTTTACCGGCGCCCCCATCCCCAGAGGGGCCAATGCGGTGATTCGGGTGGAAGACACCCTGCGGGAGGGCGATTATGTCTGGCTGATGAAACCGGCCTCGGCTGCCGACATTCGCCGCAAGGGCGACGACCTGGTGCTGGGGCAGACGTATTTGCACAAGGGCGATTTACTCACCCCCGGCCGGGTGGGGCTGGCAGCGGCCATGGGCTACGACCAACTGCCGGTGGTTCGGCGGCCCAGGGTGGGTATTCTGTCCACCGGCGACGAGGTGGTTGAGCCAGGGGAGCCGCTACCCTATGGCGGGGTCTACAACTCCAATAGCTACTCGGTGGCGGGCCTGGTATTGGAGGCAGGCGGTGAGCCCGTCATCTTACCCAAAGCGTCGGACAGTGTAGAGGGAGTTCGGGCCCAGCTACAGCGAGCTGGCAAACTTGACCTGCTCCTCACGACGGGTGGGGTTTCGATGGGCGAGTACGACATCGTGCGGCAGATGCTGGAGCGCGAAGGTGAGATCCATTTCTGGAAGGTCAAGTTGCAGCCGGGGGGCCCCTTGCTCTTTGCGACCTGGAACGGGCTACCCCTGATGGGCCTGCCGGGCAATCCGGTCTCGGCGATGGTGACGTTTTTGCTCTTCGGGCGGCCTTTTCTCTTCAAACTATTAGGCCGCACCGATGCGCCTTACAGCCTGCTGAGGGCTGTGGCCGATACCCCTTTCGAGGCCAACCCTACCCGGCGGGCCTACCGGCGGGCCGTACTGCGCTGGGAAAACGACCGCTACCGCGTGGCCAGCACCGGCAACCAGTCCAGCGGCGTGCTGAACTCGATGGCGGTGGGGAAT
Source organism: Meiothermus hypogaeus (assembly GCF_003574035.1). GTDB lineage: Bacteria > Deinococcota > Deinococci > Deinococcales > Thermaceae > Meiothermus > Meiothermus hypogaeus. Next base: position 14,661 of record NZ_QWKY01000071.1, on the reverse strand, counting down.
GCGCTGGTGGTGCTCGAGGCCGGCCTCTTGGCGCAGCCTGGCGATTCGGTAGATGTAATTCCCTTTCCGGGGGCTTCTTAGGGCCGGGTGGCCTCTAGTGGCTGCAGTCGGTACACCACCAGATTCACCGGCAGATACGAACCGGAAGCCGGTATGAGCTCGATGGTAACCTGATCATTCTGGGTTTCGCGGAAGAAAATCAGGGGGTTGTCCGGGCGCAAAAGCACCCCATTGGACGGCACAGGCTGCAAGAGGCCGTTGACCCGGATGGCACCCGCATAAGCCCCCCCGCGGGGAGAGAAAGCGCCCACAGTGTTGAGTGCCCCGTCCAGCACAACCCGGTAGGTAAGGCCGTAGTGGCCCCGAAGGCGCACAAGCTGACCCGTGAGGGCATCCATGCCGGCAGGCGTTGGGTCAAAAACCCCATCACCAATCACGATGCGGCCCACCATGCCTTCCAGTCGCACCCGCAGGGTACGCAGCGCCGATGGAAAAGTACCGCGCACATGGATACCATCGGGCTCGAGGTTGGGCAGCAAGGGCAGCAGAGAAGCCAGCCCCTCTTTGCTGAGCGCAGGCAGCAAGCTCTCCTCGATCATCGCCACCGTCAGGTTGACCTGACCACTGGCCTGGAGATCGACCATCAGGTTGAGGCCCTGTCCGGTAGCCAGCGGGTCCGATCGGTAGAGCGCCGCCGTCTGGCCAGGCTCAAGGCGCACCTGCTCGCCTGCCTGAGCCAGCAAGAAGTCCATCAGGCTCACCTGCCCCAGCACCGCCACTACCCGGGTAGCCGCCGTCTCGCCCAGCCGCTCGACTTTAAGTTGAACCGGCACTATGTCCACGTTGCTCACCAGCACCACCAGCCGGGCCGGAGTCGGTAGGGCGTTCTGGTGATAGGCCAGGAGGCGAGCCGATCCGCTTATTGCGTCGGCATAAAGCACCCCCGAGCGCGCGACCTGTTCGGGGGAGTTGGAGACCAGCAGGGGTATGTCCCCGTCCTGCTTATCGGTCGCAAGAACCGGATAGCTCAGTATCTCGGAGTCGAGAAAGAGGCGCCCCAAACTGTAAAAGCGCAGGGCATAATCGCGCGCACTGTACATAACCTCGGGCCGCACCACGATGCGCCGGGAAAAAGGCTCGCTGCTGCGCCCTGCGCGATTGGTGACCACCAGGGTAATCAGTTTCTCGCCAGGGGTGAAGTAGGCTTCTTCGCGTCCGGTAAAGCTCAGGGAAAGCGGCTGCCCGTCGGGGTCATAGGAGTACTCGATGATACGCACCGGCTCCCCGATTTTGTACTCCTGCTTGTCGGTAGCAAAACGCGCAACCGGACGGGTGGTGTCCCGCGCAATGGCACCGTGGGTATAGGTCAGGGTGAGCATGCGCTGTAGCGGATCGAACACCACGGTAGCCCCCAGGGCCGCTTCCAGGGCGCGGGCCGAAACGTACATCACCCCATCCTGCAACTGCCCCACCTCGTTCAAACCCAAAGGCCGTCCGTCCAGGCGGGCCTGGCCCAAAGCGGGGTAAAGTTCCAGCTTACCCAGCCGCACCCCCTGGGTGCCATGGTTCAGGTTCTCCAGGCTGACCCCCAGTACCCGGGCCACCTCCCGCACCGGAATAAGGGCCCGCCCCTCCACCACACGGGCAGGGGGGTTCAGGGTGATGGGCGAACCATTAAGGTAGGCCAGCCCCCCCTCGAAGTCCAGTACCAACTGACGGGTGGCAAGCTGCTGCGCAGAAGCACCGACAGCAATCCACAAAAGCAACACAAACCAGCGCACAATCACCTCGAGGGCCAAGGATAACAGAAGCCGTGTAAAGAAGTATCCTAAAGCCCCAAAGCTGATAGCCAAAAAATCGGTAATAGTCTGATTTTTAGGCAATATTCATACGCTTTGGGCCTTTGGCTTCGGGCTTTCAACCAATAACCCTTGACAAAACCCACACCATCCCCCACACTGCAAGGGTTGCGCTTACTTTCCCGCAGGGTGCGGCCAAGCGCATGGTTCAACAAAGCCGTACATCCTATACCTCGGTACAGTTTGGACATTCGGTTCTTTCTGGGATGAGCGGCTCGAACCCTACAGGGTTGGATTCGCCTCGAAGGCTTTTCAGCCCACCACCCAAAAAGGACGTTTGAAACATGGAGTTTTCTGCATTTACGTTAAGGTCTGAAGTTGCCAGGGCCCTCGAAGCCAAAGGTTTTACCACCGCCACCCCCATCCAGGCTGCGGCCATCCCACTGGCCCTGGAGGGCAAGGACGTACTGGGCCAGGCCCGCACCGGCACCGGCAAAACCCTGGCTTTTGGTATCCCCATCGCCCATCGGCTGGATGCCGCCCGTGAGCGCGGACGCGCCCCCCGGGCTTTTATCCTCACCCCCACCCGCGAGCTGGCCTTGCAGGTCGCCAAGGAACTCGAGTGGCTGGCGCCGCACCTCAGCATCACGCCCATCTACGGTGGCACCGGCTACGGCAAGCAGGCCGAGGCCCTCAAACGCGGCACCGACGTGGTAGTAGCCACCCCGGGGCGGGCCATTGACTACATGGAGCAGCGCGTTCTCGAGCTATCCAGGGTCGAGATTGTGGTGCTCGACGAAGCCGATGAGATGCTCTCGATGGGCTTTGAGGAAGCGGTCGAGCAACTGCTGGAGGCCACGCCTGCCACCCGGCAGACCCTGTTGTTCTCGGCTACTCTACCCACCTGGGCGCGTCGCCTTTCGGAGCGCTTTCAACGGGGGGCTACCCTTATCAATGTCATCAAAGACGAGGCCATCTCCTACGAGGAAGTCGCCATTCAGGCCCCCATCCATGGCCGCATCTCGGTGCTCTCGGATCTGCTCTTTGCCTATGCACCCGAGCGCACCATCGTCTTTACAAGTACCAAGGCCGAGTGCAACGACCTGGCCCTGGGCCTGGAAAGCCGGGCCCACAGCGCGGCCCCCATTCACGGCGACATGGGCCAGATTGACCGCGAGCGCGTAATGGAGCGCTTCCGCAGCGGGGCCGTAAGCGTGCTGGTCGCAACCGATGTAGCGGCCCGGGGCCTGGACATCCCCGAGGTCGATCTGGTAGTACACTACCGCCTGCCGGATCAAAGCGAATCTTATCTGCACCGCTCGGGCCGCACGGGTCGGGCGGGGCGCTCGGGCAAGGTGGTAATTCTGTATGGCCCCCGCGAGAAGCGCGAACTGGAGACCCTCGAGCGCGAGGTCAAACGCAGCTTCAAGCGGGTCAACCCCCCCACCCCCGAAGAGGTCATGGAGGCCAAGTGGGCCGTGCTGGCCCGCCGGATTGCCAGGCAGCCCGAGGCCGACAAGAAGCTCTGGCGCGAACAGGCCGAGCGCCTGATTGCCGAAGGAGGCGTGGACGCCGTGGCCGGCATGCTGGCCCTGATTCTGGGCGGAGCCCCCACCCCCAAGAGCCTGATTACCGGCGAGGAGAACTGGGTCACCCTCAAGCTTTCGGGCTCGCGCCTCAGCGTGAACCGTGTGGTTGCAGTGCTGAAAGGCGCGGGCGCAGGCGAGATCGGGCGCATTCGCCTGGACGGCGAGGTGGCCGCTTATGTGGATATTCGGCCTGAGGACGTGAGCAAGCTCGACCATTCGGTGCTACGCGACCTGCGCCTGATGAAAGCCACCGAGGTGCCTGCGGAGTCCCGGCTGCCTGAACGCCAGGGCTTCCGTAGTCAAGGCAGTCGTCAGAGCCAGGGCCGTTCACAGGGTGGAGGGCAGCGCCGCAGCCAGGGTGAGCGCCGTCTCGAAGGATTTGAAGAGCGGCGCGAGGGTGAGCGTCGGCGCATTGTGTACCGATAAATAGCACACTACTTAGAGCCCCCTCGCTCGAGGGGGCTTTTTTTTAGGCTTGCAAGCGCGGATGTCGCTTTCTGGTGAGTAGCCAGATACCCGCTCCCAGAAGCAGGAGAGGTAGCCCCCACTGGAGCAAAAACCCCAGCAAGCCCGCCGCCACCCCCAGGGCGCTGCCCACCACCCACAGCACCAGGCCCAGAACCAGCAGCACCAGCAGCAGGGGGAACAGCACCACACCCAGCACGGCCAGTACCGGCAGGGCGGCAATGGCCAGCACCACCCCCAGAAGGGGCCCCAACCAACCCGTGAGCAGCAGCACCGCCAGAATGACCAGCGACCACCCGAGGAGTTCCATGCCCTGAGGGTAGCGCAACCGGGGGTGGAGGTCGTAAGGAGGGTCACGATTGCCACTACTCGGCCCGCCAATCCGTTGCTAGCGAAATCGTGTGACGGTGTCAGACGCTAACAACAGTCCGACCGAAATCCACAAACCGATTACCAATCGTGCAGACGTCTACATAACGCTTAAATAACGCTGGGTTGACTATATTGCCCTCAAAGGAGGAACCATGAACGGAAAGAACCTCAAATACTTCGTTTTAGGTGTATCCATCGTAGCGGCGGGGTTAAGCGCGTTGGCAGTGACAATTCCCAACAGTTTTTCGGCCGGGCAAGTTATTAGTGCGGCAGCCTTGAACGCCAATTTTACAGCCCTGAAGACAGCCGTGGACACCCTCGAGGCCAAACCCACCACCGGGCTGTTGCGAAGCACAGCAATTCCAGTGTCCTGCGAAACCGTTGCAGCCTTCACAAACACCTACACCAAAATCGCAGACCTGGGAACCTTCAACAAGCAAGACGCAAACTCAACCATCGAACTGACCTTCACCGGGCGGCTGTACGTCCAGTCCCTGACCAGCTCAAATGGGGCCATTTTCGAGTTACGGGTCGACAACAACCCCACAGCAACCGGGAGAATCCGCGCCCTGGTGCTCAGCAATGAAGTCGGGGGGACAGGGGTCAACGCAACAATGAACGGTGTGGTGACGGGCCTGCCGACAGGTACCCACACCGTAAGCATTTGGGTAAGAGCTGCCAACAACGGCTCAGGGACCGAAGCTTTTACCGATCCCGGATGCTTTGGTACTGCACAGGTTCTGGTAAAGGAAATGCGCTAAAAGCTTCCTCTAGAACAGCGGTTGCTAACCTGCCTACAACTCCTCATCGCCCTGCCCCAAGCCCTGCTTGCGGAAGCGGGCGATTATCACAGGCGCGAACAGCGAGAGTGCAGCCAGTACCCACAGCGCGACGGCAATGGGGCTGCTGAACAGATAGCCCACATCGCCGTTGCTGATGGTCATGGCCCGGCGCAGGTTAATCTCCATCAGATAGCCCAGCACCAGGCCCAACAACACCGGAGCCAGGGGAAACTCGAGCTTGCGCATCAGGTAGCCCACCAGGCCAAACGCCGCCATCAGGAGCAGGTCGAAGGGGTTGTTGTTGACTGCATACACGCCTATGAAGCTGATGGCCAGCACCGCCGGAATCAAGAACCAGGCGGGCACGGCTAAAAGCCTTACAAAAAGGCCCACCAGGGGCAGGTTCAAGAGCAGCAGCACCGCGTTGCCCACGTACATCGAGGCGATCAGGCCCCAGACCACCTCGGGGTTCTTCTGGAACATCTGCGGCCCCGGCGTGACCCCCAGGCTGATCAGGGCCCCCAGCATGATGGCAGTCGTACCGCTGCCAGGCAGGCCCAGGGTCAGGAGGGGAATCATGGCCCCGCCCGCCGCCGCGTTGTTGGCCGACTCTGGCGCCGCCACCCCGCGCAGGTCGCCCTCGCCAAAGCGGGCTCTGGCGCCCAGCAGGCGCTTCTCGGTGGTGTAGGCCACGAAGCTGGCAATGGAGGCTCCGGCCCCCGGCAGAACCCCTATCAGGAAGCCCAGCACGCTGCTACGCAAAATGGTGAGCAGCGAGGCCATGAAGTCCCGCAAGGAAAGGTAGATGCGCCCCACCTGGGCCCGCATGGCGCCGGGGGTCTTCTCCTCCAGAAGCATGAGCACCTCGCTGACCGCGAAAAGCCCGATGGCCACCACCAGAAAGTCCATGCCGTCCTCGAGCTGCAAGAGCCCAAAGGTATAGCGCGATATGCCCGACTGGGGGTCCTGGCCCACCGTGGCCAGCATCAGGCCAAAGCCGGTAGCGATCAGGGCCTTGAACATGTTTTTGCCCGCCAGGGCCGAGAGGGTGGAGAAGCCAAAAACCATCAGGGCAAAGTATTCGGCAGGCCCAAAGCGGATGGCCCACTGGGCCAGCAAGGGGCCCAGGGTCATCAGGCCCACCACCGAGAGGGTGCCGGCAATGAACGAGCCCCAGGCCGCCATGGCCAGTGCGGGGCCGGCCCGGCCCTGCTTGGCCAGCTTGTTGCCGTCCAGCGCCGTGACCACCGAGGAGGTCTCGCCGGGGATGTTGAGCAGGATGCTGGTGGTGGAGCCGCCGTACATGGCCCCGTAGTAGATGCCCGCCAGCAAAATGAGGGCCGACTCGGGCGGCATCTTGAGGGCAAAGGTGAGGGGCACCAAAAGGGCCACCCCGCTGATAGGGCCAATACCTGGCAAAACCCCAATCAGCGTACCCACCAGGCAGCCCAGCACCACCAGGAACAGGTTGAGGGGCTGGAAAGCGACCCCAAAACCATTAAGGAGGGCTTGCAGGATGTCCACCGGTCTCCCCTATCCGAAAATCCGGCCTACCGGCAGGGTCACACCCAACCCTTCGGTGAACAAGAAGTAGACGGCCAGGGTGAAGGCCAGCGCAGCCCCCAGCCCCTGCCACCAGCGGGCGCCAAACAGCAGCGAGAGCAAGGTCATCTCGAGGGTAGTGGTGAGTATAAAACCCAGCGGCACCACCAAATAGGCATACGCCACCAGGCTCAAGAGCACCAGCCCCAGCACCGGCCAGAAGCGCGCGGGCGGCCAGGTGGGGCTGGGGTCAGGTTTGAAGATGAGCCATAGGGCCGAAAGCCCCATCAATACAGCAATGATGTAGGGGAAAGGCCGGGGGCCCAAAGGGTCGGAAAGGAAGCCTACCTGCATGCGGCTGGCCTCGAGGCCATACCCCAGGGCCAGCAGCAAGACCAGGACGCCTACGATGCGGTCGGCCATCGGCTGGGGTCTAGCGGATGATGCCCAGTTCGCGGGAGAGGTTGCGGAACTGGTTGACCTGCCGGTCGATGAAGACCTGGAACTCGGCCCCGGTCATGAAGAACTGACCCAGGCTGTTCTGCTCGCGCACTTTGGCCCACTCCTGGCTGCGCTCCACCTGCCGCAAAGCCCTGGCCCAAAACTCGTAGGCTTCGGTGGGCATATTCTTAGGCACATAGAAGCCGCGCCAGACCACCCAGTCTACGTTGTAGCCCAGCTCCCGAAGGGTCGGCACGTTGGCATAGGGCGCAGGGAGGCGACGGGGCGACATCATCGCAAGCACCCGCACCGTACCGGACTCCACCTGGGCCCGAAGCTCCGAAGCATCTCCGGCGAATACCTGGATAAAGCCCCCCAGCAAGGAGGTCAGGGCCTGGCCACCGCCATCGAAGGGTACATATTTGATGGAACGCGGCTCAATACCTGCCGCCCGGCCCAGAAGCAACACCTTCATGTGGTCCTGGCCGCCCACCGCGCTGCCCCCGCCCACCGCTATTTTGGAGGGGTCGGCTTTCCAGGCCGCCACCAGCTCTTGCATGGTTTTCCAGGGCGCGTCGGCCTTGACCGCCACCAGGCCAAAGTCGGCCGCCACAGCGCCCAGCCAGCGCACATCTCGCTCGGTAAAGCGGCTGAACTGCCCCTGGGCCAGCCGCACCGTGGTGGCCGGGCTGGCCGCCACAATCAGGTTGGCATCGTTGTTACGCTGAGTAACCACGTTGGCATAAGCCACCCCACCACCACCCCCGGTTAGGTTGGTGGTTTTGATGGGTTGGGACACAATCTTCAGGTCTTGCATCACCTGGGCCACGCTGCGGCAGGTGAAGTCCCAGCCGCCGCCTGCCCCGGCAGGGGCGATGCACTCGGGGTTGCGCGGGGTGAACTGGGCCAGCCCCCCTCCAGCAGCCAGCAAAACTACAGCTAAAGTTGCCAATCGCATCATGGTTCCTCCTATCTCCAACAGGCAAAAATCGCCCAAGGTATAGCGTGTCATTGATTCTATCCGGCCCACCTTGGGCGTCAAGATGAGCGTACGCCCAGCAAAATGGAGCCCTCGAGGCTTTCTAATAAGGCCTCCCGGGAACGCTCGAGGTGCCTCTGCAAAAAGGCTGCTGCCGCCTCGGCCTGCCCCTGCTGCAGCAGTTCGATCAAGTGCAGGTGGTCGCTCAGGGCCTGGTCGGCCCCCTGGGGGCGGGTAATTTCCAGGTAGCGGGCCCGGTAGATGCGTTGCAAAACCTGGGCCAGCGAGGCCACCACAAAGCGGTTGCCGGTAAGCTTGGCCAGGGCCAGGTGGAAATCGGTGGCTTTTTCCAGTTCGATCTCGGGGTCGAGGTCGGCTTCTACCGAGGCCAGCAGTTCCTGAAGCTGGCGGGCGTTGGGCCGGCGCGAGGCAGCCACCCGCACCACGTAGGTCTCGAGCCAGGTACGAAACTCAAAAGCCTCCTCGAGTTCCGCCAGATCCAGGGGGGCTACGGTGTAGACCCGGCCCGTGCGCTGTACCAGCCCCTCACGGAAAAGCTGTTGAATGGCGGCCCGGATGGGGGTTCGGGAAACCGCCAGCAGTTCTTCCAGTTTGCGCTCAACCAGGGGCTCGCCAGGCCTCAGTTCCAGCGACAAAATCATCCGGCGCAGGCGGCGGTAAGCCTCTTCGGTTTGCGGAGCCAGCATGGAAGGATATGCTACCCTTTTTGGTATACCAGCTCAACTCGAGGTTCAGGAAAAGGTGCAAACCTTTCGCCGATGGCAGGAAAAAAACGTCTGCAGTCAATGGTCTATGGCCGATGGGGTTTGTCGGACTGCAAACGTGGCCCTTGAAGCCCTAAACCTTTGACCCGGGGCGCCAGCACACCTAATACCGGATTCAAAAAGACAGTTTACAAAACCAAAAACACCAGAGGCTGTCTTTTTGAATCCTAGAGCACACCTCTCCCTGTCGGTCGGCGAAAAAAGCCTCACCCTTCCAAGGGGCGGTATCGCCCTCCGCTACGCGGATAACTTCCAAGGGGCGGTATCGCCCTCCGCTACGCGGATAACTTCGGTCGGGTTAGTTCGTCACCAAAGGGTGACGAACTAACCGAATCTGGTATAAAAACCGGCGTCTCGCCACAAATACTCATCCCTGGAGCAAAGGCTACCTCGAGGCCGCCGTAGCCCGCGTTACCTGGGCAAGGGCTTGCTCGAGGTCGGCAATTAAATCCTCGGGGTCCTCGATGCCTACCGAAAGGCGCACCAGCGCATCGCTGACGCCGTGGGCAGCCCGAATCTCGGGCGGCAGAAGCTGGTGAGTGGTGGAGGCCGGGTGGGTGGCCAGCGACTCCACATCGCCCAGGCTTACGGCCTGGGTGAAAAGCTTCAGGCTATCCAGGAAAATGGCCGCCGCCTGTTTGGATTCCAGCTCAATGGAGACCAGCCCCCCAAAGCCCCGCATCTGCCGCCGGGCCGTCTCGTGGCCGGGGTGGGAGGGCAGGCCGGGGTAATAGACCCGCCGCACGGCAGGGTGCCGGGAGAGGTATTCGGCTACCTGATTTGCACCCGCGCAGTGGGCCTCCATGCGCAGGGGCAGGGTCTTGAGGCCCCGCAGCATCAGGTAGCCCTCGAAGGCCCCCAAGGTACCGCCGATATGCCGCAGCCCCTCGGCCCGCACTGCCTCCATGGGCTCCCTGGGGCCGGCCAGCACCCCTGCCAGGCAGTCGCCGTGGCCGCCCAGGTATTTGGTGGCCGAGTGCAGCACCAGGTCAATACCGTGCTGCAGGGGGCGGGTCAGGTAGGGGGTGGCAAAGGTGTTATCCACCACCGTCAGCACTCCTCTTGCGCGGGCAAGCTGGGCCACCGCCGCTAGGTCGTAGATGCGCAGGGTGGGATTGGTGGGGGTCTCGAGGTAGATCAGCCGGGTGGCAGGCGAAAGGACCTGGGGCAGGTTCTCCACACTCCCCGCGTCGGTTACCCGCACCCCAAATTTGGTCAGGGTCTCCAGAAAGTAGCCCTCGGTGCCGCCGTACAGAGGGGCCAGATACACGATTTCGTCGCCGGGGGCCAGCAGGGTGTTGCACAGCGCGCTGATGGCGGCCATTCCGCTGGCAAAGGCCACTGCATCTTCGGCCCCCTCGAGGCTGGCCAGCTTCTCCTCGAAGGCCCGCACGGTGGGGTTACCGACGCGCCCGTAGATATAGCCCGCCTCCTCCCCGGCAAAAAGCCGCTCTCCCCTGGCAAACGAACCATAGGCGAAGGTAGAGGTGCTGTAGATGGGCACCACATGGGCTCCGGTCATGGGGTCGGGGTGGTGTCCGGCGTGCACGGCCTGGGTTCTGATTTTCATAAGCATACCTCGGATTTACTTTTAGCGTAGCACCATTTGGACGGCAAAAGTTTGCGATAACGCCCGATTTTTCGCTCTTTGATGCAATCAAATTGCACAAAATGCTAAGATGGAGCAATCTCATGGCAACTATTGAACTGGACAAAAAAGACCGCAAAATTTTGAGCATCCTCCAGCGCCAGGCCCACATCCCCAACAGCGAACTCGCCGAGCAGGTTCACCTTTCCCCCTCAACCTGCCTGCGCCGGGTTCGGCGACTGGAGGAACTGGGGGTGATTCGGGGCTATGTGGCCCTCCTGGACAAGGACAAAATCGGCCGCAGCCTGTGCGTATTTGTGCGGGTCAAGCTCGACCACAAAAGCCGCGCCGATGTGGAGCGTTTTGAGCAGGAGGTGCTTAAATACCCCGAGGTCACCGAATGCCACGTGGTGATGGGCGAGGACGACTTTTTGCTCAAGATTATGGTGGCCGACCTGAACGAGTTTCAGAAATTTTTACTGGATCACCTCACCGCCATTCCGGGCCTGAGCACGGTAATCTCCTCGGCGGTGCTGCGGCAGGTTAAGAGCACCACCGAGTTGCCAGTGTGAACACATACCAGGTGCGGTTGATTCGTTACCGAACGGTAACGAATCAACAGGGCCGAAGTTATCCGCGTAGCGGAGGGCGATACCGCCCCTTGGAAAGGGAGATGCTTTTTTCGCCGACCGTTCGGGAGGGGTGTGCTCCAGGATTCAAAAAGACGACCTTTGGGGTTTTTGGTTTCCTAGCCAGTCTTTTTGAATCCGGTATTACCCGATGGGCTCGAGCCGCCCCTCTACCGCCAGCCAGCGGATTCCTTTTTCCAAAGCGTACTCCTTCAGGTCGCGCAGGTTGGCTGTCCAGGCCAGTTCTACCCGCTTGCCCTCCGAGCGCAGCTTTCGGGCCAGAGCCCGATCCAGCGCCAGTACCTCTGGCGGGACCTCGGACAACGGCAGGCGTAGCGCCTCCATGACCCGCTCGAGCCCCAGAGCAAAGCCCGCCGCATAAGGCAGCAAAGCCCCATCGTAGCGGCCTCCGCCCAGCAGGGGCAGGCCAAAGTCGGGGGTGTAGGCCTGGAAGTTGAGGCCGGTGTAGAAGGTCAGGAGCCGGGCCCGGCCAAGGTCAAGAAGCAACGGTACTTCGGGCAGCAGGGCCAGGACGGCCTCGAGCCAGTCCAGGTCGGCCTGGGCTTTGCCCGAGAGGGGCAGCCTGCGGGCTTCTTCCAGCACCTCCCGCCCGCCGTACAGGTCGGGCAGGGCCAGCAGGGCCTTTTGCAAGCTGGGGTGTACCAGGTAGTCCTTCAGCAAGGACTCCAGCTCAGGGCTGTTCTTGCGGTGGATGGCCTGGCGCAAGCGCTCCTTTTTTTCTTCGGGCAAGCCCGTGGCGTCCAGCAAATCCCGCACCAGGGCGGGCAGCCCCACCTCGATCTTAGCCTCGGGGAAGCCAATGAGTTGCAAAGCTTCCCAGGCCAGCTCGAGCACCTCGGCGTCGGCCTGGGGGCTGCTCACCCCCACCAGCTCGGCCCCCACCTGGCTAAACTCGCGGCTGCGCCCCAGTTCGGCGTTGGCCTCGCGCAGCCAGAGGGTTCCGGCATACTGCATGCGCACCGGCTGGCCCGACACCAACCGCCCGTTGCTACGCAGAAGCCCTGCTACCGCGGTGGTAAACTCCGAGCGCAAAGCCAGTACCTCGCCGGTTTTGTCTACGAGCTTGAAAGCGCGCTCGGCCAGGGTGTGTTGTGGGTCGTAGATTTCCAGTGAGGGCAGCTCTACCGGCTCGTACCCCCAGCCATACAAGAGCCCTGCCAGCCGCTCCAGCAGTTCGCGGCGCTGGCGGGCCTCGGGGGGCAGAAAGTAGCGGGTGCCTTCGGGAATCATGCAGGTACCGGATAGCCCAAAAGCCATCGGCTCGGAGCTAAAGCCTATTTGCTCTTCGCAAATATCTTCACCGACAAAATCTTGTCGCGTTCCCGGCGGGCCTGGGGGCCTTCGGTGGGGTTGATATTTTCCACCACATCCATTCCCTGTACCACCTGCCCAAAAATGGTGTACTGCTGGTTGAGGTTGGGGGTGGGGCCGTAGGTGATGAAGAACTGGCTGCCGTTGGAGTTTGGATCCATGGTGCGGGCCATACCCAGCACGCCTTTTTTGTCGTAGTTGAGCTTGGGGGTCACTTCCAGCCCAAACTGGTAGCCGGGGCCGCCCATGCCGGTGCCGGTGGGGTCGCCGGTCTGGGCCACAAACCCCGGAACGACCCGGTGAAACACAATGCCCTCAAAGTATCGGTGGAGGGCCAAAAATACAAACGAGTTGACCGTGTTGGGCGCTTCTGTTTCATATAAATCTATACCGATTTTTCCCTTGCTGGTTTCAATTTCGGCGTAGTAGTCGAATTTGGCAGGGTCAATCACCTGCTCGGCTTTAGCAAACTTGGTCACGGGCTTGTCGGACTTGTAGGGCAGGGCTTCCATGTTTCCTCCAAAACTGCGGTCTGCTCCACTCCCCTGCCACAAGAAAAAGGCGGCAGCGGCCAGGGCCACCAGAACGGCAACGATCAAAGCAACGCGCATCTGGAACAGTTTACTTACCCAGATGAGAACACGCCAGAAGGGTTCAGGGCCAGGTGTCGAGGGCAGTGAAGGTTTTGCTTTTCGGGGTTGAGCCTTCAGCTTTGGGCTTCACTCAAATCCTGGGCAGGGTAATGCCCTGCTGGCCCTGGTATTTGCCCTTGCGGTCGCTGTAGGTTACCTCCGGGCGCTCCCCCTCGAAGAACACCAGTTGCACCACGCCCTCCCCGGCATACATCTTGGCCGGCAGGGGGGTGGTGTTGGAGAACTCGAGGGTCACATGCCCCTCCCAGCCTGGCTCCAGGGGGGTGATGTTGGCCACGATGCCCACCCGGGCGTAGGTGCTTTTGCCGATGGCGATGGCCAGAACGTTATCGGGCATGCGGATATATTCCATGCTGCGGGCCAGCACAAAGGAATTGGGTGGGATGATCACCTCGTCGCCTTCGTAGTCCACGAAGCTCTTGGGATCCAGGCCTTTGGGGTCGGCAATGGTGTGAAACACGTTGGCGAAAATTTTCCACTCGCGGGCCGCCCGCAGGTCGTAGCCGAAGCTCGAGAGCCCGTAGCTGATCACCCCATCGCGCACCAGGCGCTCCTCGAAGGGCTCAATCATGCCTTGCTTGGCTTTTTCACGTATCCACCAGTCGGGCTTAACACTCATGCCCCACACTATACAAGCCCCAAACGCTGAAGGCATGCCCCATCACGCTTATCGTGGAGGCCCCATTGTTGTACCCGCATGAGTAATAGCCAGGCCATTTTCACAACCAGGCTTCATCCGGCGGTCTAAACTGGACTCATGCGCGGGTTACCGGTATTGAGCAGGGTTCTTTGGGCGAGTTTACCCGTATTCTTAGGTATTCTGCTGGCCTCCTGCGGTTCGGACAGCCAAAACAACCAAAGCCGTCAACCCCTTCGTCTGACACTTCGAATCGACACGGGTTATGTAGATGAACCCTACAGCACCACCCTCACCGCAGACGGCGGCATCCGGCCCTACAAGTTCAGCCTCGAGGGCAACCTGCCCAAAGGCCTCACCTACAGCAACGGGCGCATCAGCGGCACGCCCCAGGAAAAGGGCAACTTCGAGCTCACGGTGAGCGTAGAGGACGCCAACCTTTCCAATCGCACCCAAAAAGTAACCCTGGTCATAGGGGAAACCCCGCCCCCCCGGCTCGACCAGGTCTTCCCCCTGGCCGAGGTATCCGACCCCTTCCCCTACCTGTTCCGGGTGCGCGACCGCGAGGCCAGGGGCTTTCAGGCACAAATTCCCCTAAAAGACCTCAAAGCTACCCTGGATACCTTCAAGGCCGATGCCGGCGTACTCTATGTGCTTCGCTACGATGAGGAAAAGGGCCTGGTGGATATTGATGCCGCCTTTATCGGCCCACGCAAAGACTTCGAAGTTTTTCGCTTCACCGCCGCCCCCTTGCCCGACAAAAAGGTGCGGCCCGAAGCCAGCTTCCGCGAAACCCGGGTGGCCTTCTACGACAAAAACGGCAAACTGGCCGGCAACGCCCAGGCCATCGAGCGGGTAAGCACCCAGGGGCGCTACAAGTACAGCGACCTCGAGGCCCTTGCCCGCAACTGGGGCCGCCGCCTGACTACCACCGCTCCCCAAGCGCCTGCGGCCAACACCCCCCAAGCCCCTGAAAACAGCTCCCCTCGAGGCCAGACCGAAGCACAAGCGACCCCACCCGCTTCCTCCGAAAACCAGGCTGCCAACCCCCCCAGCGCTGCCGAGAAC
>NZ_QWKY01000070.1 GCF_003574035.1 Meiothermus hypogaeus | reverse complement strand
CCCACCCACCCGTCTGGTCACTGAACGGATTTACCTCAGCATAGTCCCAGACCATCGGCAATGCCTGACGTGCGAATACACCTTCCAGCTTTTCTCCTGAGTTATGCCACCGACAAAGTGATGCATTGGAGTTTGCTTGTCTGTCGAAAACTAAACCGAGATACGTCGCCACCCCTCGAGCCCACTCCTCATCCATCCCCACCTTCAGCATCTCGGCGTGGGCCTCGCGCACCCACTTGGCGAAGGTGACCAGGGCCAGGGCCTGGCGGGGGTTGAAGAGCTGGCCCCAGGTCTCAATCCCGTAGAGGTTTACCCGAAACCCCAGTGTACCTTTGGGTGGTAAGGGCTCGTCTGGGACAAGGCTCATTTCACCACTGTGACCAGCTTCAAGCTCGGCAAGTCTCTTTTTAGCTTGCTCGAACACGGCTCTATCCGCTTCTTTGGCAGGCCGGTAGGCTTTGCCCTCTACGCCCGTTGAGAGAACCACCGCCAGCAAGCGCTCACCCCAGCTTCCTTGCTTGGCCTCGTCACGAACGTTCTCCACCGGAATGGCCGTACCGCAGACCAAACAGGTGGCGTTCCCCCGCTCGATGGTCCCCTTGTCGGGCCACTCCTCGCCCTTGGCAACTTCCACCACCTCGAAGGCAATGCGCTTGGCCTCTACTTTGGGCCTCAGGGCGATGCGCTTTTTGTCCTTCTTGGCCAGCCACCACTGGCGCACCAGGGGCACCTCGGCCCGGCAGGTGGGGTTGGTGCAGGTTACGGTGCGGGCCCACAGGAAGGCCACCGGGGTCTTGCCGTCGGGGTCGGGCGGGTAGAACTCGGAAAGCTCGGCCTTTGCCCGTTCCAGCACCCACTCGCCCCAGTAGCGCACCTCAGCGGCCAGCGGGTTCTGCTGGTAACTGCTGGTCCATTCCCCATCGCCCAAGTCCAGCGACTGGCGGCCCTTGCCCTTGTCGGTGTCCCTGGCCCGGATGTACTCGGGCACCGCTCGGCTGCTGGGCTGGCCGTATTTCTGGGGGTACTCCAGCGTGGCCCGCTGGATGAGATGGGCCACCGGGTTGAGGTCGAGGCTGTAGACCTCGCAGCCCAGGCGCAGGGCCTCGAGCGGAATCGCTCCGCCCCCACCGAAGGGGTCGAGCACCTTGGGCGGCTTGCCCCCGCCCGCCTCCAGAACCCGGCGGCGGGCCTCGAGGATGGCCGCGTTGTTGCCGTCCTTCACAGCCTCCCAGGGGACGATTTGCTTCACCAGCTCGTAGTTTGCATCGGTGTCGGGCACCAGCGTGGCGAAGACCGCAGCCCGGCTCGCTGCCAGGGGGCGCCGGGCCCACCAGATGTGCAAGGTGGAGATGTGGCCGTGGCGGATGGACTTCTCCTTGGCGGAGGCCTCCGAGATTTCCTTGAGGGGTAAGCGGTGTTCGATAAGGCGGCGTTTGTGGCTCATAGTAACTCCTCGTTTAGGACACATAATTGCTAACTGCAATTATCGACGGCTAAATAATTGCAATCGGCAATTATCCCGCATTATTCTGTCCGGTACCTCGCACATAATAGCGCCCTCTCTTGTCTCCTATAGCCGACAGTTTGCCCGTGCGGACCATGCGCTGCAATAAGCGGGTTGCCTGCATTTCTGTAAGGTGAGGTAGAAGCTGAAGCACATCCTCACGGCGCAACTTCTCGTATTTGTCGATGAACTGCAACACCATCTCCTCCTGCCGCATGAGGTCCACACCGCGCCGGTGGATGTAGGCGGTAGGCTTGCCCAGGCGCTGGTAAATCCCAGCGCCTAAGTGATAAACCCTGCCCTGTTTAGCGCCCTTCGGCTCAAGGAGGCCTAGTTCTACCATTTCCTCCAAAACGCTGCGGGCGCGGCCTTCTCCTTGCTGAATGAGGCGTGCAGTCTCGGCCACGGTGAGTTCGCCCTCGTCGGTTACCTGACGCAATACCAGGAGGTGGGGCCAGCCAAGCTCCCTGCCCTGGCGGTCCTGGAACTCGAGGATGAGGCGGACAAAGTTCAGGTCGGCCTTGCCCCCCGGCAGCACCACCCTTACCGTGTCCCGCGTGGTTCCAGAGTAGTCCGGTGGGCGCCTGCCTAGGCCCAGCACCTCGCGGAAGATGCGGTCAATGCCACGTCCGGTACGCTCCACCAGGCCCAGGCGCTTGAAGGCATCGGCCAGGGTGCGGTTGCGCGGTCTGGGCTCCACCACCAGGAGGTTGTCCAGGGTCACCCCCTCCACGAACCCCCCAGGGTTGCTGATGACCAAGCCCCCGGCGTCCGGGTCAAGGCGCACATAAACCGCCTGTCGGACGCTATAGTCCCGGTGCACCAGGGCATTGGCCAACGCCTCGCGGAAGGCTTCGGGCGGGAAGAGGGGCACCGGGATTCGGTATAAACCAAAGGAGAACTCTTGCTCGGGGTTATAAGCCTGCATGAGCTGCTCGAGGCGCTCGAACAGCTTGAGCAAGGGTTCGCGGTAGAACTCGTTGAACGCTACTTGCCGGTCTTCGCGCAGCACCTGGAAAGCGGCCTCGTGGGTAGGCACCAGTTGGCGGATAGCCTCATCCCTGCCTAGAAGGAGCACCCCCGCCACCGTAGGGATGAGCCGATCGTCACCACTGACCACCAGGCCCAAAGCCTGCGCCACTTCCTCATTCGGGAGGTCGAGCAGGCTCTTATCGGCTCGGGGGTTGCGCTGGATGGTCTGACGCAGGCGCTCGAACTCCAGCGGGTTCAGGTCCTCCCATGTCGCTCTTTGCAGGGTCTGGGCGGTGTAGTCGTGCTGGTACAACTCGGCCAAGCGAGAAGCTAGCTCGTGGGGCTGAAGGAAGCGGCACTCCGGCTGACCACGACCCACGATGAAGCGACGCGGCACCCGGCCATCAGTGAGGGCCACCAGGTGCGGAGCCTTCGCTACCTTAAAGCCCACCACCGCCCCATCGCGGGTCTGTACCTGGTGCACCTCAACCTGGATGCCAGGATTGGTCTTGTTAGCGATGAGGGCTTGCAGAAGGTGGGGATTGACCGGCAGGCGCTTAGGGTGGAGCCCACTGATGCTGCCGTCATCCTCCACCCCCAGCAGGAGCCATCCCCCTTCGGTGTTGGCCAGGCAGGCTACCGCCTCAGCCAGCTCAGCATCGGAGATGGGGGAATCACGTTTGAACTCGCAGCGCAGGGATTCCCCTTGGGCTACCAAGGCCAGCAACTCAGCTTCCGTCACAGGACCATTCTATGGTGTACTAACCAGCATTCGGCCTCAGGGGCATGCTGCTTCACTCATCACTCCGGCGTCAGAAGGGGCGGTTGGATAGGCGTTTCTCGGGATTTCTTCGCTGGTGGAGACAGCGCATCTTCCAGTTGCATGAAGGCTTGGTCACCTGGGGAAGCAGGCAGGGGTTGGGCCATGCCCTGGGCGATGAGGGCCTGGTTGCCCTCTATGGGGAGGTCAAAGACAAATATAGGCCGCCCCAAGCGCTTGGCCTGTTCCACGGCATCCCAGGTTCCGCTCATGCGCTTTCTGCCCTGCTCTACAGTTTCTTTGGGGCCTGTTTGGGCTACCAATAACACATCAGACAAGGCTACTACGATGCGGTTTCGCATCATGGCGTACTGGGCTTTCCAAGGTGCAAGCGGGTGTAGCTCAGAGAGCAAGGCAAGCCGCCCCGAGAAAATATCTTCCTGATACTCCCGTAAAAGCTTTAGAGACTCCTTGGCCGAAACTCCAAAGGGCAATACACCGATGGCTTTCCCGGATACCTCTCTAGCCCCCTGGAAGGCCTCGAGGTCTACCCCACGGGCCATGCCGGTAACTACCACGTAGCCTTCCCTGGCAAAATACCGACCGGCTCTGCGAGCAAGCTCAAGGGCCTTTGGAGTAGCGTTCCTCGAGCCCACAATGGCAATCGAACGCTTGCTGCTCAGCAGGCTAGGCTCACCTGCAACGTAAAGCACCAACGGAGTGCTCTGGCGCAGGGTTTGCTTGAGCCGAAGGGGATACTCAGGAGCTGCACCGGCCACCACCTTTACCCCTTGGTTCTGCAACTCCCCCAGAAGCAAGCCCATTACCGCCGCTTCTCCCAAAACCTCTTCCAGCGCAAGCCGCAGCTTATCGGATAAACCCGGCAAACCATCCTCAATGAAGCTCTCGAGGTTTCCGCTAGCCGCCCGCAAGACCTCCATTTTCTCGGCAGTCTTGAGCCTCGAGTGCGCCAGAAGCATCCAGTACAAAGGGTTCATACGTCGTCGCTGTGTCGGGTTTTGGCCAGTACGAAGGCAAAGAGTTGGGCTGCTCCTGCCTGCTTCAATACCTTGCCCACCTCTTCCAAGGTTACCCCTGAATCCATCACATCATCTACCACCAGCAGGTTACCCTGGATACCAGGCCTGCTCTGGAAGGCATCTTTGAGGTTTTCGCGCTTCTGGGTTCGGTTGGTGAGTTCCTTCTGTGGCCTAGTGGCCTTTACTTTGCACAGCACATCGAGAAAAGGCACGTCTAGGCTCTGCGCCAAACGTCTGGCGAAGTCTTCTACCAAGTTTCCGCTTTTAGTTGAGGGAACCGCTACCACCCCTGTAAACCTCACCCCTGCCCAATACTTTCTAACCGCTTGCGCTGAGTCCTGCACCAGCCAAGCTGGGAATGGCTGACGCGTCTGGTACTTGCTGGCGTGAATAGCCTCTCCCACCTTGGTGTCTTTGTAGTAGTCCAGGGCTCGGCCATCTTCGTACACCAGGGCCTTACCGAGCTTGGCCTTCAGGTGAAGCTTGGGGTGGAGCACATGTTCTCTCGCCCGCTGCACCAAATCGGCGGATAGGGAAGGTAAGGCATCCGAGCAGCAGTTGTCGCATCTTCCGCAAGGCTCTACGCTTGGGTCCCCCAGGTAATTGCACATGAATACCATTCGGCAGGTTTTCGTCTGTATGTACTCAATCATGGCCTCGAGGTCGGCCAGTTTGTGCTGGCGAAGCTCGTTTTGAGCATCAAAACTGGGGGTTCCCTGGGCGATGGCTCGGTAATAGCCTTGCGGATCTTTTCCTACCAACCCCTGCTCCCGCAAGTCGGCGATAATATTGCGCACGGCTGTTTGCGAAAATCCGGTCTGCAGCATAATTTCTCGTTCTTTTAAAGCAGACTTATGCAAAAGTGAAAAGACCTGGTGGTAGCTATCCGGGCTGGGCTTGCTGCCGTTGATGAAGCTTTCCTGTATGCGTCTATCCTCAGGGTTATAAAGCAGCACCAGCCGGGCGGGTTTCTGGTCGCGCCCCGCGCGACCAATCTCCTGGTAGTAAGCCAGCGTGGAATCAGGGAACTCAGTGTGGATGATGAAGCGAATGTCGGGCTTGTTAATTCCCATGCCTAAAGCATTGGTAGCCACAACAACCTTGAATGCGTTCTCCTTCAGGCCATTTTCCAGCTCCAGACGTTCATCTGCGCTTAGATTGGCATGGTAGTAAGAGGTTTTTATCCCAAGGTCGCCCAAATAGGTAGCTACGGTTTCAGTCATGGGTCGTGTAGCACAGTAAACGATGCCGGTACCCTCGAGCTTGTTGACCCAGTAGGCCACCCAAGCAAGCTTTTCCGCCTCACTACTCACCGGGATAACGTCCAGCCAGAAATTGGGGCGTACCAGGCTGCCTCGAATCACCTTTGCTTTCGCACCCAGTTGACTTTCGATGTCGTGCTCTACCCTTTTCGTAGCGGTTGCCGTGACGGCCACAACGGGCGTTTGGGGTGGCAACAACCGAACCAACTCGACAATTTTGCGATAATGCGGGCGAAAATCATGCCCCCAGGTGGAGATGCAGTGGGCTTCGTCTATAACCAGAGCCTTGATCGGTAATTCTGGAAAGTGCTTTTTCCAAATGTTGTTCTCTATCCGCTCGGGCGCGATAAAAAGCAAATCGAGCTTGCCTTGCTTGGCCTCTTCCAGGATTTTTAGGTGCTCCGATTCCTCCTGGTCAGAGTTAAGGGTCTGACTACGCAGACCATATTGCGCCGCTTCTTTCACCTGGTCGCGCATAAGGGCACGCAAGGGGGTAAACACCACAGTCAGTCCCTTTATGACGGCAATCATCTGGTAGACCAGGCTCTTGCCCCAGCCCGTAGGCTGAATCAATAGCACCCACTCTCCGGCCAGCGCTGCTTGAATAGCCTCGAGTTGGCCGGGGCGAAAGAACTGCAGGCGAAACTTATCTCGAAGGATACGCATCACGGTTTCGTCTTGCATACACGAAGACGATATGTGGGCACTCTAAGCCAAGCTGTGAGATTTGCACTTTAATCAGACTTGGTCTGCGCTTTGTGCCACCCGCTGCCAAGATGCAAGTTCGAGGACGTACCGCACCACGCTCACCTCTTCGCCGGGGGTCAGCTTGGCCGCAGGGTCTTGGATGAGGTGCAGGCGCGGGTTGGTGAGGGCCTCGGTCACGATGTAGAGCCAGTACTGCGCCCCGAGCCGCCGGGCGGCAATCCACTCGTTGGGGGTGAGCACCACCGGCCCTACCCCGGCCCGGCCCTTGACCTCGATGTAGCGGTCGCTCGAGCGGATGTCGTAGCCCAGGTTCTCCAGGCTCAGGTCTTGGGGTTCGCGTCCCTGGGCCCGCTCGTAAGCCAGGCAAAAGCGCATGGCGGCCTCCTCCACCGCCTTGCGCACCGCCGGGTCGTCCTCGCTGGGGATGCCCAGCGGGCGCGGACGGAGGTAAGCCAGGGCGAACACCTGCGCGGGCTCAGGGTGGAGCGCCTCGGCCTGCGCGAGTTCCCGGTCGAGGGACTCTAGCCGCTCCTCCAAATCCTTCAACCTGCGCTCCTCCTGCAGGATGGCCAAGCGCATGGCCTCGCCCTCACCCTCCTTAAGCTTGTACTGGGTGAGCTTCTTCACCGACTCGCCGATAAGGTACTCCAAGCTCCGGCTAGCGTACTTTCGGCGTATCTCTACCTCACGCTTGCGCTCGTGCGATACCTCCTCGAAGAAACTGTCCAGCACCTGGTCGTAGGCCCAACCCAGTAGCTTCTCCTCCGCTGCGGCCTCGTCCACGCTTGGAGACTCGTCGAAAAGAGCAGGCTCGGCATCCACGATGACCTCAGGCGGAACCGCCTGCACCACATCCCCGGCAATTGCGGAGTACAGCCGCCGCGAGGCGGTCTGCCCCAGCCCGTCCACCACGCTCATCTCCAGGTAGCCCAGCACCGCCTCCGTGCCCTGGTCGCTCAGGAACACCGCCCCCTGGCGCAGCACGGGTGCGGCCTGGGCCAGCGTCTCCTGCAGCACCAGGTCGAAGAGGGGGTGGCCGGGCGCGATAAGCTCGGCCTCCTGGCGCACCTTTGGGTCGAAGGCGGCCTTTCCGTACTCCCGCGCTAGCACACCGGGCCGCTTGCGGGTGAGCTCGTAGGGCACACTCACCCGGAAGAGGCCGTCGGCGCGCTTCTCGACACCTCCCCCCAGGCGTCCCAGCGCCTGCACGAAGAAGCGCTGGGTGTACTCGGGTTGCAGCCGGTGCTGCTCCGAGCGCTCCCGCTCCTCACGCAGGCGCGACAGGTCCAGCTCGCGCTTGGCCAGCGCCTCCAGGGTGACCTCCCGGATGAACTCGACCCGCTCGGGCGACAGGCGGGCCTCGACCACGGCGCGGATTTCCGCCAGGGTCTTGCGTCCGGTGAGGTGTTCCAGGATGAGGGCTTCGAGGTTCACATCGGAGAGCAACTCACCCACGACGTCATAGACCCGGTCGGAGCCCATCTGCTCGCGCATAACCTCCAGCTTGTCCAGCACCACCTTCAGCACCTCGCCCTCGCGCGTGCCCTCGGCCACTAGGTTGTAGATGTGCACGTCGTAGCGCTGGCCGTAGCGGTGGATGCGACCCATGCGCTGCTCGAGGCGGGTGGGGTTCCAGGGCAGGTCGTAGTTGACCATCACCGCGCAGAACTGCAGGTTGATGCCCTCGCCCGCGGCCTCGGTGGCGACCATCACCTGGGCTGAGTCACGAAACTCACGCTCGCGCATAACCCGCTCCTCCAAGGTCATCGAACCGTCAATCGAGGTCACGGCATAACCGCGCTTCTTCAACACCTCGACCAGGAAGCGCAGGGTGTCCTTGTGTTCGGTGAAGATAAGTAGCTTCTCCCCGCCGATGATCTGCAACACCCTAAGCAGCTCCTTGAGCTTGCGGTCGTCCTCCAGGCGGGCCAGGGTGCGCGCCTCCTTCACCAGGGCCTCGAGTTCGCGCAGCTCGGCCTCGAGTTCGGGGAGGTTACGGGCCAGAGTCAGCCGCTCGGCGAGGGCGTTCTCCACCTGCCAGCGCTCGTCTTCGGTCATCTCCTCCAGGTCTTCCTCGGTGTACTCGCCGTAGGGGTTCTCCTGCAGCGCGGCCACATGCTGCCGCAGCGACTCCAGCCGCCGCTGGCGGTTCTCCAGGCTCTGGGCGATGGCGTAGGTGCTGCTGGCCAGGCGCCGTTGCAGCACGGTCATGGCCAGCCCCACGTTGCGCCGCCGCTCGTCCCAGGCCCGCTTGAAGTGCCGGGCCACATAGTCGCTGACCTTGACGTATAGCTCCCGCTCGCTGGGCAAGAGCTTGAAGGAGAGGCTGTGCACGTAGCGCGGTGGGAAGAGGGGCTTGCCCTCGAAGTCGGTCATGTCCTCCTTCAGCCGCCGCAACAGGACCGGGTTCTCGTTCTTCCGAGCAGCCTCCTGCAGCAGGGTCGTGTTGGCGAAGAGGTCGGGCTCCAAGAGGTCGAGCAGTAGCCGGAATTTCTCGTCGTCACCCTGGTGGGGAGTAGCGGTGAGGAACAGCAGGTGGGTACTGCTTTTGGCCAACACCTCACCCAGACGATAACGCTGGGATTTCTTGACTTCCACCCCGTAGCGGCGGGCGGAGAGCTTGTGCGACTCGTCGACAATCACCAGGTCCCAGTGAACCCGCTCGAGCAGATCCAAGTTCTCCTCCCGCTTGGCAAAGTCGATGCTGGCGATGAGTTGGGAACGCTTCTCCCAGGGGTTGTCTTGGTAAACGGTAGTAGCCGTATCGCGATTCATGACCTCGAAGGTCTCGCCGAACTTCTCCTTCAGCTCGCGCCGCCACTGGTCGGTGAGGTTGGCGGGCGTGACGATGAGGATGCGCGAGAGCACCCCCCGGTATTTGAGTTCCTTGAGGAAAAGCCCGGCCATGATGGTTTTGCCCGCGCCGGGGTCGTCTGCGAGCAGGAAGCGCACGCGCGACTTCTTCAGGAGCACCCCGTAGACGGCCTCGAGCTGGTGTGGCAGGGGGTCGATGCGGCTGGCCGAAACCGCGAAGAAGGGGTCGAAGAGGTAGCCCAGTTGGATGCGTCGGGCCTCAATGCCCAAAGCGAAGAGTTCGCCGTCCCCACAAAACGGCTGAGCCCCGGCGTGGGCCGCCCGCAGAAGCTCCGCCACCTCACCCTCTCCCAGCAGGCGGTGGTAGGTCTGGTGGCTTTTCAGCCCTTCCGCCGTCACCGCCAACCTTCCTCCGGCTGGGGCGATACGCAGAACCCGCACCGGCTCGGGCCAATAGGGGGCCTGAACAACCTGGTCCAACAGGGGTTCCCAGCCCATCCAGGCTCACTCCTCCCGCCAGTCGGCCTCGAGGTTGTATTGGTCGAGAATCTCCAGGGCCGAGGTGCGCAGCACGGTCTCGTTGAGCCCCCCCGGGTTCACGGCCTCAATCTCGACCTTGATCCGCACCACGCCCCCAGCGTCCCGCAAGGCCTTGGCCAGATCCACCAGCGCCGGGATACGAGCTAGCTCGAGTCGCTCGAGGGTCACGGTGACTTTGGTCTTAGCCGTTTTTTTACCCGGCTCCCTTTCGGGGGGCAGAGGACCGGGAGCAGGCTCCGGGAGCCTGGAGCCTCCATCTCCCTCATGCTGCGGGGACTCCCCACCGAGCTGCTCTGGGCGGGGCAAGGTGCCGGGCCGGGCCAGCACATAGGCCTCGCCAAAGAACACATCCTCCGGGCGCGGGGGCTTCCCTGCATGCCAGACCTGGGCGAAGCCGTCGCCGCTTCTGACCCCCAGCTCAAAAAGCCGAATCCTAATGCCTTGAATAACCGAGTCCTTAATGGCCTCTTCTCGTTCCAGGAAGGGCAGGTGGGGCAGACACAAGAAATAGTCGCGCAGGTCGCGCAGGGTCAGGAAGGGCTCGTTCTCGGGCCAGAGCCCCCAGGGGCCCTGAGTCAGGTAGCTGGGGTCAAGCTTGCTGAGCAGCAGATCCTCGGCCCGCAGCACCTCGGCCACTGCGGCCTGAAGGGTGGGCTGGGTGCGGACGTAGGCGGTCAGGTCGAAGAAGCGGAAAGCCCCCTTGGCGTCCTGGGGCTCGAGCATACCCGTATAGCTGCTCTTGACCAGCACTGGCACGGTCTCGTGGGCCTCTTTCAAAAGGCGGGTTAGGTCGCTCTTCTGTTCATCAGAAAGCACCAGTCCCCGGTCGGACTGGATGTCCTCCAGGGCCAAAAGCTTGCGGGCGACCTCCTGGGCCCGCAGATAGGGGGCTCGGGCCATAGCCAGGTAGAGCGTAGTGTTCTTGTAGACCCGGGGGCCCGAGGCGTGGTTGTCTTGAATAACGTGGTACAGGCGTTTTAGGTCTTCTTCATTGTCGTGAGGGGCCTCGGGGCCTAGCAAGACGAGCTTGAGGCCGGGGCCATCGGGTACCTCCCGGTGGCTCTGGGGCCAGACAAACACCTTGAAGGGCCCGCTGCCGGCCACCCTCTCGACCTCTTTTCGCAGCAAATCCTCTACCGCTTCGGCCTTGACTTGGGCCATCCGGTCGGCCAGCACAGCGTTCAGGTTGGGCTGAGCCTTGAAAATCCAGCTTCCATTGGCATAGAGGTAGTAAAGCCGCCCCTTCAGGTTGTCGAGTGCATCCCCCACCAACAACGGGGTAATACCGCCGGGGTAGGTCAGGGCCAGGTTGAGCTGGGGCCGGGTGGCCCCCTGCTGTGCTCCACCTGAGTGGGAGTGCATAAAAATTGCCGTGGCCAGCGATTGACCCAGACGGTGCCGCGCATATTCACCGCCCAGTTCGCGGTCAAGCAGGAAGGCTTTGCCATCTGGAGGGATGATATCCGAGGCCAGCACCGACTCCCAGTTGGCTTCGCCCAGGACGCTTGCCACCGTGGCCCGCAGGTCGGCATCGCCCAGGGCCGCCTCCCCCAGGCCAATGAGAGGCCGGGCGGAGGGGCTTAGGTACTCGATTTCTACCAACCGGGCCAGAAGGCGCAGTACCCCACGGGTCTTTTGGAAGGTTTGCAGGGTGCCCCAGCGCTCATAGAGGACGTTCACCAGTTCGGGGTGGAAGGGAAAGGCTTTAAGCATCTTGCGCCCATACTCGCCGCTGCGCACTTCTGGAGGCAGTTCGTTTTTGTACTGCTCGTAGGTTTGCATGTAGGCGGCCACCACCTGTTTGGCTGCTTCACCGTCAATCCGTTCGAACAGACGCCGCCGCAGCACTTCGTAGATTTCCTCGCCCTGCACCGGCATCCGCACTGCCTGCACCCGCCCAAATATTTTTTCCAGGCGGGCAAAGACCTGAGGAGCCTCCTGGTGGTCGTAGTACTCGAGGTGGGACTCGGGGAAGGTGGTAACCAGTACAGCGTTGGGCAAACTTCCCACCACCTCGCTAAGCTCTTGCAAAAAGGCAAAGGTCTGGGCTTGCAGGGTGGTGTTCCCCACCGCCACCGAGGCCGCCTTCACCTGGTAGACCAGCAATTCGTCCATCAGGATGAGCACCGGACTGTAGGACGCTAGCAGTTCGTTTAGGGCCTTTTTGCCCGGCGGGCTCAGCGCCTCGTCGGCAGCCTGTACCTGGGCATAGGCCGCTTTATCGCCTAGTTGGTATGCCAGCTCGCCCCACAGGGTGCGGATATAGAGGTCCTCCACCTTGCGCCCTTGGGCCGAAAGCTCGGTGCCCACCAACGCTACCACTCGAGCCCGCGGAATCTGATCCACGCCCACTTCTTTGAGCAGATTTTGAATTTCCAGAAGGTCTAAAGATTCATTATACGCCTTAGCCAGATGGTACAAGGCTATCAGGGTGTGGGTCTTGCCACCCCCAAAGGGAGTGCGGAGTTGTATTACGGCCTCTCCACCTTGCCCTCCAAGCCGCCGCAAGACATCTTTCAAAATGGCGCTAAGCTCCTGGGTCAGGTAGGTCTTTTGGAAGAAATTTTCCGCATAGCGGTACTCCACGGGAGCCCTTCCAGCCACCACGTCGTCGAGCTTGGCAGCGAAGGTATTCTCGTCGAAGTCGCCCCGTCGGATAGCCTCATCAGGCTCGACCAGTTGCCACCAGGGCGGCAGGCTGCCTGAGGGTGCCTTAGACAGCTCACGCACAGTTAGCTGGCGCATCTGCTGGGCCACCTCTTCGGCCCCTGTGAGCCGTAGGAGGCGAACCATGCTGTCGAGCGCACGGTTGACATCATCGGGCACAAGGTCTTTTTGATGCGCCCAATCATTTCGCACTTCGCTGATTTCATCCGCCCAGGTGACAGCTCGGTTGTAGTTGCGGCCAAAAATGGCTCTAAATATCTCGCGCTGACCCAGAAACAAGTCCTTGAAATGATTGATGTCAATAACGTCTTCAAGTGTTTTTCCGCGCTTTAGGTCTTCCAGTACCTGACTGCGTCTACCTTCACTGAGTGATCCAAGGAAGGCCTCTACCAAACCCTGGCCATTCCCGTGGGCCTTCCTAAGTTGGTTCAACATGAACCTGCCGACCGAGTCGGCGTAAAGCTTCAGGGCAGCGCTCAACTGGCTTTCGTGGCTCATAAACCCATTATCGGTATAAAACTGGGCAAGTGGAAGAAATTTGCACCTTGGCAATGTCTTTACCCTAGGTACACGACAAAAGCCTCATACAAGCGTGCAGTTCGTTTTTCCTGGCTTCTGCAGCAAATAGAAGCTGGCGTAAATGGTCAAGCCCATAGCGAAAGGTGGAGTAGAGCTTGCGGGCCTTGTGGGTGGGGTCGGTATGAGCCTGGGCACGGTTCTTGAGGGGTATGGGTTTGGTTTGGGAGAGCCATTCTCCCACCTTATGCGCCCAGACCAGGGCTATGCTCATCAAAGCGATGAGCGATTCGAGCCGCTCAGCCCGGGTCAGGTGGGTGGATTCGAAGTCGAAGCCTTGCGACTTGAAGGCTTTGAAGAGGGTTTCGATCTCCCAGCGCCCGGCGTAGCGGAGGTGAGCCTGTTGTGGATCGGCCTGGGTAATCAGAAGCAGGTATTCCCCGGTCTTGAGATAACCGCCCATCAGATAAGTTCGTTGCCCCCAGAGTTTGACTGGCTTGGGTAAGGCTTCCCACTGCCCATAGCGCAGATGCCGGAACAACTGTAGGGCGGGCCGACTTTTCCCTCGGTAGCTTACCCGACTACCTGCTTTGATCCGCAAGGTGTAAGGCAGTTTGTGCCAGCGCAGGTAGCGCAAGAAGCCAGTGCAGGCAAACTCCCGATCCGCGAGGAGGGTCTGGATGCGCTCTTTGGGTAAGAAGGAGAGCAGCCGTCGGAGCAATCGCAGTCGCTCCCGCAGGCTACTGCTGCCCGCCTTGCCCAAAAAGCACCACACCAGGGGGTAGGCTACCCCCTGATGTGCCACCCCAATGAACAACAGGTTGATGCTGACCCGACCAAACTTCCACTCGGTGCGATCCAGGCAAAGGCACAGGGTGTCCTGGGGTAATAGCTGCAGAATCAGGCGCCCAATAGTTTCCTGATCGAAGCTAAACTCAGCGAGAAACCTTTGGCAACGGCGGTAGTTGGAGGCGATCTGACCCATGGGTTCAACCCCAGAGCGACCTGGGCCAGGTTAACACTGCCAACCCGGATTAAAGCCAGGACGAAGGCAGTCAGAAAACGCAGTCTAGCTCGATGCCAGTTCAGGTGGGCCGCAAAACTTCTATCAGCTCACTACAATCATTCATGGGACTACCTCTGGCGGGGCAGTCCCTATCTTTATCAGCTCCTATGCGCTTCTCGCAAGTTTTGTCGTGTACCTAGGTCTTTACCAACAAAATTCAGGCCACTTGTTGTCTTGTCCATTCACACCTCCTCGAGCCCCGTGGTAATGCCCTGGTAACGACCCCACCCTACCTTGATTGCGAGGGGGCCCTATGACCACGCAGCTTGGGCGCTGGGAGCACTTTTACCACCAGGCCGACATAGGGGTGCGGGGGATCGGCCCGACCCTGGACAAGGCCTTTGAGCAGGCGGCCCTGGCCCTCACTGCCGTCATTACCGACCCCGCTCGGGTACGGCCCATCCAGGCCGTGGAGATTGAGTGTGAGGCCCCGCGGGTCTCGCTTCTGCTGGTGGACTGGCTCAATCGGCTCATTTACGAGATGGCCACCCGGCGGATGATTTTTGCTCAGTTCGAGGTGCACCTGAGCCCGCCCGACCTGGGGGGAGCCTTGAGCCTTCACGCGCTGGCCTGGGGAGAGCCGGTAGACCCCCTGCGACACCAGCCCGCAGTGGAGGTAAAGGGGGCGACCTACAGCGAGCTCGAGGTCAAACAAGACCCACAGGGCCACTGGGTGGTGCAGTGTGTGGTAGATGTCTGAGGAGGGTGCATGGACACAACCCGTCTCACTCAAAAATCTGCGTTTGAGTGGTGGCTAGAAGCCAGCCCACCCATGCGCGTACCGGGCATTCTGTACGCCAACGAGGCCCTGTTGCGCGAGATGGACGACAAGGTACTGGAGCAGATGGCCAACGTGGCCAGCCTGCCGGGCATTGTGCAGGCTGTGTACGCCATGCCGGATGCCCACTGGGGGTATGGCTTTCCGATTGGGGGGGTGGCAGCCTTCCGGGAAGACGATGGCGTGGTCTCGGCGGGCGGGGTGGGGTTCGATATTTCCTGTGGGGTGCGCACAATGCACACCGGTCTGACGGTCGAGGATATCGAGCCCATCAAGGAAGACCTGGCCCAGGGGCTCTTTCGCCATGTGCCGGCTGGGGTGGGGAGCATCGGCAAGATTCACCTGGAGCCCGCCGAAATGGACGCTATGCTGCAAGGCGGGGCCGAGTGGGCGGTTAAGCAGGGCTACGGCAGGCCCGAAGACCTCGAGCGCATCGAGGAGCATGGCCGCATGGAAGGGGCCCGGCCCGAGCTGATCTCCCTGCAGGCCAAGCGCCGGCAGGCTGACGAGATGGGCACCCTGGGCTCGGGCAACCACTACCTCGAGGTGCAGCAGGTGACCGAGGTGTTTGACACCAGGGTCGCCGAGGCTTTTGGGGTGGCGGTGGGCGATGTGCTGGTCAGCATTCACAGCGGCTCGAGGGGGCTGGGCCACCAGGTCGCTACCGACTATAGCAGGCAAATGGTAGAGGCCGCCCACAAGTATGGCCTGGAGCTCGCCGACCTCGAGCTCGCCTGCGCCCCCATCCAGTCCGAGGAAGGCCAGGCCTACCTGGGGGCCATGCGGGCCGCCATCAACTGCGCCCTGGCCAACCGGCAGATCCTGACCCACCTGGCCCGCGAGGCCTTTGCCTACCTGCTACCCAGGGCCGATTTGCGCCTGATTTACGATGTCTCACACAACACCGCCAAGCTCGAGGAACACCTCATCGAGGGAAAGCCCCAGCGCCTGTATGTCCACCGCAAGGGGGCCACCCGGGCCTTTGGCCCCGGCCACCCGGCCCTACCCGAAGCCTTCAGGGCGGTGGGCCAGCCGGTCTTGATCGGGGGGACGATGGGCACCGCCTCGTATATTCTGGTGGGCACGCCAGAGGGTGAAGCTCGGTCGCTAAGTTCCTCCTGCCACGGGGCCGGACGGGCCATGAGCCGCCACCAGGCCCTCAAGCAGTGGCGCGGCAAGGAGCTGGTGCGGGAGCTGGGCCAGCGGGGCATCATCGTGCGCAGCCCTTCGCCCCGGGGCGTGGCCGAGGAGGCCCCCGGCGCCTACAAGGATGTAACGGCCGTGGTAGACGCCGCCCACGCCGCAGGGCTCTCGCGCAAGGTAGCCCGGCTCGAGCCTCTCATCTGTATCAAGGGGTAGGGCCTAAGGCTTCGAATACCCAACCTGCCCCGAGCCGCATAACAGCTGTCCTATGGGTAAGAAGTGCCTATAGTAAGTTTGCTCATGGACTGTATGGCCATGCTGCCGTGTCCGGCGTGATCGGTCTGGGCCAGGCCCCCTGCAAGCAACAGCACCAAGAACATTCCTCACACTTTTTGCATATCCTCCTCGCTATCAAGCAAGCGCTGCCCTTACAACGGGTACCTGGGCCCTGGGCTCAAAAAGCGGCTTGAACGCCCGCAATCTGAGCGCGTTGGAGAGCACGAACACCGAAGACAGACCCATCGCCGCCCCGGCCAGCACTGGCGAGAGCAGCCAGCCGTTCAGCGGGTAGAGCACGCCTGCGGCCACCGGGATCAGCACGACGTTGTAGGCGAAGGCCCAGAAGAGGTTGAGCTTGATGTTCCTGAGGGTGGCCCTCG
>NZ_QWKY01000007.1 GCF_003574035.1 Meiothermus hypogaeus | reverse complement strand
GGGGAGGGATAGGGGCAGGCCTTTGTGGGGGTCGTCGGGGTAGCCCGGCGCGGCCATCACCACGCAGGCCGAAGCCCGGGGGTGCCACTCGAGCTTTACCTCGTGCAGGCGGCCCTCTACCACCGCCAGGGCCAGCTCGAGCAGGTCGGTTTTCAAGAGGGGCAGAATGGCCTGACACTCGGGGTCGCCAAAGCGGGCGTTGAACTCCAGCACCTTGGGACCCTCGTCGGTCAGCATCAGACCGGCGTAAATAACCCCCTTGTAGACAATTCCCTCGGCCCTGAGGCCATCTACCAGCGGCTTGAGTACCCGCTCTAGAATCTCGGTCATCAGGCCCGAAGCCAGGGGATAAGGGCAGATGGCGCCCATACCGCCGGTCATGGGGCCGGTGTCGCCGTCTTGCAGGCGCTTGTGATCCTGCGAGGGCAGCAGGGGCCGGATGGTTATGCCATCGGTCACGGCCAGCACGGTTACTTCCGGACCGCTCAAAAACTCCTCGATGACAACCTCGGCCTGCTCGGCTCCCGAAAGAATGTTGGCCACAGCTTGCTTGGCTTGCTGGAGGCTGGTGGCTACCGTGACCCCTTTGCCAGCGGCCAGGCCGGAATCCTTGACCACGATGGGGGCCCCCACCGTCTCGAGGTAGGAAAGCGCATCCAGCACATCGCTGAAGGTCTTGTGCCTGGCGGTAGGAATGCCCAGGCGCTCCATCAGCCCCTTGGCAAAAGCCTTGGAGCCCTCAATCATGGCAGCTTGTTGGGTAGGCCCGAAAATTTTGAGTCCCCTGGCCAAAAACGCATCGGCAATCCCCTCCACCAAAGGCGCCTCAGGCCCCACCAGGGCCAGTTCGATGCCCTCCTGGTCGGCCCACTCGGCCAGTTGGCCCACATCGCCATCCCAAGGAACGCACTCGGCCAGCTCAGCCATGCCGGGGTTGCCTGGCGCGGCATAAAGTTCACTGACCAGCGGCGACTGCGCTACCTTCCAGCACATTGCATGTTCGCGCCCACCCGAACCCACTACCAAGACTTTCACGCAGCCAAGAATAACAGGGGTTGGGGAGCAGGGGGTAGGGGTCTGGACAAAGATATAGCTGCTCTGCGCCTTATACCCTTCCCTGCAACACCCTTCGCACCGCCTCGGGGTAGGCCAGGTGTTCTTGCTCGAGGATGCGAGCGGCTAGGGTTTCCTCGGTATCGCCCGGCAGTACCGGCACCCGGCGCTGCAAGATGATGGGGCCGGTGTCCATGCCGGCATCCACAAAATGCACCGTACAGCCCGACTCAGACACCCCGGCCTCCAAAGCCTGGCGCTGGGCGTTTAGCCCCGGAAACTGTGGCAGTAGCGAGGGGTGAATGTTGAGGATGCGCCCCTGCCAGGCCTGCACAAACGCTGGCGAAAGCAGGCGCATAAAACCCGCCAAGAGAATCAGGTCTATGCGGTGTTCGTGCAGGAGCTGGCCTGCGACCCGCTCGAACTGCTCGCGCCCGGTTTTGTAGGCCACCCCCTGGTCGCGGCTCTTGGGCCAGGGTACGTATTCGGCCTCGACCTGGGCTTCGACGGCTTTTTGCAAGGCCAAAGCCTCGCGTTTATCGGAGATGACCAGCACGATGTGACCCAACGGGTTGTCGTGGGGGAAAGCCTTTAGCAAAGCCTCCAGGTTGCTCCCCCGCCCCGAGGCCATCACCGCGATCCGGGCCGGGCGTGGCAATGGGAAATGGCTCATTCGATGATCCTCCAGTTGCGCTTTTTGGCCAGTTCGCGCAGCCTGGGTTCGGGATACACCGCTACCGGCTCTTCGGCCAGCTCGAGCATGGGCAGGTCGGGCAGGCTATCGCCGTAGGCCGCAAAGAGGGCCTCGCCGCGCAGCAGCTTGCGCAGGTGCTCGGCTTTGTGCACCCCCGAGCGCACCGGCCCCCGCAGCCGCCCGGTAAAGATGCCGCCTTCGATCTCGAGGGGTGTCCCCAGGGCCACCACCCCCTCGCCCAATCGCCGGGCAAAGGCTTCCAGAATGGGCTGGAAGGTGGCCGAGCACAGCACCAGGCGGCGCCCCTGCTGCTGAATCTTCTGAAGTTCGTCGAGCACCTGGAGCCGCCGCCTGGGCCAGAGTTCGTTGGTGACCACCCACTCGCTTACCGCCACCAGCTCTTCCTGGTTGAGGCCGGCCAAAAGCCCGGCGGCCCCTTCCATAAAGCGATCCTGGAAGGCCCGTTTGTCTATCCAGCCCATTTTTGCAGCAACTGCACCTGGCAGATTCCGATAGAAAAACCGCTGGTACTGCCCGGCCCGCCCGTGGGCCTGCATCCAGGCCGCCATACCCCGCCAGGTTTCGCCGGTGGTGAGGGTGCCTTCTAAGTCTGCGGCGATGGTGTTCATGTTTGTCCAAAATATAACTTTCGCTGTGCTGCTAGGAATCTACCCAATCGGCCCTGTCGAGGCCAGTTTAGGTTTCGTCTGAGAGCATTTTGAGGATGTGTTGTGCAAGGCGCTCGTTAATCTCACGGTGCCTTGGGATGGGCTGCGACACTTTGGTATGGGGATTTTGGTACCAGTCGTGGTTGCCCCCATGCCGTATAAATTGACAGCCCATTTCCTCCAGCTTTCGAATCAGGTCTCTTCGTTTCACGCAACCTCGAGCTCGGCCACCCGGCGCACATTGGGAATATGCCCGCCGGTAAGCTCTTTATACAGGTCAATCAGGTTTTCTCTGAGCTCTGCCTCGGACTGTCCTTGTGTCCAGTAATCCGGGAATTCCTCCAGGTAGCCCAGCCACAGGTCGTCTTCCTGCCAATAGACGTATTTTTGCTTGACCATATCATTATTCTAGCCCATCCGCACAAGCCACCCCCGATGCGCCCCTCACGACAAAGACGACACGGGCGGCATCTGGCCCGTGGGCTCATATGTCGCCATCAGGACGCCGGTGCTCGAGGCCACGCTGTTCACCAGCTTCAGGCTTGCGGGCGGTGTTCCCTGGCCAAAGAGCCGCTTACCCTGGCCCAGCGTTATCGGGAATATCTGAACAATCAACCGATCCAGCAAGCCCGCCCCCAGCAGTTGGGGGTAGAGCGTCGAACTCCCCTGTACCAGCAGGTCGGGGCCCGGGGTGGCCTTGAGCGCCCGCACCGCTTCCAGGCCGCTCAGCCGGTGGCTGTTGTGCCACGGGGGGCTCAGGTCGCGGCTGGTGAGCACATACTTGGCTGTGGGGTTGAACCGTGCCGCAATGGGGTTGTCCGGGGGCACCTGGGGCCAGTAGGCCGCAAAAATGTCGTAGGTCCTGCGCCCCAGCAGCAGCTCGTAGGGCGGCCCCAGCAAGTAGCTCCGCACTATCTCACGGGTGGTATCGTCGGAATAGGCCCAGATCCAGCCTCCCAGCGCAAAGCCCCCACTGGTGTCCTCCTCCGGCCCGCCGGGGGCTTGCATCACGCCGTCCAGCGAGACATAAACCGCTCCGACAATCCTTCGCATTGCATCAACTCTACGACATCACCTCTTCCGGATGGTGCTTGTTCCAGTAGCGCACCAGCCCGTCCACGCTCATCCAGGAGGGGTCGGCAAACTCGTACTCCTGCACCTCTTCTTCGGAGAGGCCCGCAGCCCGCAGGGTAGCGGCCACGTAGGCTTCAAACTCGAGCACCATCTGCTCGCGGGTTTGGCCGGCCTTGAGCTTTTGCTTGATCCAGTCGGCCCACTCCAGCAGTTTGGCTTCCAGAGCGCTCAGGTGCGCTGCTACGTCCTCGGTCTGGCCAAAGTGGGTCAGGTAGAGCTTGCGGGGGTTCAGGGTACGGATTTTGGCAATGGACTGAAGCCAGGTTTCGATGTGAATCTCCGGCGGGGGGCAGGGCGGCAGCACCGGGCCGCGCCCGATCTTCACCCCCGTCACATCACCCCCAATCAACGCGTCGCCAATCAAAAAAGCGTGGTGGTGGTAGGCATGGCCGGGGGTCTCGAGGGCCTTGATCTCGAACTCGCCCACCCGAAAGACCTCGCCATCCTCGATAATCTCGACCTGCTCCTCCGGCACATAGCCCATCCGGCCCCACAGGGCTTCCATCTGCTCGCCGTAGATGCGCGTGGCCGAGGCCCAGAGCTTGCTGGGGTCTATCAGGTGGGGCGCTCCTCTGGGGTGGACGTAGATGGTGGCCCCTCGCTCGGCCATACGCCAGGCCGCCCCGGCGTGGTCGAGGTGGATGTGGGTCACGAACACATGCCGAATGTCCGAGGCCGCATAGCCCAGCGCATTGAGGCCATCCAGGAGCACCGAGAAGCGCGACTCGGGCCCGGTTTCAAAAAGCACCGGTCCCGCCTTTGTTTCCAGCACAAACGAGGCAATCACCCTGGGGGCCCGGTCATGAAGGTCGAGAATGTGGATCACAAACTTATTCTACGCAAGTCCCGTAAA
The DNA here is from genome assembly GCF_003574035.1 of Meiothermus hypogaeus. Taxonomy (GTDB): domain Bacteria; phylum Deinococcota; class Deinococci; order Deinococcales; family Thermaceae; genus Meiothermus; species Meiothermus hypogaeus. The sequence goes on along the minus strand of NZ_QWKY01000007.1, from coordinate 69,513 downwards.
GCTGCACCTGAGCTTGCGCGGCCCCAGATGCCGTCCTGCCCTGCCGGCGTGGGGCTTTCAGCCTACCGCTTCAGGCTACCCCCAAATTCCAGCAAAGCCATCCAGAATCCGGGCGATGTGCCGCGCAGCGTTGTGGAAGTCCTGGATACGAATGTTCTCGTTGGGGGCGTGGGTGCGGTTGGTAATGCCAAAGCCCACCCCCGCATCAATAACCGGGATGCCGAGGGGCCTGGCAAAGGCATAAACGGGCGAGCTGCCGCCGGTGAGGGGGATAAGCTGGTAGGGCTTCTGGTAGACCTCCTCGGCGGCCTTTGCGGCCAGCCGCACCAGGGGGTGGTCGGCCTCCGACCTGGCGGGGAACATGTAGTCGGTATAGGTGATGCGCACGTCGGTAAAGCCCTCGGCGTCGAGGTGGGTGCGTAGTTTTTTCAGGATGTCGGTGGGATCCTGGTTGGGCACCAGGCGGAAGTCCAGCTTGGCCGAGGCTTTGGCCGGAATGACGGTCTTGTTACCCGGGCCCTGGTAGCCGGTGGTGATGCCCTGGATGTTGCAGGTGGGGTTGAAAACGGCCTTTTTGAGCTCGAAGCCGGTAAGCCCCCCCACAAACCCGCGCACCTCGAAGGTCGCGCGCAGGTAGGGTTCGTTGTCGGGCAGGCGGCGCAGCAACTCCAGATCGAGTTCCGAGATGGGCTTCACGTCGTCGTAGAAGCCGGGAATCAGGATGCGTTCGTTTTCGTCCTTGAGTGAGGCCAGCACCCGCACCATCCGCCAGGCTGCGCTGGGCAGGATGTGGGCGCTGCCGGAGTGGGCATCGCGGGAGAGGGTCTGGACTTCCAGCTCGACTGCCAGAATGCCCCGTCGTCCGAGCGACGTGCCAGGCCGCTCCTCGAAGTCGATGCCGCCTTCCTCCCAGATGGCCCCGTCACAGCGGAGTAAGTCCAGGTGGTCTTGCACAAACCGGGCGATGCCGGGGCTGCCGACCTCCTCGTTGCCCTCCACCACAAACAGCACCCCGCAGGGCAGCTCGCCCCCATGGGCGGCCCGCACCGCATCCACCGCCGCCAGGCGAGCCATGAACTCGCCCTTGTCGTCCTTGGCGCCACGGGCAAAGAGCTTGCCCTCGCGGATTTGCGGCTCAAAGGGGGGGGAGTCCCACAGCTCCAGCGGCTCGGGGGGTTGCACGTCGTAGTGGTTGTAAAAAAGCAGGGTACGTTCGGATCGGCCCCTGGCCCGGCCCACAATCACCGGGTTGCCATAGCCCTCGATCTTCCAGGTCTGGAAGCCGTGTTGTTGTAAGGTCTGCTTCACCAGGCCAGCACAGGCTTCCACCCCCTCGCCTGTGGCTGACACGCTCGGCTGGGCGCAGAGGCGGATGGTTTGCTGCAGGTAGGCCTCGAGGTTTTCTTGCAAGAAGCGGTCTATAGCGCTGGACATGGCTAGAATATACGCCGCAGTAGCACGAAATGCGAAACAGTAGAAATACTTCGGTAGACTCTCAGCACCCAACCATCCGTCACCCTCCCTTATCGCGCCCCTCACTGTATGTGAAGAGCGCTCTAATCGAGCAGACGTGGGTCAAGCCAGAGGTCTTGGGGTTCGCCCAACCGTACCTCGGACATGGCCGGGTGTCTGGGGTTGAGCAACAAGTTGAACTCGCTGGGCACAACTGCCGAAGGCACTTTGAGCGCCAGCGAACGCAAGCTCTGTGCCCACTCGCTGCCGAGTTGCTGGGTGGATGTCGGATACGGTTCGGGCAGTTGCTGCCAGTCCGGTGGCAACTGCTGCAAAGTTTCGATGTGCCTATTGGGAACCTCGATTTCGATGGACACAAACGCAGTCAGAAAAGCCCGCTCGTTGACATGCACCAATATTTCCAGGATTCCGGTGGCCTGGCTGCCCGCCAGATACACCACCGGAACCCCACTTTGGTTCCAGCGGCCTGGGCTACGGGCTGCTCCCTCACCGGTGAAAGCTGCGTGGGCATACTTGCGCGAGGCAATCCTCCAGGCCTTCATGTGACCAGGCCATCTTCCAAACGCCCCAGTAGGTGCTCGACCGCCCTAAAGCCAGGCTCGGTGTCGAGGTAACGCAGCGGACTGGCGTTGTGCAAAAACACCTTGGGGCTGTTCATCCAGTTTGCCGCCAGTTTCGCAGAACCAAACAATTCCTCCGCCCGCCGAAGCAGGTAAATCACTTTGTACAGACGATTGGACTGCTCGCGGTTCAGACGCCCCAAGCCCTTATAGCGGTGTGCGCTGCTGCGTGGGATCCCCGCCGCTTCCAGGATATCCTGCTGGTTCAGACCGTATCGCTGGGCAATCTCGCCAATCAGCCGGGCGGGCAAACCCTCCCGCACGCTGGCTACGTCGTGGGGAGAAAAATCAAAGCGAAGCTCGAGGCCGGTTTCCATATAAAACATGGTAGTGTTCCATATGGGAATAGTCAAATCAAACTGTGCGCGTGGAGACCCTCACTGCGAGGCGGCCTGGGCTTTATATTCTTTGAACTGCTCGCGCAGCCTGGACTTCAGGAACTTGCCGGTGCTGGTGCGGGGGATTTCATCCACAAACACATAGGCATCGGGCAGCCACCACTTGGCAAAGCGGGGCTCGAGGAAAGTCCGCAGCTCCTCGGGGGTCACACTCTGCCCTTCCTTCAGTACGATGGCAGCCAGGGGGCGCTCATCCCACTTGGGGTCGGGGATAGCGATGACGGCGGCCTCCTTCACCGCCGGGTGGGCCATCAGGGCATTCTCGAGGTCGATCGAGCTAATCCACTCGCCCCCGGACTTGATCAGGTCTTTGGTGCGGTCGGCAATCCGGATGTAGCCCTCGGGGTCGATGGCCACCACATCGCCGGTGCGGAACCAGCCGTCCGGGGTCCACTTGTCCGACTCTTCCTCGAGGTTGTAGTAGCTTTTGGCCACCCAGGGCCCGCGCACCTGCAATTCTCCCAGCGACTGCCCATCCCAGGGCACCTCGCCCTGCTCACCCACCGCCCGGATCTCCACCAGGGGGGTTGGCACGCCCTGCTTAGCCCGGTAGCGGTACTCCACTTCGGCATCACCCCGCAGATGACGCTTCAAGCGGCTGGTGGTACCCAGGGGGCTCATCTCGGTCATGCCCCAGGCGTGCAGCACCCTCAAACCAAACCGGTCAAAAGCCCGAATCATGGCTTCGGGGGCTGCCGAGCCGCCCACCACCATCTCCATGGGTTCCAGCTTCCAGCGCCCTGGCTCCTTTTGCAGCGCCTGCAAGACCCCCAACCAGATGGTTGGTACGCCGGCAGTTTTGGTCACGTGTTCCGATTCGTACAGGTCCAGTAAACTCTCGGCGTCCAGGTGCGGCCCCGGCATCACCAGCTTGCTACCTGTCATTACCCCGGTAAAGGGCAGCCCCCAGGCCAGCACATGAAACATGGGCACCACCGGCAGCAACACATCGGTACTGGCCAGGTTCAGCGCATCCGGCAGGGCCGAACCCAGGCTGTGCAGCACAATCGAGCGGTGCGAATACACCACCCCCTTGGGCTTCCCGGTAGTGCCGGAGGTGTAGCACATCCCGGCAGCATCGCGCTCGTCGAGGCTGGGATAGGCAAAACCAGGGTCACCTGAGGCCAGGAAGTCCTCGTAGCTTTCCAGACCCTCCGGCACCGGCTGGCCCGAGAGGGGCACCACCAGCACCCGCTCGAGCTTTACGTGCTCCCTGACCGCCTCGTAGAGCTTGAGGAGCACGTCGTCCACAATCAGGATTTTGTCCTGGGCGTGGTTAATGATGTAGGCAATATCGGAGGGGTGCAGCCGCAGATTGAGGGGGTGCAGCACCCCGCCCGCCACCGGGATGCCGAAGTAGGCCTCGAGGTGCGCGTAGGTGTTCCAGGAAAGGGTGGCCACCCGGTCACCCTTCTGCAGGCCCGCCTTCTGCAAGGCCGAAGCTAGTTGGCGGGAACGCCGGTAAAAATCGCCAAAGGTGTAACGGTGCAGCGATTTGTCGGGCAGGCGGGTCACGATTTCTTCTTTGGGAAAGAGCTTGCCGGCCCGCTCGAGCAGGTGGGCTAAGGTTAGGGGAAAATCCATCATGGTGGACTGCATAGGCTTCTCCTTTGCTTTGACTTTGATTGTACGGCCTGGGTCGTAACAAAAGTATAAAATGCTTATGCAGTCCATTGATCACTGCATCCGACTCGGCATACATCCGGATACTGCACCTTTGACCGTGCCGCTAAGCAGACGTGCTTTAGAGCGCTCTTCACAAAGAACGAATTGCCCCAGGGTTAGAAATCCTTTGTCCCAGACAGGACAGTTGCCGCCCGGAAACTCGAAACCCAAGCACCCGTGGGCCGGGCCCGGCCCACGCTTGGGTGCATAACATGCGTCTGGGCCCGAGCGCATTCTCGTTTTCGCGGGCGGCAACGTCTGTGAAGTGCGCGATAGAAACTTGACCCACTCAATATGGCGCAGCTAATACCGGATTCAAAAAGACAGTTTACAAAACCAAAAACACCAGAGGCTGTCTTTTTGAATCCTAGAGCACACCCCTCCCTTGAGTACCGGCGCTAGCCGGGGGCCGATGGCCCTTCACTGTCGGTCGGCGAAGAAAGCGTCTCCCTTCCAAGGGGCGGTATCGCCCTCCGCTACGCGGATAACTTCGGTCGGGTTAGTTCGTCACCCTTTGGTGACGAACTAACCGAATCTGGTATAAAACCCTCCCCGAAGGCTCGAGGAGGGCTTTCAAGGCCAAAGCTATCCGCTATGAGCCATCAGCTATCGGCCTAGAAGACAAAAAATGCCGGCACGTACTCGTAGGCATTGCCCGCCCGACGCACGTAGCCCACCCCCGGCCAGGCAAAGTGATAGCCCACCACCGCAATGCGGTCGGCGGCAGCAGCCTGCCACAGCCGCGCCCGGGTGGCCACGGCTTGCTGGGGGTTGGCGTCGAAACCCAGGTAGTGGTCGGGGAAGCGTAAGGAAAGAATGTAGTGCCCGCCAGCGTCGCCCAGGTGCCAAAGCGTCCGACCCCCCGAGGTGATCTGTACAGCCAGGTGACCCACGGTATGACCGGGGGTATCCACAGCGGTCACGCCCGGCGCAATTTCAGCCCCAGAGCGCACGCGGGTAAAGCGGTCGCGCAGGGCTACCAGGTTGGCCGGAGGGTTGGCCTGGGAGAGCCAAAACTGTAGTTCGGTCTCGCCAATGATGTGCTGTGCGTTGGCGAAAACCGGCTGGCCATCGCGCAACAGGCCGCCGATATGGTCGCCGTGGCCATGGGTAATGAAGACGGTGTTGATATCGGCAGGCCGCAGGCCGGCGTTGGCCATGTGGGCCAGGAGCTGCCCAGCCTGGCCCCGCCCGGTGTCGATTAAAATCTTGGCCCGCCCAGTATCGATAACCATGGGGTTGAAGTTGTTAATGAACTGGGTCGGCTCGAGGAAGTTTTCCCGCAGCGCAGCCTCGAACTCGGCCTGCTTGCCGGGGGTGGCGCCCCAGTTGGGGAAGGCGTTGCCGGGAGGGGTCTGGCCGTCGCTCAGTACCGTAAGGGTGTAGTCCCCCAGCTTGAAGCGATAGAAGCCAGACCCATTGGGCATGGCTGGGGTCTGTTGGGCCATGGCGGGTAGTGTACCGGCGGCAGCCACTGCACCGGTAGTACCCAACAGCTTGAGCGCTTGACGGCGTGAAACCTTTTGCATCTTGACCTCCTCGGGTTTTTCACTTTGATTGACGAAATAAAGTACATTAAAAACCCTAGTTTAGGTCGCCAGACTTAATGTGAGTCCAATTCACATTGCCCCCAGCGCGCCGTACCGGCCTTCATTCGTGTGCCGCCAGCCGCCGCCGCGCTCCGGCTTCCTGGTGCGCCAGACGCAGGGGTTCGGGTAGGCGATGTTTGCCTGCGAACAGACGCACAAAGGCCAGGCTTTCTTTCATGCCCACCCGGTGTCCAGGCGAGATAAAGAGCGGTCTTACCCCTGTGCGGCTGCGATAGACCCAGCCGATCTGCACATTGCCATTCATTAACCGTACCGCCGAACCGGCTTCCTGGGGTAGTTCAGCCTCCGGTTTACCAAACAGCAAGGTCTTGGCGACCCCAATGGCCGGCAGATCCAGATGCACCCCCAGGTGGGCTGCAATCCCCAGCCGCCTGGGGTGGGCAATCCCCTGCCCATCGACCAGCAGCACCTCGGGCGGGCGGGATAGCTGGGCCAGTGCAGCCAGATAGAGCGGGGCTTCACGGAAGGACAAAAAACCGGGTACGTAGGGAAATAGCGGGGCCTCGTCCATTTGCGCCGTGGCGACCTCGAGCACCTCTCCCTTCTCCTTATCCCACAACACCGCCGCCGCTATCGAGGGGCCTTTCTGCCTGGAAAAGCGGGTCGGGTGGGAAGCATCCAGGGCGGCAACATAGCGAGCAAACTCTGGATTCCCTCGTAAGATCACCGCCTCCGCCAACGACTTCTGCATCGCGGCGGCTTCGCGCAGGTCTTTGGGCTGGGGAAAGGGGGCAGGCATAAGCAGTCTGCGGTATTCGCGGGAACCCCGATTAGAACCCAGGCAATATCCCCGACAAATCGTAAAGCCCAATCGCCGGATATGCTACAATCGGCCCTTGGTGTAGGTTCGCTGACACTTAACCCTGGTCTTACCAAGTCAGGGTACAAAGAGCTCAGTGGGGCGATGCTACCGGAAAAAAGGCCGGGCTCAGCCCGACCCAGGGAAGATGAAGATGGCGCACCCGACAGGACTCGAACCTGTGGCCTTTCGCTCCGGAGGCGAACGCTCTATCCACTGAGCTACGGGTGCATAAGCACACAGAAGGGTAGCACCGCACAGAGGAGGCAGTCAAGTGTTTGGAATCAACAGACGGGTTGTTGCGATTATCTTCGGGGTTCTGGCCCTGGCTTTTGTGGTGGGCTCGGTCCTGCTGTTTACGCCCCAGGGCCAGCGCAGTACCCAGGGCAAGACCGAGTTCACCGTGAATGGCCGCCCGGTCTACGAGCTAGACCTGGCCCGGGCCCAGCAGAATGACCCCATCTTGAGCACCAATCCCCAGGGGCTTCTGAAGAATCTGGCCGATGTCAACTTTGGCGAGCGCTTTGTCATCACCAATGCGCTTCTGCAAGATACGGCCCGTATTGGGGTTTCCAGTGGGGAGCTCAAGAAGGAACTCGACACCATCAAAGAACGCTTCGGCCTGCAAAAGAAGGAAGACTACGACCGCTTCCTGACCCAGGTAGGCTATACCGACTCGCAACTGCGCAACGAATTGCGCGATCAGATTCGCATCAATAAACGCATCGAGGACATCCAGAAAAAAGCCGAGCCCACTGAAGAAGAGATGCGCCTCTACTTTGAGCTCAACCGCGACCAGTACAAAAACGAAGAGCGCGTTCAGGCCCGCCAGATTGTGCTCGACGACAAAGCCACGGCCGATAAAATCTATGCCGAGGTCAGCGCTTCCGGTGCCGACTTTGCCGCCATTGCCAAGGCCAACTCCAAGCTCAACGCCGAACAAGGCGGGGCCCTGGGCGCCGAGGCCGGCAAGAGCGAACCCGGCCCCGTGACCCGGGTAGTCTTCCCCAATGCCGTGGCCGATGCCGTGTTCAAGCTGCGCGATGGCCAGATCAGCAAGCCCATCGAGGCCGGAGGCCGCTTCTACATTGTAAAGGTGGAGAAGTACCTGCCCGCCGGCGACGTGAAGTTTGAAGAAGTGAAGGATCGGGTCAAGGAAGATGCCAAGCGCATCAAAGGCCAGGGTGCACTGGAAGCCTACATCGAGGAGCTGCGAAAAAAGGCCAACGTGAAGTTTGCCGAAGGGGCTACCTTCAAGTTTGAGAACCCGGTGGTGGCCAAAGTGGGCGAGACCGAAATCAGGCTGGCCGAAGTAACCCAGTCGGTCTTTGCCAACCAGCAGGTGCCCCAGCTGCTACAACAGGGCCTGGGGGAGCTGGCCGTGCAGTTCTTCATGCCCCAAACCCTCGAGCAGCTAATCAGCCGAGAGGTCGTCTACCAGGCCGCCAAAGGCCTGGGCCAGCCCTTCTTCGGCTCCAAGACCGACATTGCCAACCAGGCCCAACTCTGGCAAACCCGCAATATTGCCGTCTCGGACGCCGACGTTCGCAAGTTCTACGACGCCAACCTGGCCAACTTCACCATCCCGGCCTCGGCCAAGGTACAGGCGGTGAACTTCAAGAAGGAAGACAAGGCCAAGGCCGAGGCCTTCCGGGCCGCGGCCCTCAAGGGCGGCAAGCTGGAAGACTTAGCCAAGGCCAACGGGGGCACGCTACAGGACTTTGGCGTGGTCAACCCAGGTACCATGCCCCCCGTGCCCAACCGGCTGGTCTTCCTGACCCGGGGTAGCTTCCCCAAAGGCCCGCTGGGCGAGGTGAGCGAGGTGGTGAAGCTCGAGGATGGGAGCTATCAGGTACTGATCGTCAACGACCGCAAGGCTGAAGTTTTGCGCCCCTTCGAGGAAGTGAAGGAGCAGGCCCGCCAACAAGTACTGGCCACCCGCCGGGCCGAAGCTGCCCAGAAATGGGTAGAAGAGGTGCGCAAGGCCGCCAAGGTGGAAAACAACCTGCAAAAAGTGCTGACCTCGCTCACCCCCAAGGAAGAACCCAAAACCAATGAAAACCAGCCGGGCACCAGCGCCCCGAGCAACCCCTCCACCCCGGCCAACCCTCCGGCCAATCGCTAACTCTGCATGGGGCATGACCCTCCCCGCTTTGGGGAGGGTTTTTCTTTGCACCCGGAAATTGGCAGGCGGCGACGCAGACCTTCTGCAATTGGCTCCGAGCGTGTAAACTCTACTGCGGTATGGAACGCACCTACATCATGGTCAAGCCCGACGGCGTGCGCCGGGGCCTAACGGGCGAAATCATCAACCGCATCGAGCGCAAAGGCTTCAAGATTGTGGCGATGAAGAAAATGGTCATTGCCCGCGAGACAGCCGAGACCCACTACGGCGAGCACAAAGGCAAACCCTTCTTTGAGGGGCTGGTTAACTTCATCACCAGTGGGCCGGTGGTCGCCATGGTGGTGGAGGGCCCAGGGGCCATTGCCGAGATGCGCCGCCTGATGGGCGCGACCCGCCCCTGGGAGGCTGCCCCCGGCACCATTCGCGCCGACTTTGCTACTACCGTGGACGAGAACATCATCCACGGCTCCGATGGCCCCGAAAGCGCCGCCCGCGAGATCGGGATTTTCTTCAAGCCCGAAGAGATTATCGGCTAGCGCCGACGCCGCCGCTTACCCTTCCCGGCGGCTGTTCAGTTCTAGCTAGAACCTCGATCCTCCTCGAGGCCGCCGGCGCCTTCGTCAAGCAGATTCGCCACTTCAAATTGCACTTTGGGCAAGCTGTTCTCGATAACGTCCCACACCACCTCTACCGCTACCTCGTCTTAGTCGTGAATGAGCACATCCCGAAACCCGGCCAGGCTGCGCCAGGGAACCTGGGGGTGCTGCATCCGAAAAGCGGGAGATAGGCGCTTGGCTGCCTCGCCCATGACCTCGAAATTGCGAATCACTGCATCGCGGATCAGTTTGGAGTTTTGTAAGTCCTGTAGGCTGTGCGCGGTTTCCAGTATAAAGTTGGCGGCTTCAAGGATCTGCCGCAGGTAAAGCCGGGGGTTCTTCACAGCTCTACTGCCTCGGCCCAGATACTTTCTTGTACCTCGGGGTGAAGATGGGCCACCTCTACCACCTCCACAGGCCAACCCAGGAGGGCCTCGAGGCCTTCCTTGAAATCAAGCCGGTCTTCTAGCTTAGCTCGGGCAAACTGGGCCAGGAAATCCACGTCGCTCCCCGCCTGCGCCGTCCCCCGCACCACCGAACCAAACAACCACAGCCGCTCCACCCCATAGCGCTGGGCCAGGGCCCGGATAGGTTCTCGCAGGGCCAGCACCGCTTCCTTGTTCAAAGGCGGACGGGTACGGGCCTCTAGGTCGTCCAGAAGCTCTGCAAGCTGAGCCGGGCTCAAGGCATCGAGCTGCTTGAGGATGCGCTCTCGAATCGTCATGCATGTAGTGTACAAGACCCGCTAGCGCCGACGCCGCCGCTTACCCTTCCCGGCGGTGGTGGGCTCGGGCAGGCCCTTGAGGCGGGCCTCGAGCGAACGCATCTGGTCGCGCAGGGACGCGGCTTTCTCGAAGTCGAGGGCCTCGGAGGCCGCCCACATCTCGGTCTCGAGCTGCTCCAGCAGGCTCTGGAGCAGAGTGGGGTCGTCCAGCACCATCTCGGCGGCCTCGGCCTCGTAGTCCTCGGGCTTGACCACCTTGCGCACCGATTTCTGGATGGTGGCCGGAGTAATGCCGTGTGCGGCGTTGTAGGCTTCCTGGATGGCCCGGCGGCGGTTGGTCTCCTCAATGGCGGCCCGCATGGAGTCCGAAACCGTGTCGGCGTAGAGAAACACCTCGCCCCCCACGTTGCGGGCGGCCCGGCCAATGGTCTGGATGAGCGAGCGCTCGGAACGCAAAAAGCCCTGCTTGTCGGCGTCCAGAATGGCCACCAGCGAGACCTCGGGCAAATCGAGCCCCTCGCGCAGCAGGTTGATGCCCACCAGGGCGTCGAAGTAGCCCAGCCGCAGGTCACGTAAAAGGGCCTGTCGCTCGAAGGCGTCGAGTTCGTGGTGCAGGTAACGGGCCCGCACCCCATGCTCCACCAGGTAGGCCGTGAGCTCCTCGGCCATGCGCACGGTCAGGACGGTTACCAGGGTGCGCTCGCCCCGCGCCGCGCGGGTGCGGATGGCGCCCATTAGGTCTTCGATCTGGCCCTGGGAAGGCTTGACCGTGACCTGGGGATCCAGGAGACCGGTGGGGCGGATAATCTGCTCGACCACCCGGCCCGAGACCTCCAGCTCGTAGGGGCCCGGGGTGGCCGATACAAAGACCATCTGCCCCACCCGCTCTAAAATCTCGCCAAACTTGAGGGGGCGGTTGTCGAGGGCACTGGGCAGGCGGAAGCCGTAGTCCACCAGGGTTTTCTTGCGCATGTAGTCGCCGTTGTACATCCCCCGAAGCTGCGGCGCAGTCACGTGCGACTCGTCCAGGAAGACCAGATAATCCTCGGGAAAGTAGTCCAGCAGGGTGTAGGGCGCTTCACCGGGAGCTTTTCCGGACAAAAAGCGGCTGTAGTTCTCGATACCGGGGCAGGTACCCATGACCTCGAGCATCTCCAGGTCATACAAGGTGCGCTCCTTGAGCCGCTGGGCCTCCAGCAGTTTGCCCTCGGCCTCGAACACCTTGAGGCGCTCCTCCAGCTCCCTGCGAATCTCCGGGATGGCCTGCTTCAAGCGCCACTCCGGGGTGGCATAGTGGCTGGCTCCCAAAAGCACAAACCCCGGCAAATCTTTCAGCCGGTCGCCCGTCACCGGGTGCACCACCGTGACGCGGTCGATGGTGTTGCCGAATAGCTCGATGCGTATGGGCTCCTGCTCGTAGGCCGGCCAGACCTCGAGCACCTCGCCCCTGGCCCTAAAGCGCCCCGCTTCCAGTTGCAAGTCGCCCCGTTCGTACTGCAAGTCCACCAGCCGCTCAATCAGGGCTTCGCGGGGGTAGTCCTGCCCCACCTCCACAATCAGGCTCATGTTCTTGTAGTCTTCGGGGCTCCCCAGGCCGTAGATGGCCGAGACCGAGGCCACCACAATCACATCGCGCCGCGTGAGCAGGCTGCGGGTGGTGGAGTGGCGCAGGCGCTCGATCTCGGGGTTGATGGCGGCATCCTTCTCGATGAACAAATCGCGCCCCGGCACGTAGGCTTCGGGCTGGTAGTAGTCGTAGTAGCTGATGAAGAACTCCACCGCGTTCTCGGGGAACAGCTCGCGGAACTCGGCGGCCAGTTGCGCAGCCAGCACCTTGTTGGGGGCCATCACCAAGGCCGGGCGTTCCAGTCGCTCGATTACCTTGGCCATGGTAACGGTCTTGCCGGTGCCGGTGGCCCCCAGCAGGGTCACGAAGCGCTCGCCATCGTTCAAGGCTTCCGTCAGAGCGGCAATTGCCTGGGGCTGGTCGCCTTTTGGCTCCGGGCCCTGGTAGCGAAACACATGACTCATCTAAACCCCCGGTGTTCTGGCATAGATTGCCAATTTACTTCTTGGGGATATTTTCTGTCTAAACCAGAACACAATGTGCACAAAAAAACCCCGCCCCAAAGGGCGGGGTCTGAAGTGGGGGTTCGATTAGAACTTCACTTCGTAGCTAATCTTGAAGGCGGTGCCGGTGCTGACAGTGGTACCACCGCCGTCCTTCAGGTCAGCCGAGGCGGCCGCCATGGTCAGGTTGCCGTACTTCCACTCGAGGTAGAGGCCGGTCACGCTGCCCGAGGCCGTGCCAAAGCCGGTGGTCAGGTTCCAGGGGAACTGGACTTCACCGGGGTAGGTGAAGACGCGGTCGGTGGTGATGGAGAGGGGGAAGTTGCCGTAGCCGCGCTGCGGGGTGGTGGCGGTGGGGTTGGGCGAGACCACGTTGGTCGCGCTGTAGTTGGCGTAGCCCACCTTGAACACGCTACCAGTGGCCAGGAACTCGTTGAGGTTCAGGCCCACCCGCCAGTAGGTCTCGCTGGAGTTGTTGGAACCAGGAGCGGTTTCGGTGATCTGGTTGGCGGCAAAGGCCCCTTCCAGGCTGGGCCGGAAGAAGATGCCCAGCGGGTCGGTGGTCACCCCAATGCCGTACTTGAGGGCAGTGGTGGAGAGGTTACCCGGCGCCGGAGTATTAGCAGCAAAGCTGTGGTAGCGCACGATGGGGTTCAGCGACACGAAGCCCAGCTTCAGGTTGTAGCCCGCGCTGGCCAGGATGTCGGTACCGGCGTTGGGGCCTGCGAAGGACTGGTACCACAGGTTCAGATCCAGACCCGAGATCAGAGCGTTGCTGGCACGCCCGTTGTGCACCAGCTTCACCCCGAAGCCCGACGACCAGCGGGCGTCCAGGTTGTTGTAGACGTAGAAGTTGTAGTTGCCGTTGATGCCCGACTGAAGACCGGTAGCACCGGAGACCTGGGCACCGTTGACGTTGGTGTTGTTGTAGAAGGGGTTGATGCTGAAGCCAGCGAACAGCGGGATAGTAGCGCCCACACTGAGGGTGTCGGCGGTCTGGGCGCCGGTGGCAAAGTCGGCGGAGTTGTCGTAGAAGCCGCGCACCTCGATGCCGCCCAGGATGGGCAGGGTCAGCTTGCCTTCCAGACCAAAGCCGCGGTTGTTGGCCGCGAAGGGGGCCTCGCCGTTGCCACCCAGGCCAAAGGTGTAGAAGCCAGAGGCAGCGGACATGCCGGCCACACCGTTTTCGTACTGCGGGTCAATGGCGCGGTAGTTGGCGTTCAGTTCGATGATGCCCAGCTTCACCCCGAGCTTGGTGTAGAAGGCCTGGTCGGTAACCAGCGCGTTGCTGAGGTCAACAGGCGTACCAAAGGGCGTGGAGGCCACAAAGGCGCCTTCCAGGTTCAGCAGACCGAAGAGCGAGCCGCTGTAGTCAATACCGAAAGCGGTGCGGTTGTTGCGGTTTTCGGCGTAGCTGAGGCCGGTGTTCAGGCCCAGCAGGTTGACCTCGGCCCGCAAACCGCCGTAGATACCGTTGAGGATAGTGTTACCGCCGTCCTTGGTAGTGTCGCGAACACCCTCACCCGCTACAATGGTGAACTTGGGCGACAGCGGGAAGGCCTTGGCGTCGAGCGTAGCCACAAAGCCACGGGTGGTTACCACATCGCCTACGGTGCTGTTGTTGAAGAGGTAGGGGTTGAAGCGGAAGGTGCTGTCGTCGTTGTTGTAGGTGACGCTGAAAGCTTGGCCGCTCAGGCTACCCTTCACGCTAGCGCTGTTGAGCTTGATGGCGCGGTCGGGATCGGTTCCGCCGTTGAAAAGACCGGCACCCAGACCCAGGGTGACCTCGCTGATGGCGCCTCCTGGCTTCAGGCCGAAGTTAAGGCTAGCGCCGCCGCCGGTATAGTCCTGGTCAAAGTCGCCCCGGCGGAACTGGTTGCGGATACGGTTTTGCGGGGTATTGTCTTGGGCGCCAGCACCCGAGCTCAGGGCGTTGTTGGGGAACAGGCGGTCGATGTCGAAGTTGGGACCCGTAGCGGTGGCGTAGCCGTAGGTAGCCGAGACGCTACCGGTCAGGGTCGGACGGGTGGCTTCCACTGCGCCAAGGCGGCTATCCAGGCCGCTCACCCGGGTGTCCAGCGCGCTTACCCGGTCGGAGAGGCGCACCAGGTCGCTGCGCAGGGCGGTGGCGAATTCCTGGATGGCGCTCACGTCTTCGCGGTTGGCAAAGCTCTCAAAGTCCACGTCGCCCAGTTGCTTCTCGAGGGCGGTCACGCGGTCTTGCAGGCTGAGCACGTCCTGGTTCAGCAGCACGGCCAGCTCGTTGAGGGCGCGGATGCTGTCGGCATCGGCCTCGACCTGGGTCTTGAGAGCAGCCACGTCGCCTTCCACGCCGTCCAGGCGCTCGGCCAGGATCTGGGCCTGGGCCAGGGCGGTGTCGGCGGCCACGCTGGCAGCTTCAACGCGGTCGGCCAGGTCAGCCAGGGCAGCTTCGTCCATGCCGCCTTCGGGCTTGGCGCTCTTCAGTTCTTCGATGGCAGCCTCGAGGCGGGCGATGTCGTCTTTGGAAGCGGCGTTATCTTCCAGGGCCGAGACGCGCACACCCAAAGCAGCCAGCTCGGCGGCCAGTTCCTGCACCGCGTTGCGGATAGCGGTCATGTCCTCTTCGCTCATGCCGCCGCCTTGACCCTTCACGCACTCGCCGCCCTGCTGAATCTCGTTGAGCAAGCGCTGGAAGATCAGGGCAGCCTGGTAGCGGGTCAGGTTGGTGTTACCACGGAACGTCCCGTCGGGGAAGCCCGTGATAAGACCGCAGGCCGCGATGCGCTCGACGGCTTCTTTGGCCCAGTGTCCGGCGGGTACGTCGGAGAACTGCGCCTGACCGAAGCCTAGACCGAGCACGGTCAGCAACCCAGCCAAGTAAACTACTAGCTTCTTCTTCATTCTGCCTCCTCAAACTCTCATGTTGTGTCCAGATGGACACACCACAAGAACCTGATGTTGCGGAGGTGCAGGATTTTTTTCTAGGGGGCGAGTTGCCGTGTTTCCTCTCCCAAAAAACCCTTTACATCCGCAACGGACGCCAGGTAAGAGATGCCCCCTTTTCAGGGCTCAAAAAGCTCTCACCTTGCGCATCCGGGGGGCATCATACCCGTGTATTTATCGCGCTGTCAAGTATGAACAAGCACACAGACGAAAAAACCGTACAATGAATAGGGGTTTATTAAGCCCAGAAAGGAGGGCCAAACTACAAAGTGAGGAGCGCAGGGGGTAAGGATGGTTGCAATGGGAGCGGTTAGCAAAAACTAATTCTGCTCCCACTCGGAAAGCCATTTTTTTACCTTACGAGGTGGCGGTCTTTTAGAGATAAGCAGCGAGCTGCGAAAGATCGAAGGTTCCGCGGATGCCGCCAGGGCGCGAATCCCGCCCTCTCCGCTGGCCCAGGTATTTATGGCCAGACCAGCTCTACGGGAAAGCCAGCAGCGCGAGCGCTGGACAACCAACGAGCAGGATTCAAAGGAATCGGGAAAATAGCAGTAACACGCAAAACACCGGCCGCGTCAAGGGGCTGGAGGCCCACCGGGCGGGTGGGCAAGGTAACGTCAGTTTGGTGCAAAAACGGGTGGGTTGGCCCTTTGGTTGTTCTATGGTTGATACAGGGCTGACTCGGGGGGCAAACAACCAGGATTGAGAGGTTAGAACATGTGCGGAATCGTGGGATATGTGGGTTTTCGAGATGCGTCGGAGGTTATTCTGGACGGGCTCAAGCGCCTGGAGTACCGGGGCTACGACTCGGCGGGGATTGCGGTCAAGGTCAACGGGCATCTGGAGGTGGTCAAGAAAGCGGGCAAGCTCAAGGTGCTGGCCGATAGCCTGAAGGAGCACCGCCTGAGCGGGCAGTTTGGGGTGGGACACACCCGCTGGGCCACCCACGGGGCCCCCACCGACCCCAACGCCCACCCTCATATGACCGAGAAGGGCGAGATTGCCGTGATTCACAACGGCATCATCGAAAACTACCTGCCCCTCAAAGAGGGCCTGATTGCGCGGGGCCACACCTTCAGCTCCGAGACCGACTCGGAAGTGCTGGCTCACTTGATTGAAGAAAAATACCAGGGGAGCCTGACCGAAGCGGTACGACTGGCCCTCTCCGAGGCCTACGGGGCCTATGCCCTGGTGGTAGCCCACCAGAACCACGAAGAGATTGTGGTGGCCCGCACCGTGAGCCCGCTGGTGATTGGGCTGGGTGAGGGGGAGAACTTCGTGGCCTCGGACGTGCCGGCCCTCCTGCCCTATACCCGCCGGGTGATTTTTCTGCACGATGGCGATATGGCGGTGGTGCGCCGCGAGGGGGTACAGGTCACCGACCTGGCCGGTAATCCGGTAGAGCGCGATGTGGTGACGGTGGAGTGGAGCCTCGAGGCCGCCGAGAAAGGTGGACACCCCCACTACATGCTCAAGGAAATCTACGAGCAGCCGCGGGTGCTGGAAAACACCCTGGGGGGCCGCCTTTACGAAGAGGAGGCCGGTGTAGAACTGGGCCTCAGCCTCGAGCCCACCCGCTACGACAAGGTGCACATCGTGGCCTGCGGCACGGCCTACTATGCGGCCTGGGTGGGGAAGTATCTGCTGGAGGCTTTGGCCCGGGTGCCGGTGGAAATTGATGTGGCCTCCGAGTACCGCTACCGCGACCCGGTAGTAGACGACAAAACCCTGGCCATCTGCATCAGCCAGTCGGGCGAGACCATCGATACCCTCGAGGCCATCCGCGAGGCGGGGCGCAAGGGGGCCGGCACCCTGGGGGTCATCAACGCCAAGGGCAGCAGCATCACCCGCGAGGTAGATGACACCCTCTACATTCACGCAGGGCCGGAAATTGGGGTGGCTTCCACCAAAGCCTACATCGCCATGCTGGCCGCCATGGCCATGCTGGCGGTGTGGATGGGCCGGGCCAGGGGCACTCTAGACGAAACGGCGGCGCGGGAACTCCTGCGCGAGATGCGCAAGCTGCCCCGGCTGGTAGAAGAAACCCTGGAGCAACGCCCTCACATTGCCCATATTGCCGAGAAGTACCACCAGGCCCAGGACTACCTGTTCCTGGGGAGGCACATCCAGGCCCCTACTGCCTACGAAGGGGCCCTCAAGCTCAAGGAAATCAGCTACATCCACGCCGAGGCCTACCCCGCCGGCGAGATGAAACACGGCCCCATCGCCCTGATTGACGAGCGCCTGCCGGTGGTGGTGCTCGCTACGCAAAGCCCCTTCTACGAAAAAACCGTCTCCAACATCCAGGAGGTGCGGGCCCGGGGCGGGCGGGTGATTGCGGTAGCCAGCGAGGGCGATACCGAGGTGCAGAAGTTTGCCCAGGACGTGATTTACGTGCCCAGGATCCACCCCCTGCTGGCTCCGGTGGTGAGCGTGGTACCGCTGCAACTCCTGGCCTACGAGACCGCCGTATTCCTGGGCCGCGACGTGGATCAGCCCCGGAACCTGGCCAAGAGTGTGACGGTGGAGTAAAGCGGCCTCTGGTGGCCCCCTGTACACGCGCTATCGCTTTGATAGCGCGTTCTTTTGGTATTTGTTTGATCTGGCGTGCATCGAGCAGTTTCGGTGATGTGGAATGAAGTACGATAGGTGTGATTATTTCCAGCCCTCAGCCTTCAGCTTTGGGCCTTGGGCAGTTCGATAAAGCATGGAAATCTATCTGGGCACCGGCGGCTACACCAACGAGGACTGGGTGGGCCTCTTGTACCCGCCCGAGGCCAGGCGGGAGGCGTGGCTCTCCATCTATGCGCGAACCTTCAACGCCGTGGAGCTGAACTCCTCTTTTTACAACATTCCGGGCCTCAAAGCCTTTGCCGGCATGCTCGAGCGCAGCCAGGGGCGGGTGCGCTGGGCGGTCAAAATTCACCAGCGCATGACCCATGAGCGCAACGCTAGCGAAGACGACTACCGGCGGCTTTTTGAGTCGGTGACTCCATTGCGCGAGGCAGGGGTGCTGGGGCCCTTTCTGGCCCAGTTTCCCCAAAGCTTTCACCGCACCCCCGAAAACCGCAGGTATTTCGCCGCACTGGCCCAGCGTTTTGCCGACCACGTCCTGGCCCCCGGCGGCCTGGCAGTGGAGTTTCGTCACACTTCCTGGGATAACGAGGAGGTCCGCGAGGCTTTCCGCAGGGCAGGGTTGATTTGGGTTAGCACCGATTACCCTCCCCTGCCCGGTCTGCCCAAGAACGAGCTACACCTCACCGGCGAGACTGCGTACATCCGGCTTTCGGGACGCAACAAGGAAAAGTGGTACGAGGGCAAGGATCAGTCCGAACGCCATGACTACCGCTACAGCGAAGAGGAACTGCGTTACTGGGTGCAAGCGCTGCTGGCGGCACTCGAGCACCACACCCTGACGCAGGTCTGGTTCATTTTCAACAACACCACCAAAGGCCACGCCCTGGCGAACCTGGAAATGCTCAAGAAGCTCCTGGAAGAAGCCGGGCTGCAACCCGGATAAAGCCACTACCGAGCGCTTGCCAGCTGCGGCCTGCTAAGGAAAAACACCAGCGCCAACCCGATCAGAAGGGCCGAAAACACATAGGGATAGGCCGGGGAAAGCCCGTACAACGAGGTACCCACCACCGGCCCCAGCATCCGGCCCAGGGCCTGCGCCGCGCTGGACAGGCCTGCTACCGCACCTTGTTCATCGTCGGAGACCGCCAGCGACTGAGCCGCCGTGAGGCCGGGGCTGGTCATGGAACCCAAACCCAGCAGCATCAGCGAAGCGGTGAGCCAAGCAAAGCTAGAGGCAAACATCAGGCCCAGGTAGCCCAGCAATAACAGGGGCATCCCCAGCATCAGCAGCTTTCGCGGCGGCCACTTGACGGCCCGCACCCAGACCCCCTGCACCAGCACCCCCACCACTCCAAAAACCACCAGGGCTATACCTACAGCCTGGGCAGTCCGGGCAGGGCTCAGCAAAAGACGATCCTGATACAAAAAAGCTACAGTCTGCTCCATGGCAATGGAGGCCAGGTTGATGCTCAAGCCTATTAACAGCAAAGGCAGGATACGGGGGTCGGCCCAGGAGAGCTGGGGCGGGCTCGAGGGGCGGGCCTCAGCCTTGCGCGACTCCGGCAAGACCACCCACACAAACAACGCATTCAGCAAGGCCAGGCTGGCCGAAAAAACCACCGGCGCCAGCAAGCCAAAATGAGACAGCCCTGCCCCAATGGCCGGGCCAAAGATCACCCCCAAACCAAAAGCGGCCCCCAGAATGGCGAAGCTCTGGGTACGCTCTTCGCGGGGGGTAATATCGGCCAGGTAGGCCTGCGCGGTGGGCAAGGTAGCTGAAGAAAAAGCGCCGCCCAAAAGCCGGGAAAATAGCATAGCCGCGAAAAGACCCCACCCCAGAAGCACTTTCTGGTAGCCCAGCCAGGCAAAAAAAGCAAATAAAAAGAAGCTGACTGCAAAACCCACAATACCCATCAACAGAATGGGCTTGCGCCCCATCACCTCGCTGCGGCGCCCCCAGTAGGCGGCCAGTACGAACTGCATCAGGGCGTAGCCGGTGGAAAACAATCCAACCTGCACCTCGCTCAAGCCCAGCTCGCGGGCAAGCGGCCCCAGGATGGGGAACAACACCGAAAGGCCCAAAATGCTATTGAACAAGGTGAGAAACAACAACGAAAGCGGCGTCACCGCCCAATAGTTTACCGCATGCGAAAAGCCCTAGGCCTTTCCTGGTTGAGCCGGTCAGGGCAACCGCAAGGTCAGAAAACCACAAGGCACGCGCCCCTCTCCCCTTGTGGGGAGGGTTAGGGTGGGGGTAGCGAGCAAAGCGAATGCCTTTGACCTTGGATTTTTGCCCTACGCAAGTCAAGCAGCCAGGCTCGGACACCCTCACCCCCGCCCTCTCCCATCGAGGGAGAGGGCGCTTAAGGCAACTTTGCGGTTGCCCTATTGAATCGGTGGTGTCGGGTTTACACCTTACACAAAAGGGGATGAAACGTTATAGCCCTGCAACAATTTGCGTTTATGCGTTTAAACTCTGTGAATAAGCTGTGGATAAGTCTGTGGATAACCTGTGGATAACTCTGCAGCGGTTTGCCTACTATTGGAGGGTTCTGGTAATACCAGATTCGGTTAGTTCGCCACCAAAGGGTGACGAACTAACCCGACCGAAGTTATCCGCGTAGCGGAGGGCGATACCGCCTCTTGGAAGGGAGACGCTTTCTTCGCCGACCGACAGGGAGGGGTGTACTCCAGGATTCAAAAAGACAGCCTCTGGTGTTTTTGTTTTTGTAAACTGTCTTTTTGAATCCGGTATAAGCCACAGGGAATGGGCTGTCCTGATCGTGGTACCCGCCCGCCACAGCAAAATCTTTTGTACGACTATTCGTGGGAGGCCGCTCTGAAAAACACCCACTAGGATTTTCGATATAGCAAAAAGGCCAGAGAAGCTATTCCCTGGCCTTTACTTTGGCGGAGGAGGGGGGATTCGAACCCCCGATAGGGACTTTCGTTCCCTATAACGGTTTAGCAAACCGCCGCCTTCAGCCACTCGGCCACCCCTCCAGTTAGGTTGTTGGGTTTGGGGGCACGTCCCCAAAAGCCGCAAACGATACTTTAGCACAAAACCGGGCATTTGAAACACCAAGACCGGCATTGGCGGAGGGAGAGGGATTCGAACCCCCGGTAGGCTCGCGCCTACAACGGTTTTCAAGACCGCCGCTTTCAACCACTCAGCCATCCCTCCACACGCCACAAGCTGGTTGTACGCCCTCCACTAGGCCAAAGCGCTCTACCAATATGGGATCGAGCGCTGGGCTTGTCAAGCAAGCTAGCGCACCGAGCGAATCTGGCGCACCAGAAGGGTACCCAGCACAAAACACACGGCGGCAATCAAGAACAGCACCGTATAGCCTGAGCCCGCGCTCTGGCGATTGAAAGTATCGAGCATGGCCCCAAAACCGCCTGCCAGCACCTGCGGCAGCACAATCGAGGTTTGCCAGATACCCATATCGGTGGCATGGGCCTGGGGGTTGGGCAGCACGTCCGAGACCAGCGCCCAGTCCACCGCCAGATAGGCCCCGTACAGCACCCCAAACACCACCGCCAGCACTATCAGCACATCGTAGCGCGGCAGCAACAGGATGGGCAGCATCAAGGCCGCCAGCCCCACCCCCGCCACATAGATGATGGGCTTGCGGCCTTGTTGGTCGGATATGCGCCCTGCAGGCACCGCCGAAATAGCGGCCCCAATGGAAATGAGCAGACCCAGCAACGCTACCGCCTGGAAGGCTTCCGTGGCTAGGGTCTGGCCGAAAGCCTGGAAGGTTTGCACCACATCAGCCAGGTAGTACTGAAGGTAGGTCTGTACCGTGTATTGCGCCAGCATGACCAGGAAGCGGGTAAACCAGACCCAGCGGAAATCGGCGTTGCGCCAGGGGGCCACCATGCTCTCCCAAAGCCCTCGCCTTTGTGGCTGCAACCCCGGCACCTCCCGAATCAGGCTCAGGATCATCCCGGCGGCCAGCAAGTTGACCAGGGCAATCAGGAGGAACTGCCACTGTAGGTTGGCCAGCAAAAAGCCCACCGCTCCTGCCACCACTTGACCCCCCACCTGCAACGCGCCCAACCACCCCGAAGCCACCCCGCGTTCCCGGCGGGCCGTAAGGTCGGGAATGAGCGCCGAGTAGGGGCCGGTGGCCATATCGTCGGCGAGCTGGAGCAGCAAATAGGCCACCACCAGTTGCCAGTAGCTGCCCGCATAGGCCATCCAGACCAGCGAACCTGCCGTCAGGATGGCCCCCAGGGCCAGAAAGGGCATTCGACGCCCCACCCGGTCGGAGATGTAGCCCCAGATGGGCGGCCCAATAAAGGCCATTACCGCACCCAGGGCAAACAAGAACCCCAGCCGGGTGGCCCGCTCGGGTTCGGGCACCAGCTCGGCCACCCTAGCTGGCAGCAGCACCAACAGAATCAGAAACCATTTGAAGCTACTCGCAAACCAATAGGAGGAGAGCACTAAGTACCAGGGGTTGGTGTGGATGCGCATTTGACCCAGTATACGGGTAGCACAAATGCGGTTTATCTGCGTTCAGCCGGTCGGAACCCCGGGCAACCCAACAATAAGAGTGTTCGGGAGGAAGCACATGCATGAAGCAACCCTGGTGATTACCGAGCAAGAACTGATTTGGGAAAAGGATAAAACCCACCTGGCCCACGACGACCAGGGCCGGATGTACCGCGCGAAGCGGCTACCGCGGCCTCAGATTCAGGGCGAGGTATTGCGCTCCATTCTGGCGCGCGGGGTTGGGCTTGGCAGCCCTCGAGTCTGGGTGCTGGTAGATGAGCGGTTAGAGCCTGTCGGTATCGTCACCCCCGTCTTGGAACTGGATGGGTTGGTAGAACTCAAGCATCCTGAGCTTCTACTGGCCATGTCTGTGAAAGGTGCTTTGCTCGATGAGGATTTGCTTGATTCCGAAAAAATGCTGCAAAACCTCGCCCTTGACCCCGCAGGCAAACTCTGGGTTCTGGACTACTCCAAATCTGGGGCTAAGTGGGTGTCCTCTTGGTATGAAGGGGACCCCAACATCCTGGTGAGCCTGTTTGCTCTCAGCGTTCATAGTCATTTTATTCCCGAACAGTTACCCCAGGTTCTAAAGTCTTGGGAGCGGGCCGCTCACACAGGCCTGGACGCCTTTGATGGCCCAGGGCTGCGGATGCTGGGGGATGTACGGTTGCTCAATCAGAGCTTAGCGAAGGTTACAACGGAGATGCTCAAGGCTTTCACCGAACAGCCCGATCAGGCCCTGGGGACACCTCGAGGCCTTGCTTGAAGCAGCTCTCCCAGGAGGGCCTGGCCTTACTGCCGCCCAGGCTTGAAAAACAGCCTTTAGGAAAAAAGTAATCCGGGGCGTATTCCCCGGATAAACTGGCGGGCGCGGCAGGATTCGAACCCACGACCTACTGATCCGTAGTCAGTCGCTCTATCCAACTGAGCTACGCGCCCTAAAAGAGCATCGGTGTACACCACCAAATGCGTCCTGTAGGGTAGCACAGGCACCCAAATGCTGTCAATCGAAGATGGAGGTCTTCCTCGGTTATCCGATGCGATTGACATTTTATGGCCAATACCTTACGCTTACCTTCATCTAGCGAATACTGCATGCAGAATGCAGAGTGCAAGTTGGGGGCATTCATGATTTCAAAAGGGCCAGCACTGCGCGACCAGGTCTATAGCCATATCCGTGACCGCATTGTCAGCGGTACCCTCGAGCCAGGCCGGGTGATTGTCGAGGTAGAACTGGCTGCCGAACTCAACGTCAGCCGCACCCCTGTCTCCAACGCCCTGGTCATGCTTAAGGAGCGGGGCCTCCTCGAGGACGATGGGGGCAAGTTGAAGGTGCCCATCCTGAAGCTCGAGGACGTGATTAACCTGTACTGGTGTCGCATGGCCCACGACGGTCTGGCCTCGCGGCTGGCCGCTGAACGCATCGGCGCCAAAGACCTTAAGCAGCTCGAGACCTATCTGCGGGCCTGGGAAACCCCCGAGCGCGAGGACGATCTTTCGGCCTTGTGGGTGAGCGATCTCAACTTTCATCACCTGATCTACCGGGTTGCAGGCAACCGTCACCTCCTGCGCTTCTCTGAACTGACCACCGAGTTGGTCTCGGTCTACCGCCGCAACACCATCCGCCGCATGACCGACCCCACGAGCGGAACCAACCGCTCCCGCAATGACGTACGGGCCGAACATGAGGCTATCTACGAGGCCATTGCTAGCCGGAACCCGGATGCAGCTGAAGAAGCCGCGCGTTTCCACATTCGGATGGTCATTCAGCATCTGGAGCAGGCCGATCTGGTCATCCAGCCCGAGCAGGTGGGGCTATGAGCAAGCGCCCGGAAGGCTGGCTCGAGGGCAAGGTGGCAGTGGTGACCGGAGCCGCGAATGGCATGGGTCGCGCTACAGCAGTCCTGTTCGCCCAGGAGGGCGCGAAGGTTGTCCTGGGCGACGTGGACAAGAAAGGGGGTCAAAACGCTGTCGAAGAAATCAAAGACCGCGGCGGTGAGGCTGCCTTCGTGGCCTGCGATGTGAGCAAAGAGGCCGAGGTGATTCGGCTCATCGGCACGGCCAAACGCAAGTATGGTGGACTAAACACCATCTTTAACAACGCCGGGATCGAACAACCCGTTACCCCCAGCCACGAAGTGAGCGAGGAGCTGTTTGACCGGGTGATTGCCATCAATCTCAAGGGCACCTTTTTTGGCTGCAAACACGCCATCCCACTGCTGCGCCAGGCCGGGGGCGGCACCATTGTCAACAACTCCTCGGTCAGCGCCTTTGCCAACGTGGGGGGCAACATCAGCTACGGTGCATCCAAGGGGGCCATCATGTCCCTGACCCGGATTCTAGCCATCGAATACGCCCGTGAGAACATCCGTGTGAACGCCATCTGCCCTGGGGTAATCGATACCCCCATGAACCAGCGTAACCTGGAAAAGGCTGCCGACCCGGATGCAGTGCGCGAAAAATGGATGGCCGTCACCCCCCTGGGGCGCATGGGTACCCCAGAGGAAGTGGCCCGCACGGTGCTTTATCTGGCATCGGAGATGAGCTCTTTCACTACCGGCATTGGACTGCTGATTGACGGTGGAAGGGTGGCGACTTGAAGCGACTTCTGCACAAGGTCTGCCTTGTTACGGGCGCAGCCCGTGGCATAGGACGGGCGGTGGCACGGGCCTATGCCGCCGAGGGGGCCATCGTGTACGGGGCGGATGTGGTGGCCGATGAACTCGAGGCTGAGATGAAAGCCCTGCGCGACCAGGGGTTTTGGGCTGTGGCCGTTCCGACCGATTTAATGAAGCCGGATGAGATCACCGCCCTGGTGGACCGGGTGGTAGCTGACCAGGAGCGGGTGGACGTACTGGCCAACGTTGCCGGGGTGATTGAGCTCAAGCACCTCGAGGAAACCACCCTCGAGGACTGGGAGACCATTCTGAATATCAACCTCCGCGCACCCTTCCTCACCTGCAAGGCCGTGGCCCCGGTGATGAAGCGCCAGCGCTCCGGCTCCATCATCAACGTTTCCAGCCGTGCGGGTGTGATGGGTTTTGCCGACGAGGTTGCCTACTGCGCCTCCAAGTGGGGCCTTGAGGGGCTATCGCGCTCGATTGCTCTGGATCTGGAGCGCTTTGGCATTGCGGTCAACACCCTCACCCCGGGAACCCCTACCCAGACCGCTATGAGCGAAAAAACCTACTCCGAGGAGACCCGCAAAATCTGGCGCGATCCCGCCGAGATTACCCCGGCCTTCGTGCACCTGGCCCTACAGACCCCCCAGGGCATCCACAACCGGTATGTGAACGCCTGGGCGCTTTCGCAGCAGTTGAAGGGGCTTGAGGAGACGACATGAAAGCCTTCATGGTCGGTCAAATCCTGGATGGCAACGGGGGCAAGCCGCTGATGAATGGGGTACTGCTCGAGCACGAGGGTCGCATCGTGGGCCTTGGCTCCAGGGGAGCGGTCTCGATTCCCGAGCAGGCCCGGGTGATTGAAGCACCCCAGGCTACCTTACTCCCCGGCCTGATGGACAGCCACGTCCACCTGGCCTACAGCGGTTCCCCCAACGTGGGGGCCTTGCGCAGCGAGGTCAGCGAGCAGTCCTATCCCCTGCTGGCCCTCCGTGCAGCCCGGCACGCCCTGGAGACCTTGCAGTGGGGCTTTACCGCCGTGCGCGACCTTAACGCTCCTGGGGGGGTGATTATTGATCTGGCTAAAGCCATCCACCTTGGCTACGTACAGGGTGCCAGGATCAAGGCTTGTGGGCTGGGTCTGAGCGTCACGGGCGGGCACATGGATCCGCCCGGTTGGGGCGACCATGTGCACCTCGAGGCCATGTCCCTGCCTTGCAATGGCGCCGAGGCCTTCCGGCAAGGGGTACGCGAGCAGGTTAAGCGGGGGGCCGACTTCATCAAGATTAACCTGTGCGTGAGCTCGAGGCGCAATCTTTCCACGCCCTACCGCCAGGAGATGACCGACGAGGAGATCTTCGCTGCCATCGACGAGGCGCATCGCCTCGAACGCAAGGTTGCCGCCCACACCTCGGGCGGCCCAGCCATCACCAAGGCGGTGAAGTGGGGTCTGGATACTGTTGAGCACGGCCACTGGGTGGATGAGGAAACCGCTGACCTGATGGCCGAAAAGGGGGTCTACTACATCCCCACCCTGCTAGTCAACGAGCGCAACTTCGACTTTACCCCCGAGCAAATGGGTATGTCCAGGCAAGCCTGGGCCTGGCTGGAGAAAGCGCGAGAGGACAAGTGGCAGAGCCTCGAGCGGGTACGCAAAGCTGGGGTCAAGATCGGCTGCGGCACCGATGCGGGTTTTATGCTGCCACACGGGGCAATGAACGCCCGAGAACTCGAGCTGCTGGTTCGGGGGGGCTTGACCCCCCTGGAAGCCATCACCGCTGCCACCCGAACCAATGCCGAGCTGATGGGACTGGACGAGGTAGGGGTGCTGGCGGCGGGCAAGGTAGCCGACCTGCTGCTGGTGGACGGGAACCCGCTCGAGGATATCCGGGTCCTGCAAAAACAAGAAAAGCTGCGGGTATTCAAGGACGGCGCGGAAGTCAGCCGCCCCGATCTGCGGGCCCGCTGGTCGGGCGCGGAGGGAGTATTGGCATGAACGGCGAAGCCACCCTGCAAAAAGTCTTCGATTACATAGATGCCCGTGCCGAACAAGCCGTGGAGGACTTGCGTACCCTCCTGCGTCAACCCTCGGTGAGCGCCCAGAACATCGGCCTGGCCGAGTGTGCCCGGTTGTTGCGGGACTTGATGCAGAAAAACGGTGTACAGGATGCAGAAATCCTGCCCACCGAGGGGGGCCCGGAGGTACTGCTGGGGACAGAAAACGCCCTCCACCCTAACGCGCCAACCTTGCTCTGTTACGGCCACTACGATGTGCAACCCCCGGAGCCACTGGAACTATGGCACTCCGACCCCTGGGGGGCCGAGGTGCGGGAGGGGGTGATCTATGCCCGTGGGGCCACCGATAACAAAAGCGGCTGCCTGGCTTTCGTGGAGGCGGCCAGGGCCTACCGAGCGGTAGCGGGCGGTACGCCAGTGCGCCTGCAGTACCTGTTCGAAGGTGAAGAGGAGATTGGCTCCCCCCACCTGGAAGATTTCGTTTGGAAGCACAAAGACCGGCTCCACTGCGATGCCTCCATTGGGCTCGACGGCGGCGTGAACCGCACCTCGCTGCGCCCCGAGGTACACCTGGGTATCAAGGCCATCCTTTATGTCGAGTTGCGCTGTAAAACCCTCAAACAGGACACCTGGTCGGGGCGGGCCCAGATGCTGCGCTCAGCCCCCTGGCGTTTGATTGAATGCCTCACCTCGATTGCCGACCCGGCCACGGGGGTTATCAAGGTAGAGGGCTGGTACGACACGCTAATCCCGCCCGACGAGTGGGATCTGGAGTTCCTGCGCGACGAGCTACAGTACTTCAACCGGGCCGAGTTCATGCGGCAGATAGGGGCCCGGCACCTCTCTACCGACGACGATTTTGAGCTACTAAAACGGGCCCACTATGGCGCAAGCGCCAACATCTGCGGCTTTGGCTCGGGCTATACCGGCGAGGGTTCTAAAACCATCGTGCCCGCCGAGGCTGTTGCCAAAATGGACTTCCGCTGCCCGCCGGGCCTCGAGCCCGCCGAGCAGTTCAAAAAGCTGCAAAGGCACCTCAAGAAACACGGCTTCGATGACATCGAGCTGATCCTGATCAACGCCCGCAAGAACCCGTACAAGGTCTCCTCCCGCGAGGCCATCGCCCAGGCCACCTTCCGTGCCGCCGAGCGGGTGTTCGGCACCCAGCCCATCGTCCACGGGGTCAGCATCCAGGGTCTGATCATGCTGGCCATTCCCCACCCCGCCGTGCTTTCCGGCTTTGGCGCACCCGAGAACAACCTGCACGGCCCCAACGAAAACATGCCCATCGTCCGCTACATCCAGGGCATCAAGTACGCTGCCGCAATCTATCACGAGTACGCCGTGGAGATGGCCAAGAGGAAACCATGACCCAGTACCTCATCCGCCGCGTATTTCAGCTGATTCCGACCTTTATCGGGGCCACGCTTCTGGCATTCATCATTATCCAGCTCACACCCGGCGACTTCACCGACCGATTTGCCCTCGACCCCAACGCCGATGCCGAGCAGTTGCGGCGTTTGCGCGAAAACTTCGGCCTGGACGACCCCATCCTGGTGCAGTATTTCAAGTGGATGTGGGGCATCATCACTGCCGGATATCTGGGCGAATCGTTCACCTACCGCGCACCCGTCACTGAGATCATCGTTCCCCTGATCATCAACAGCTTCACCCTGGTACTGATTTCACTCGTACTGACCTACTTGCTGGCCATCCCGATCGGAATCTACCAGGCCGTAAACCAGTACAAGCTGGGCGATCAGGTCTGGTCTTTCTTTGCCGTGGTGGGGCTGGCGATTCCCAACTTCTTTTTTATCTTGCTGCTGATTGTCGGCGTTCTGTTTTTGCAAGGCCCATTGCGCGAGGTAGCCCAGGGCAATGCCTGGTACAAGCCCATCCTGGATTTCCTTAGCTACGACCTGAGAAACGGGCTTTTGTTTCCGGTGGGCGGAATGCGAACCACCGAAATTTACGATAGCCTCTCCTGGTGGCAGCAGGTGGGGGATCGGCTGTGGCACCTGGTCTTACCCACCCTGGTGATTACTACTGCTGGACTCTCGAGCCTGGTCCGCGTGGTGCGCGGTCAGGTGCTGGACTTCTTGCAATCAGACTTTGTACGCACCGCCCGTGCTAAAGGTCTATCCGAGCGGGTCGTGATCTACAAGCACGTGCTTCGCAACGCCATCAGCCCGGTGATTTCGGGCATCGGCACAGTGTTGCCGGAGTTGGTGACCGGGGCCGGTTTGGTGGAGTTTGTTTATCGCTGGCCGGGCATTACGCCGGGTTTCGTGATTGCCATTCAGCAGAAAGACCTTTACGTGGTGATGGGCCTATTGGTGCTATCGGCCATCTTGTTGATGATCGGGAACTTGATTTCCGATGTGTTGCTGGCGTTGGTGGATCCAAGGATTAGGTACTCCTGATGAGCGAGCCCATGACTTCCAGTTCTACTCCGCTACGCACGCTCTCGCGGGGCCAGGTGGTACGGTTACAGTTCCGCAAACACCGCCTGGCAATGGTCAGCCTGTGGGTGCTGGGCATCCTGTACGTGCTGGCCGCCTTTGCCGACTTCATTGCACCTTACGGGGAATCGGAGTCGTTTTTTCGGGGAGCCATTGACCGCAGCTTTGCACCGCCCACCCGGATTCACTGGCGCGACCCCGAAACCGGCGCTTTGACACGGCCTTTCGTTTACAACGTGCGCAGTGAGATCAACCTTGATACCCTTCAGTTCGAGTTCAAAGAAGATACCAGTACCCGCTATCCCCTCCGTTTCTTTACCCAAGGGCAACCCTACGTACCCTTCCCGTTCAATCTGATTCCCCAGACCTGGCGCAACACCTGGGGCTTCAACCCCACCCTCACCCTCCGGCTGTTCGGGGTGGACAAGCCCGCCACCATCTTCCTGTGGGGGGCCGATCGGCTAGGGCGCGACGTGTTTGGGCGCATTCTGTTTGGAGCCCGCATAACCCTTACCATCGGGATTTTTGCGGCGGTGCTGGCCCTGGTGGTGGGGCTGGTACTGGGCGCGATAGCGGGCTACTATGGCGGCTGGCTCGACGACCTCATCATGCGGGTGGTGGAGGTGCTGTCCACCATTCCAGCGCTGTTCTTGTTGTTGGCGCTGCGGGCACTCTTTCCGCTGGACGCAAAGTCAAGCGTGGTGTTTTTTGTGGTGATCCTGATTCTGGGGTTAATTCGCTGGGGTGGGGTAGCCAGGGCGGTGCGTGGGCAGGTGCTAAGCCTGCGCGAAGAGGACTATGTGATGGCCGCTCGAGGGCTGGGCGCCAACGATGTGCGCATTATTTTCCGTCATGTTCTGCCCGCCACCGCCAGCTTTGCCATCGTCAGTTTTAGCCTGCTCATTCCGGGTTTCATCCTGACCGAATCGGGGCTATCGTTTCTGGGTCTGGGTATCTCCGATCCCAACGCTAGCTGGGGCCTGATGCTGGCAGTGGCTCAGGAAGGTGGGATGCAGACTTTCACCAGCAGGCCCTGGATGCTCATTCCAGGCTTGTTCATCTTCATCACAGTGCTGGCTTTCAACTTTATTGGCGACGGCTTACGCGACGCGCTAGATCCCAAGGCGAGGAGAGGATAAGCATGATCATTGCGTCCAGTAGAAAAGACAAACCTCCATGAAGTCCTACACGCCTTATGCGCAATAGATGCATCTTCGACAGTTATGAGGTCGTTTTTCCAGGAGGCAGGCATGCGTAAACTCAAGTGGTTGGTTTTGGTTTTGGTAGTTTTGGTGGTGGCCGGAGCACTGGCTCAACCGCTGGTTCGTCCCGCACGGTTTGGGGGGGCTGGCAACGCACAGATGGGTGGAACGCTCACCTATGGTCTGGTAGGGTTGCCCCCGACCTTCAATCCCTTTACTGTACAGTCGCTTTCCGATACCTACATTCAGTACCTGTGGTACCCCCAACTAGTACAGTTCAATGCGGCCAGTGGGCAGTATGAGTGCTACGTCTGTGTCAATTTCCAGCAACGGGGCCTCGATGTCACCTTTACCATTCGCAGCGGCATCCAGTGGTCGGATGGGCGTCCGCTGACTGTCGATGACATCCTTTATAGCGCCGAGCTACACGCCAATCCGCAGATCAACTCGCGCCAACGCAGCCTGTTCACCCAAAACGGCAGGCCACTCCGCTGGACTCGAGTAGACGGAAACACCCTTCGCTTAACCCTGAATGCTCCAGATGCAGCTGTCCTTGACCTGGCCACCTGGCCCATCGTCCCACGCCATATCTGGCAACCCATCTTCGAGCGAGGTGGTGCAGCAGCCGTGAACGGTGCTTATACCGTCAGCACGCCGCCCGCTCAGATTGTGGGCGCAGGCCCCTTCCTGGTTGAAGCCTATCGCCCAGGCGAGGAGATGGTACTGCGCAAGAACCCCAACTACTGGGCGGTGGACGAGCGAGGCAATAAGTTGCCCTATCTGGATCGCATTATCGCCCGCAACTATGCCGATACCAATGCGCGTCTGGCGGGCTACATCGCTGGGCAGCTCGATTATTTCCAGCCCTTGACCATTGACGAGGTGCAGGGGGTACGACAGGCCATTAGCGCAGGTCGCCTGGATGCTGAGTTGAAGGTCAACATTACCCAATCGGCAGTGACCAGTACCATCTTTTGTAACTTCCAAAACCCCGACCCCTTCAAGGCTCAGCTCTGCCGCAACGTTAATTTCCGCCGGGCACTCTCGCACCTGGTAGATCGCGAAACCATCTTGCGGGTGGGGCTGGGTGGGCTGGGCCGCCCCTTGTATGGCCCCATCAGTTCAGGCAATACCCGCTGGTATAACCCCAGTGTCTTCGTGGAAGGCCGTACCCAGTTTAGCTATAACCCCCAGCGCGCCGCCGAGCTGCTGCGCGGGCTTGGCTTTACCCGGCGCAATGCCCAGGGCTTCTTGATTGACGCCCAGGGCCGCACCATAAAGATGAACGCGCTAGTGGTCTCGACCGAAGCCCTGCAAAAAGTGGCCGCTCCCATCGTTATTGAAGATATGCGCAAGGCTGGAATTGATGCCAGCTTCACCGTGGCCGACAACGGCAGCGTGATCAACCCCGCCCTGCGCAACTT
Organism: Meiothermus hypogaeus; assembly: GCF_003574035.1. Taxonomy (GTDB): domain Bacteria; phylum Deinococcota; class Deinococci; order Deinococcales; family Thermaceae; genus Meiothermus; species Meiothermus hypogaeus. The sequence continues at coordinate 37,702 of NZ_QWKY01000007.1, read as the reverse complement.
CAACCCCGATGGCACCCGCAACTTCGACCTCTCCTTCACCGATTTCGGTGGGGTGTTTGACCCCCCCACCCGTCGCAACCTCTACAATCTGAACGGAGTAGCCCACCTCTGGAATCTGAACCGTCCGGGGCAGCTCCGCCCCGACCGCCCCGAGACCTTCGAAATCCTGCTGGACAAACTGGTCTCCGACGGTCTGGCTACCACCGACTCGGCCCAGCGTAAGGCCATTTATGACCGCTTTCAGGCTGTGGCTGCGGAGAACCTCCCGCTCGTTTATCTGTACACCCGTGGTCTTCACGTCTCCTATAAGAAGCGGGTAGGCAATACCCAAGACCAATTGCAAGATCCCATCGGCGCTTTCCAGAGCACGGCCAACGGCTATCTGGGTGAAGGGATCAACTTCCTCGATACCATCTTCGTGCGGGGGAACTAAACCATAGCGGCGTCTAGGGTCAAGAGCCAGGGGACGAAAAAAGTTTTTCAACGCTTGTCTCTTGACTCTAGATAGCTGCCAGGAGGCTACGTGTCTACATCCTCTACCCGATACCGAATAGCCGATCGGGTCGTTCACAAAGACGAGTCCATCCGCACCAGGATGCTGGGCATTGCAGCCGGGTTGGAAGGTGTGATTGCAATGGGGCGGGGCGACCCCGACCTGGACACCCCCAGGCATATTGTAGAGGCGGGCCAGAGGGCTTTGGCGGCTGGAGCCACCCACTACACCGCGCCCCAGGGAATGCCTCAGTTGCGTGCGGCCATCTGTGAAAAACTCGAGCGGGAAAATCACCTGAACTATACCCCCGATGAAATCATCGTCACTGCCGGAGCCCAGGAAGGCATCTATGTGGCCATGCTGGCCCTGATCAACCCAGGAGACGAAGTGCTGGTTACTTCGCCTGGTTACACCTCTTACAACCAGGCCATCGAGTTGGCGGGGGGGGTGGTGGTTCCGGTCAACGTTTACCAGAAGGATAACTTCGCCCTGACCGCAGAAGCCGTAAAGGCCAGGATTACCCCCAAAACCCGGATGCTATGCTTGATGAACCCATCCAATCCAACGGGTTCGGTCACACCCAAAGCCGAGGTGGAGAAGCTGGCTCAGCTGGCCAAAGAGCACGATCTGATCGTGATCTCAGACGAGATTTATGAACGTCTGGTGTTCGATGGGCATAGCATCACTTCAGTCGCCAGCTTGCCCGGCATGAAAGAACGTACCCTCACCCTGAATGGGTTCTCGAAGGCCTACGCCATGACCGGCTGGCGCATCGGCTACCTGGCAGCCCCCAAGGAGCTCGCTGTACCGATGAACGAAATCCACCACGGCATCAGTATCTGCGCCCCCGCCGCCAGCCAGCACGCGGCTCTAGCTGCCCTTCAGGGCTCGCAGGACTGCGTAGAGGAGTACCGGCAGATTTTTGCGGAGCGTCGTAGGTATTTCCGCACAGTGCTGGACAGCCTGGGTTTTACCTATGGTGAGCCGCAGGGGGCTTTTTATCTCTATACCAACGTCTCCTCGACGGGTCTAGGGGCGGGCGAGTTCTGCATCCGGCTGCTACAAGAAGCCCGGGTGATGATCTTCCCGGGAACCCTCTTCGGCGACCACAACGACTACTTCGTACGGATTTCGCTGCTGCAACCGATGGCGAAGCTCGAGGAAGCCGCTGACAGAATGGCCAAGGCGGTGAAGACGCTGAGAACAGAGGACTGACAGAGAGCACTTTATTGGTTTTGGCCATCCGTCCTGTGCTTTTTGCTCTGTGCTAACTACTATGGACAACCCCCAGGTGCTTTCCATCAAACACATGGCCTTCGCGGTGCGTGACGCACGAAAGGCCCTTGAGACCTACTGGCGATTTCTGGGCGTACCCGCAAACACCGAAATCAAGGAGTATCCCAGGTCGCGCAACAAAGTAGCCCTTTTTACCCTTGGTGGTATTGAGTACCAGCTCTGCCAGAGCATGGACGAGGGTGGGCGTTTTGATGAATGGATCAAACAGCGTGGCCACGAAGGGCTGCACCACATCTGCTACGAGGTACGCGACCTGGACAAGGCCCTCGAGCACGCCCTGGCCAACGGCGCCCAACTCCGCATCTGCAAGGCCTGTGGGGTCTATGGCAAACATCCTCACCCTGAGGGCTTCATCGCTTTTCTGGATAACGACGCCGCCGGAGTCGAGATCGAGTTCATGCAGGTGTACACCGAGGCAGAACTCAAGGAGTACAAGAAGGTACAGGGCATCTAGCAGAGGGCAAAGAGCAGAAGGTAGAGGGCAGCAAACGCACTGATCATTAATAGCTCTCTGCTCTCAGCCCTAGGCGCTCTGCCAAGTGGAGGCAACATGGGTGCAATCAAAGTAGGGACAGCCAAGGCCAAACCGGGTACATCAGCTACCGGGATTATTGCTGTTCCGGGCAGCAACGTGGAGATTCCGGTCATCGTGATCAATGGGGTCAAGGATGGGCCTTGCTTATGGATAGATGGGGCCATCCACGGCGACGAACCCGAAGGCCCGCTGATGTGCCACATTCTGCGGCGTGAGGTAAACCCGGAGAAGCTAGCCGGGGCGTTGGTGCTGATTCCGGTTATCAACACACCTGCCTTTGAAGCCGCTTCGCGGGGCAATCCGCTCGATACCTTCAGCTACGACATGAATCGCATCTACCCCGGTCGAGCCAACGGATATTTTTCCGAACGGGTGACCTGGGCGCATAAGGAGTGGATGGTCAAGGTAGCCGACCTCGAGCTGTCCATTCACTCGGGCGGCGCCCACTCTTACCTCTCGGAGACCATCTTCGCTACCGAGGATGACAAATCTCAGGAGCTAGCCAGGGCCATGGGCGAGGGCTGGGATCTGGTGCTCAAAAGCTTCCTACCCAAGGGCAACCCCATGGCGGTCATGCTCGAGGTGGGCAAGACTGGCATCACCGTGGAGTTGGGCGGGCGTAGCGCCACCTCCCCCCAGGCCTTCCACCGGGTAGGGCGAATCCTGGCCGATGCAGCCCTCAACGTGATGCGTCACTACAAGATGATTGCAGGCAAGCCCAAGTATGCCAGGCCTCGCTACACCGGTGTGCAGCATGCCCTGCTGGCCCCCAGCAGCGGCCTGTTTGTGGCCGAACCCGACATCCAGTTCAAAAAACCTATGAAGAAGGGAGACAAGATCGCCACCATCTACAACCTCTTTGGGGACGTTTTGGACACTCTTCATGCCCCTACCGACGGGCGCATTTTCGGACTGCGGGCGTTGCCCAACGTGACGATGGGGGATTGGTGCTGCTTCTACGCCGAAGTGCAAGGGACACTGGATTAGCGGAGAGCAGAGAACGAAGAGCAGAGAGCAATCTTCTTCTTGGCCCCCGGCTCTCTGACCCGAACCCTCTGCCAACTACACGTCATGAGCGAATTGATCGAACTCCTAAAAGCATTGATCGAGATTCCCTCACCCAACCCACCGGGTGACCACCGGGCCATTGCAGAATTTGTGGCGCAATGGCTACGGGATGTGGGGGCCGAGGTATCGGTACTCTCTCCCACGGAAAAACCAGACGCCCGGAGTGTGGTTGCGGTGATTGGATCGGGTGATCCGGTCATTATGCTGCACGCCCATATTGATACGGTGCCGGTAGGCGAGAGCGAGGCAGCAGCTTGGTCGAGCGACCCCTTCAGAGCGGTTGAGCGCAACGGACGGCTTTATGGCAAGGGCAGTGTGGATGATAAAGGCCCTTTAGCAGCAATGATGATTGCCTTCAAGAAATTGGCCCTATCGGGACACTCGGGAACCCTGGTACTGGTGGGAGCGGCGGAAGAAGAGGTGGGTGGGCAGCTGGGAACCCGCTGGCTGGCCGATGCAGGACATTTACCGCAGTGCGATTTCATCATCGTTGGGGAACAAACCTTCAACCGGGTGGCTACTGCTCACAAGGGGGTTATGCGGGCCACCATTCGCACCACCGGGCACAGTGTGCATGCCACCAACCCTGACCGTGGGGTTAATGCCATCAACGCGATGGCCCGGGTGGTGCTGGCGTTAGAAAACTACCACCACGAGCTCTCCCAACGAGTCCACCCGCTGGTAGGTGTACCCACCTGCAACGTGGGGGTGATTCAGGGAGGCTCGACCGCCAACGCAGTGGCCGATCAGTGCATGATTCGCCTGGATCGTCGGGTGATTCCTGGTGAAAAACCCGAAGTGGTGCAGGCAGAGCTTCGAGCCGTCGTAGATTCCATGGAGCTAGCACCAGCCACCGTGGAGGTAGGAGAGTTCTTATACTCCAGCCCCTTCGAGTCCAAGCTACAGACCTCGCTTGGAAAAGCTTTTTTGGAGTGCTCGAGCAGCCTCACCCAGGCCCCTGCCGAGCCCGTCGGCTACCTACCCGGTAGCGATGCCAAACACTTGATAGGGCTGGTGCGCGGCGACATGGTGATTTTTGGGCCGGGTAGCTACGAGGTAGCCCATGCCTACGACGAATACGTGGATATTGGGGAACTTGAACAATGTGAGGCTGTCATCTCTAAGTTTCTGCAACAGGTAATGCAGGTGGGGGTAGAACGCCATGCGTGAGCCCTTCATCTATCAAATCGTTAGCCTCGCAAAGGTGCAGGCATTCTTCCAAAACCCGAAACGAGGCAACCATGATTGACCTTCTGATACGCGGCGCGGCGGTCATCACCCCCGAAGGCCAGCAACGGCTGGATGTGGCAGTACAGGGCGATAAGATTGCTGCACTGCTGGAACCGAATACCCCCACCGAGGCCAAGGAAGTGGTGGATGCAACCGGAAAACACCTGCTACCAGGAGCTATTGACATCCATTTCCACGTCCGTGCACCAGCCTACCCCGTTCGGGGCACCTGGGAGAGCGAGACCCGGGCCGCTGCCGCTGGGGGCGTGACCACCGTCTTCGAGATGCCTATCTCCAAGCCCTGCTGCGCCACCCCGGAAATCTTCGTGAACCGCCGCGAACAGGGCAAGCGCGAGGCAGTGGTGAACTTCGCCCTCTATGGCGCGCCCGGGATGTTGAGGGCCGAGCTGGTGCAAGGTATGGCCGCTGAAGGGGCCATTGCCTACAAAATCTTTACCACCGACCCGGTGCCAAACCGGCTGGATGAGTTCGAGGGGCTGTGTGTGCCGGAGGAGTGGCAGCAACTACGGGCGCTCGAGCTGGTGAAGGAAACCGGCTTGGTCACGGTGGTACACGCCGAGAGTCAACCCCTGATGAACCACTACACCGCCTTGGTGAAAGCCACTGGACGTAACGATGCTTCCACCCATGGCGAGTCCCGACCGCCGGTAGTGGAGGCACTGGCCATCAGCAAGATTGCCACCCTCAACGACCTGGTGGGCACCAAACTGCACATCGCCCACGTGACCTCCAAGCACGCTCTACAAACCCTGCGAAAGTGGCAAGGCCACCAGGACATCAGCGGCGAGACCTGCCCACAGTACTTGCTCTTCACCGAGCAAGCCCTGGCCGATTTTGGCAGCTACGCCAAGATTAACCCGCCGCTTCGCACGCCTAGCGATATTGAGGCTCTCTGGGAAGGCATACGAGATGGCTCACTGATTTCCGTCACCACCGACCATTCGCCCTTCACCGTGGAGGAAAAGGAGCGTGCCCGCGCCGACATCTGGGCTGCACCACCGGGCGCACCCGGAGTGGAGTTCCTGGTACCCATGATGCTGGATGCAGCCGCAAGGGGCCTTGTGACCCTCGAGCAGGCCGTAGCCCTGATCAGCTCCAATGGGGCCAAACGCTTTGGTATATACGGGCGCAAAGGCCTGATTGCCAAGGGGGCAGACGCCGACCTGACCCTGGTGGATTTGCAGGCCAAAACGGTGGTAGACCGGGCCAGGGAGTTCAGTCAGTCACGCAACACTGACTACTTTTTCCATGGCAAAACTTTTCAAGGGAGGGTAGTGCGCACCATAGTCAACGGCAAGACGGTGTTCTTGGATGGTGAAGTTCTGGGTAAGCCGGGGGATGGGAGGTTTGTACGGCCTTGAACAACTTCCCCCCCGCCCGCCCCTTCCCCGCACGGGGGGCAAGGGTTCTGTTCACAGGTGCGGGTGGGTTTGTTGGGCGGGCGGTGACGAGGCACCTTGAAGATGCGGGCTACGTGGTTGAGGCTTGTGATTTGCAAGGTGCGCCTCGAGTCCTGGACGTGCTCGACAAACAGGCTTTGCTCGAGGCCACCCAGGAGGCCAAGCCCCACGCCTTCATGCACGCTGCCGCACTCACTTCGGGTGAAGACTTGCAGGTAATCAAGGTCAACGTTCTGGGGACTTTGAATGCCTTGGAGGCCGCTAGAGCTGCAGATGTTCGACACTTCATTTATTTCAGTTCGTGCGGGGTCTACGCACCTTCGAGCAAGCCCATAGACGAGTCGGGTATAACCACGACCACCCATGCCTATGCACTCTCAAAACTTCTGAGCGAGCAAGCCGTGAAACTGGGTAAAGCTTTAATGACCGCTTGGCTCTTGCGCATAGACGCGGTATACGGCCCTGGCGAACAGCCATCCGCAACACGAAGCCGCACCTCGGTTGTTCATCAGATTGCCGAGTCCATCCACACGGGGCAAAACCTGAGGCTCAAATGTGCCCCATACGACGTATATAACTGGCTTCACACCAAAGACTTAGCACGGTTACTCTCGGTCATCATCAAGCATCCCGCAGACAGTGTGACCCGCCTCTACAACGTCGCGGGGCCAAGCATCTCTGTCGCCGATTTGGTGAGCACTTTTCAGGCCCTCAAATCAGAAATTGATTTGGAGAAGCTGCTCGAGTACAGCCCCAACCCGCCCCCACGACACGGGGTGATTGACAGCTCAAAGATAAAGAGAGAACTTGGTTTTTCGCCAACTGTAAGCCTAGAAGATGGTCTCAACGATTATTTAGCCCCCTCCCCCATCAAGGGGGAGGGTTGGGGTGGGGGTGAGCCAATCAAACCATGAGCCAGCTTAAGGTTGTTCTTGTCGGGTTGGGCACACGGGGCCGTCACTGGGCGAGGGTGATTGCCGAAAACCCCCGTGCTCGTCTTATTGCTGGGGTTGACCCGAGTGCCGATTCGGTCTCGATTTTGCGCGAGAAGCTGCCGATGTTGGATTTTCCGGTTCTGACCTTTAATGAAGCCCTGGCCTTGCAGCCCGACCTGGTAGTGCTGTCCACCCCGCCCAGCGTCCATCTCGAGCAAATCACCGCCTGTGCCGAGCGGGGCCTACCAGTGCTATGCGAGAAGCCGCTGGCGCTCGATTTTGACACCGCCAGGGCCTGTGTCGAAGTCGCTGAAAAAGCCGGGGTTTTGCTGGGTATCGGGATGAACTTTCGTTACCTGGAAACCACCCGGGCTGCCCGCGAGATCATCCAGGGTGGCAGGCTGGGGCAGGTCGGCTTCGGGCGCATCAACTACTGGCGCTACCGCGACGGCAAACGGCCACTCCTGAATAAATATCCCCTCACCATGGAACAGCCGATGCTTTTGGAGCAGAGCATCCACCACCTCGACCTAGCCCGCTTCATCTACGGCGTAGAGGTGAAAAAGCTGTGGGCCCGCACTACCAACCCCCCCTGGAGCATGTACCGCTCCGACGCCACAGTAGCGGCCTGGCTCCTTTTCGAGAACCGCTTCGAGTTGCAATACTTCGGCACCTGGATGGGTACCAATAGCAAGAACGAGTTCCAGTGGCGCACCGATGGCAGTGCCGGGATGCTCTTCCAGCGCGACATCTTCCGGGGCCTGGAGTACTGGAAGGCCGGTGCAGCCGAGCCAGAAGAGATTGAACTCGCGCCGCAGGAAGATTTTGTAGACGATACCCGTGGTTTGTTTGACGATTTCCTCAAGGCGGTGCGCGGCGAACCCAGCACCTATCCTTCGGGGCGCGATCACCTAAAAACCATGGTGCTGACCCTGGGATGTGCTGAAAGCTCGAGGCAAGAACGGATGATTGATTTGCTCGAGTACGGAAGGCAACTCGGCATGGAGTCTTGAAATGCTACCGACCTCGCAGTTCATGTCATCAAGAGAGTGTCATTCCAAGGAGGTGGTTTTTGCCGACGAGGAATCCTTTGCTGAGGGGTGGGCAACCCACCGTGCGGTGACTTTGGTGGCACGCTGCAAAGGATTCCTCTCTCTGCTGCACGAACAACGACTCCCTTTGGTCTTTACCGCGCGGAATGACAGGTTAAGTGCAGGGTGGCTTGGCGAGCATGTTTCAAAAACAAACATCGGGAGGCCCAATGATACAGACTGACTTTTCGTCCATGCTCTCGAGGGTTGCGGTGGCCAACCTCGAGCACTCCATCGGCAATCCAGTCAACCCGCGGATGCTCAAGGCCATTCACAACGCCAAAAACCTGGTCAATCTGGGCTCGGGTACGCCCGACCTACCTACCCCTGACTACGTGCTGGATGCCGTGCGCGAGGGGATGACCGGAGGTCTCATCCAGTACACCGCTTATGACGGGATTCTGCCGCTGCGCGAGGCCATTGCCAAGAAGCTCTTCGAGGAGAACGGGCTGGACTACTCGCCCGCCGACATCATTGTGACCCACGGGGCGCAGGAATCCATCTTTGTGATTTGCGGGGCGCTTCTCAACCCTGGCGATGAAGTGATTGTCACCAACCCCTACTACAGTGCCTACAACAACATCGTTGCCCTATCGGGAGGGGTGGCAGTAACGGTTCCGGTCAAGCCAGAAACCGGCTGGTCGTGGGATCTGGAGGCCCTCGAGGCCGCTATCACCGCCCGCAGCAAGATGATCGTGCTGGTATCACCTGACAACCCCACCGGCGCAGTAGTGACCCAAAAAACCATGGAAGCCATTGCAGAGCTTGCCGAGCAATACAACCTGATCGTGGTCTCAGATGAGCTCTACGAAAAGTACCTATACGACGGTGCAGAGCATTTTTCCTTCGCCAGGATCCCCGGTATGAAGGAGCGCACCATCACCGTGAATGGGTTTTCCAAGAGCTTCGGGATGACCGGCTGGCGGGTGGGCTACATCGCGGTTCCGCAGTGGCTCAAACAGGTCGCCACCGAGGTCAAGCACATGCACTCTATCTCCACCGCCGTCCCCTCGCAGCTCGGGGCACTGGCCGCCCTCATCGGGCCAAAGGAACCCTGGCAGGAGCGGCTGAATACCTACGCCGAACGGCGCAGGTATCTGCTTTCGCGCCTGGAAGCAATGAAGCTTCCCTTCATCCGCACCCACGGCAGCTATTACGTGATGGCCGACATACGGGCCAGCGGCATGGACTCCATGACCTTCAGCAGCGCCCTCATCGAGGAGCATAACGTACGGGTAGGGCCTGGGGTGGTCTTCGGCAGTGGGGCCGAAGGCTTTGTGCGCCTGAGCCTGATGTGCCCCCGCCCGCAGATGGACGGGGCACTGGATAGGCTGGCTGATTTCTGGAACCGGTATGTTTAAGGTCAAAGTTAACTGCCCCTCACTCCCAGCCCCTTTCCCAAGGGGAGAGGGGGTCTTATTTAGTTTTGCAAAACAAAATCCCTTATCCCTCGAGCGCTCCGCGCCAGAGAAGGATTGGGATGAGGGATCTTTGGGGGTTGCAAACTTATGAGCGATAAATTTGTCGGTATCCAGATCAGCCCCATCAGCTTCATTGACGAAGGCGTAGAGCCGCTCCTGGACACATTGCAAGGGCGATTTGGCATCAACGTACTCTTGATCGGGACGATTTCCTGGCTGGGGTTGAAGGTGGGGCGGCGGATCAGCTGGAAGCTTGAAGGCTTTCCTGACCACGGTGTACAGGAACCTGACCAGATGAAGGGTGGCTCCTACATCCGGCATCGGCCCGAGTTCTACCGGAACACCAGCATCACCCACTTCGTCAACCAGGACCCTGGCCTGGAAGGCAAGGACATCCTCGAGATGGTCATTCCCGCCGCCAAGGCACGCGGTATGAAAGTGATGCCCGAGGTGATGGAGCCCCTGTTCAAATACGCCGACCACGGCAGTGCCAATACCGTGCAGATTCCCAACATGCCCCAGTACCTTGAAGTTGACCAGTTCGGGCGCATTGGCTCGGAGCCCTCCACCTCCAACCCCCACTACCGCACCTGGCTGCATTCAATCCTCGAGGACTACGCCCGCAACTACGAGATTGACGGCATCATGTGGTGCAACGAGCGCCGCAGCCCGCTGGATAACCTGATTGCGGGCAACCCCGCCAACGACTTTAGCCCGACTGCGCGGCGCGAAGCAATTGAGCGCGGCATTGACGTGGAGCGGGTACTGCTGGCCTTTCGCGAGGTCTATGAGTTCTTCCAAAAGGCCCGCAAAGGCGAGAAGTTTGTGGATGGCTACTTGGTGGAGTTCCTGCGGGTGCTGCTGCGCAACCCCGAAGTGCTGATCTGGGAGCGCTTCTGGCTCGAGCGCAACAAAGACCTCGACCGCGAACTCTACGGTATCGTCAAGTGGTGCAACCCCGACCTGAGCTTCGGGCTGAATGTGTGGAACCGCAATCACCTCAACCCCCTCCGCAAAGCCCAGTGGCCCTGGATCGAGCAAACCCTATACTGCGACTGGGTCAAGCCCATCACCTACCAGCACCAGTCGGGCGGCATCTATAAGCGCGAGATGACCGACTTCCACAAAACCATCCTGCGCGACTTCACCCCCGCGGAGTTCACCCCCATCATGTACCGCATTCTGGGCCTCTCCGAAGCCCCCTGGGAAGAAGTGTTGGAAAACGGTTTCGACCCCGATACCTACGTAGGCGGTCAGACCCGGGACACCGTCGCAGCTGTGCAAGGCCGCGTGCCGGTGTACATGGGCATCGGAGTCGACGCGCCGCGCACCTCGGCCACCCAGGCGGTATGTACGCCCGAAATCGTGTACCGCAGCGTTAAGGCGGCTTACCGCGAGGGTGCCAAGGGAATCGTCTACTCGCCCAACTACGCAGGGATGAACCATACCAACCTGGACGGTGGGGCGCAGGCGTTAAAGGAACTGGGGCTGATGTAGGTATGGCAGAGGGCAGAGGGCAGAGGGCAGAGGGCAAGAAGTGGCAGCTTGCCAAGACGGGGTTTTTTGCGCTTGAAGACCTTGAGATTTATCAATTATCTGTTGAGTTAGCGTATGAAGTTTACAAGCTGGTTAAGAGCTTTCCTGATGACGAAAAATACGCTCTGACCAGTCAACTTAAGCGGGCTTCGACCTCGGTCACGTTGAATATTGCTGAGGGTAGAGGGCGAGGCAGCGACAAAGATTTCGCCAAGTTTCTGTTTCAAGCTCGAGGTTCTCTGCTCGAAGTCGTTGCAGGTTTCCACTTAGCCGAGCGCTTTGGCTACATTCAACGCGACCACACCCAACCCATTTACGCCACCGCTAACGACCTCGCCTCCAAACTCACCGCCTTCATCAAAACCCTAGGAGGCTAGGTTTCGCTTTTTGTCTTTTGGCCCTCTGCCCATTATCACAAGGAGAACCCCCTGAACCCCCCCTTCTACCAACTCATCCAACCCGAGGGCATCTACAAGCCCGCCACCTACAACCACGCCGTGCGGGCGGGCAACACCATTTATGTTGCGGGTCAGGTGGCTCGAGACATAAACGGAAACCTCGTCGCCCCCAACGATGCGGCTGGACAAGCACGGCAGGTGTATCACAACCTGCGGCAGGTGCTCGAAACCGCTGGTGCGAAGCCCGAGCACGTGGTCAAGGTGACCACCTACCTCGTAGACCCCGCCGACTCCAAGGCGGTGAGTGAGGTTCGGCTCGAGTTCTTCGGCGACCACCGCCCACCCCATACAGGCCTGATCGTGGCCGGTCTGGGTAGCCCGGAGGTGAAGGTGGAAGTGGAAGTGATTGCAGTTTTGGAGGAGTGAATGTCTGCCTATACCGAGTTCTCCAACTACATCGCTGAGGTCAACGACCTCCTCAACACCATCTCGATCCTCAACTGGGATGCCCGCACCCAGATGCCTGTGGGCGGCACCGAGACGCGGGGCAAGCAGCTCGCCACTCTGTCGGCCATCGTACAGGAGCGGCTGACCTCGGAACGGCTACAAGACCTGCTGGACAAGGCCGAGGGCGAAGTTGCCAACCTGCCACCCGACGCCACCGAGCGTCGCAGCGTGGCGGCAGTGCGCGAGGCCAGCGACCTCTTCCGCCGCACCCCCCCCGAACTGACCCGCGAACTGGCCCACCTACGCTCGGTAGCGGGCAAGACCTGGGCCGAGGCCAAGGCCAGCAATAACTTTGCTCATTTCGCGCCCGACCTCGAGCGGATGTTCGCCCTCAACCGCGAGTTCGCCCGCGCTATCGGCTACACCGAGCACCCTTACGATGCAATGCTTTCCCTCTACGAGCCGGGCATGACCACCGCCCGCCTGCAAACCCTCTTCGCAGGGCTACGGGCGCGGGTGGTTCCGCTGCTGCGGCAAATTGTGGACTCGGGGCACAAGCCGCGCACCGACTTCCTGGAGCTCCACTACCCCCCCGAGCAGCAAAAGCAGTTCGCGCTCGAGGTAGCCCAGTCCTTTGGCTTCGACCTATCGAGGGGCCGCCTCGACGAGTCGCTGCACCCCTTCGAGATTTCCTTTACCCGGAACGATGTGCGGATGACCACCCGCTACAACCCGCACTTCCTCCCCACTGCCCTTTTCGGGGTGCTGCACGAGGCAGGGCACGCTATCTATGAGCAGAACATCGCACCCGAACTCACCCGCAGCGCTCTTACCTCCGACCTTAAGGGCTTGTACGCAGTGGGCGGGGTTAGCTTCGGGGCCCACGAGTCGCAGTCGCGTCTGTGGGAGAACATCGTGGGGCGCTCCCGCACCTTCTGGCAACACTGGTTGCCACGCTTGCGGGCGTACTTCCCCGAGCAGCTTGCGGGCATTGATACCGAAACTTTTAATCGCGCGGTTAACACCGTCGAGCCCAGCCTGATCCGGGTCGAAGCCGACGAAGTGACCTACAACCTGCACATCATGTTGAGGGTTGAGGTCGAGATGGGGCTAATGGACGGTTCGATGGCCGTGCGCGATCTGCCCGAAATCTGGAACCAGAAGATGCAGGACTACCTCGGCATCACCCCACCCGACGACACGCAGGGCGTACTGCAAGACATCCACTGGTCGCACTCCAACATCGGCTCCTTCCCCTGCTACACCGTGGGCAACATCATGGCCTCACAACTCTACGAGGCAGCAGAACAGCAGATTGAAGGGCTGGAAAACTCACTGGCAGAGGGCAACTATGCACCCTTGCGCGAATGGCTAACCCGGCACGTCTATCGCTTCGGGCGCACCTTCTCACCCGACGAGCTGCTGGCTAAGGCCACAGGGAGAGCGCTGGACGCTGAGCCATACTTGAACTACCTGGAAAGCAAGTTCCGCGAACTGTATGTGCTGAGGGGGTGAGAAGTGAGCCAGACGGTGTTTCTTGTGGGCAAGCTGCTGGATGGCGCGGGAGGGGTGATTGAGCAGGGCTTTCTACTTATGGAGAACAACCGTATCGCTGCCCTGGGGCGAAAGGCCGATTTGGGCGAACTTCCGGCCAACACCACGGTTGTCAACGCTCCACACAGCACCCTGCTGCCAGGGCTCATTGACAGCCACGTTCACCTGGCCTACTCGGGCGCGATTGAGTCGAGGGCCTTCCGCACCGAGGCCAGCGAGATGAGCTACCCACTATTGGCACTGCGGGCAGCCAAGCATGCTCGAGAAACCCTCGAGTGGGGCTACACCGCGGTGCGCGACCTCAACGCCCCCGGCGGGGTGATTATTGACCTTGCCAGGGCCATCCATGCGGGCTACGTGGTGGGGCCTCGAGTAGTGGCCTGCGGCCTGGGCCTCTCTATCACCGGCGGGCACATGGATAAAGGCGGCTGGGGTGACCACGTAAGCCTCGAGGGCATGACCGCCCCCTGCGACGGTCCCGACCAGTTCCAGCGCGGCGTGCGTGAGCAGGTCAAGCGCGGTGCGACCTGCATCAAAATCAACCTTTGTGGCGGTTCCTTCCGCGACTGGGCAACTCCCTGGAAGCAGGAGATGACCGATGCCGAGATCGAGGCCGCCATTGACGAGACGCACCGGCTCGAGAAAAAGGTGGCTGCTCACACCTCGGGCGGGCCGTCGGTGACCACAGCCGTTCGGATGGGTCTGGACAGCGTGGAGCACGGGCGCTGGCTCGATCAGGAGTGCGTCGAGGCAATGGCCGAGAAAGGTACATACTACGTGCCCACCCTGCTGGTGCAGGAAAACCACTTCGAGCACTCCTGGGAGTTGCAGGGCGTGAACGAACAGGGCAGAAGGTGGCTCGAGCTGGGCCGAGAGGCCATGTGGGAGAGCCTGATGCTGGCCAGGGCTGCTGGCGTGAAATGCTCCACCGGCACCGATGCAGGCTTCATGCTCCCGCACGGCAGCGTAAATGCACGAGAAATCGAGCTGTTTGTGAGGGGTGGTTTCACACCGCTGGAGGCCATTACCGCTGCTACCAAGCACGGCGCGGAGCTGCTGGATTTGGACGAGGTGGGAACGCTGGAGGTGAGCAAAATTGCAGACTTGCTCCTGGTTCAAGGGGACGTATTAGCAGATGTCCGTATCCTACAAAAACAAGAAAACCTGCGGGTGTTCAAGGATGGAGTGGAGTTGGTGCGGGGTGGTTAAACGGCTTGAGTCGGCAGGTGTGAAAGCCGATTTGCAACCACAGTCGGTTCCTTACTTGTGGGAGGGGTTTGGCGCGGGGTCAAAAACGGTAGCTTTCATTGGTGCGCCTAAGTCAACTCATTACCCCTCTTCCCCGGTCTTCTCCCATCAAAGGAGCGAGGTTAAAGGCTCAGGAGTTTCAGCGCTATGACCAAAGTTGAAATTGCTCACAACCGTTACTACAACTATGCCGAACTGACGACCCACCTGCACGCACTCACTGCAGCCTTCCCACACCTCTGCAAGCTCTCCTCTATCGGCAAAACCTTCCAGGAGCGTGACATTTGGCTGCTCACCATCACCAACTGGGAAACCGGATCCGATACCGACAAGCCCGCCTACTACATTGACGGCCACATCCACGCCGAGGAACATGCCACCAGCGCCACCGCACTCTACGCCGCCTGGTACCTACTGCATCAGTACGGCAGCGACCCCAAGGTGACGATGTTGCTGGATGAGCAGGTGTTTTACATCCTGCCCCGTCTCAACCCGGATGGTGCCGAGTTCTCGCTGGCACACCCATTCCGCTGGTGTGGTAATGGGCGCTTCGTACCCGGAAGCGAAGACGAACGCACCAAAGGTTTGTACCAGAGCGACCTCAACGGAGATGGCTACATCGTGCAGATGCGTGTGCCCGACCCCGCCGGCGAGTGGAAAATCAGCAGCAAAGACCCCCGGGTGATGGTGCAGCGCGAACCAGGGGAGTTCGGCGGGCAATACTACCGCCTCTACCCCGAGGGCCTGATTCCCGATTACGACGGGGTGGAGGTGGAGATCGAACCCACCCGCGACGGCAACCTCAACCGCCAGTTTCCGGCGGGCTGGATGCCCGAGACCGTCCAGTACGGTGCGGGTTTGTATCCGGGTTCGGAGCCCGAGTCCAAGGCGCTGATTGATTTCATCCTGGCGCATCCCAACATCTGCGGGATGAACTCCTTCCACACCCACGGTGGGGTGCACCTGCGCCCTTCCACCACCAAGTATGACCATGAGCTAAGCCCACGGGATCTGACCCTGTTCAAAGACCTTGCCAACGTAGCTCTGAAAACCACCGGCTACAAGACCATCTCCTCCTTCCAGGATTTCACGCCCGACAAATCCAAGCCCAGGCGCGGCACGCTAAAGGACTGGGCTTTTGAGGAAATGGGAATTCCCGCCATCGCCACCGAACTCTGGGACATTGAGGTGGCCGCAGGCATCGAGAAGGTGGCCTTCTACAACCTGCGCCCCCGCGACGAGGACACCCTGGTTCGTATGGTGCAGTGGGTCTGGGAGCACCACGGCGAAAAGGGCTGGCGCGAGTGGGAGCCCTTCGACCACCCACAGCTGGGCAAGGTGGAAATTGGCGGGCTGGCCGAGATCTGGGTGCTGCGAAACCCACCAGGGCACATGCTCGAGGAAATCTGCCACAAAAACACCCTGTTCTGCCTGGAACACGCCGCTGCCAGCCCACGCCTGCGTGTGCGAGGCTCGAGCGTCGAAAAACTGGGAACCACAGCCGACGGCGCCAACCTGCTCAAAATCTCGGCGGTCATTGGCAACGACGGCTACCTGCCCAGCCACCTCACCGACACCGCCCTCGAGCGCAAGGTCGCCAAGACCGTGAAGGCGGAGTTGCGTTTGGAGAACGCTGAACTGTTGATGGGCGATGCAGTCGCTGATGTGGGCCACCTGGCGGGCCGCAACGGACGCAAGTACCCGTGGTCGCCCTGGGGTGAGCGGTGGCAGCGTACCGCCCGCAAAACTGAATGGCTGGTCAAGGCCCAGCCCGGCGCCAGGGCGACCATCGTCGTTCAGAGCGAGAAAGGGGGCAAACAGGTTGCAGAAATCCCCCTGTCGTAGCGTCAAGCGGTGACTCATCCGTCTTCTACCCCATGCAGATTGAATGGTCAGTCCGTTTCGGAATCAATGAAAGGAGCAAAAAATGTCCCTCTCTGGCGTACATGTCATCATGCCCACCCCATTTGATGGGGCGGGCAAGCTCGACCTCGAGTCCCTGCACACCCTCACCCATTTCCTGATCGAAAAAGGTGCCAACGGCCTGGTGGTGCTGGGCGTGATGGGCGAAGCCTCCAAGCTGGGTGAGGCCGAACAAGAAGCCATCATCCGCGAGACCGTACAGGCTGCCCAGGCCCGGGTTCCGGTCTTTGTGGGCAGCGGCGCAGGCGGTACCGACCTGGCCATTCAAAAGTCGGCCAGGGCAATGGAATTGGGGGCTTCGGGACTCCTGGTTGCGCCGCCACCTGTGCAGAACGACACGGTAATTTTCAACTACTACCAGCGCATCAACGACGCGGTGGGAGCGCTGATCATCCTGCACGACTACCCGGTGAGCACCGGCATCCTGCTGAGTGTTCCCCTGGTGACCCGGCTGCACAGCGAACTCGAGCACGTTCGGGTCATCAAGCTCGAGGACACCCCCACTGGCCCCAGAACCAGCGCCCTGCGCAAGCTGAATCCCCACCTCTCCATCCTGGGCGGGCTGGGCGGGCTGTACATGCTCGAGGAACTCGAGCGCGGGGCCAACGGCATCATGACCGGCTTCTCCTACCCCGACATCCTGCAAGCCATTTACACCGCCTACACCTCGGGCAATATCTCACTGGCTCAAAAGATTTTCTACCAATCCTGCGCCATGATGCGCTACGAGTTCCAGCCCGGCATCGGCATTGCGCTCCGCAAGGAGGTCTACCGTCGGCGCGGTGCCATCCGAAACGCCTACGTTCGCCACCCCGGCACACAGGTCGACGAAACCATGCAGAAGGAACTCGAGCAGATTCTGGAGTTCTCCAGGCTCGAAGACCTGATTGCATCGCTTAAGACAGGAGAAGTTAGCCTATGAGCCTCCCGCCCCGCCCCCAACTCTCCATCACCCATAACCGCTACTTCGACTACGACGAATACACCCGCCTCCTGCACGACCTGGTAGCCCGTCACCCCCACCTGGCCCGCCTCCAGAGCCTGGGCAAGTCCCACCAGGGCCGCGACATCTGGCAACTCACCCTGAGCGACTTTTCGACTGGCCCCGACTCGGAGAAGCCCGCTTACTACATCGACGCGCAAATCCACGCCGAGGAACACGCTACTAGCTCGACGGCGCTGTACGCGGTGAACTACCTGCTCGAGCGCTTCACCCACGACCCCGAGGTTACTCGGCTGATGCAACGCATGGCTTTTTACATCCTGCCGCGCATAAACCCCGATGGCGCGGAAATCTGCCTCAAGACTCCCCACCGCTGGTGCGGCAATGGTCGCTACAGCCTGGGCCAGGACGAGGTGACCCGGGGCCTGCACCAGTGGGATGTGGACGGCGACGGGCACATCGTTTTCATGCGTAAACGCGACCCGAATGGCGAGTGGAAGGTCTCGCAGAAAGACCCGCGTATCCTTGTCCAGCGCCAGCCCCACGAAGTAGGAGGTGAGTACTATCGCCTCTACCCCGAGGGCTTGATTCCAGACTATGACGGGGTGGAGCCGGATATCGAGCCGCCCCGCGACGGCAACCTCAACCGCCAGTTCCCAGCCAACTGGTCGCCGCACGAGTACGGCGCAGGCGACTACCCTGGCTCCGAGCCCGAGGCCAGGGCCGTGATTGACTTCATCCTGGCACACAAGAATATCTGCGGGATGAACTCCTATCACACCCACGGCGGGGTGATTCTCCGGCCTAGCGCGGTGAAGTACGACCACCAGATGTCAGCCCGCGACATTACCCTCTTCAAAGACCTCGGTGCGGTGGGGACGGAAATCACCGGTTATCCAGTGATTTCGATTTTCGAGGACTTCACCCCCGACAAGACCAAGGCCCGCCACGGCTCCCTCACCGACTGGGCCTACGAGCAGATGGGCATCCCCATCTTTGGCACCGAGCTATGGGACATCGAGCGCGAGGCGGGTCTCGAGAAAACCCATTGGTACGGCATCCGCCCCCGCACCGAGGACGAGCAGATCAAAATCCTCGAGTGGATCACGCGCAACGTGGGCGAGTGGGCTTTCTTGGACTGGAAGAAGTTCAACCACCCACAGTTGGGCGAGGTCGAGATTGGAGGGATGTTAGAGGTCTGGACCTTCCGCAACCCGCCCGGGCATCTGCTCGAGGAGATGTGCTACCGCAACGTGAAGTTCTGCCTGGCTCACGCTGCCAGCAGCCCGTTCCTGGAGATTTCTGAGGCCAGTGCTACCCTCCTGGCCGAGGGGGTTTACCGGGTGCGTGCCATAGTGCGCAACACCGGCTACCTCCCCACCAACCTGACCGACGTGGCCATTGCCGAGGGCTTCGCCAAGACCGTGCAAGTCGAACTTTTGGGCGCAACCGTGCAGGGCGCAGCCAAACACGACCTCGGCCACCTAGCAGGCCGCAATGAGCGCAAGTCCACCTGGTCGCCCTGGGGCAACCAGTGGAACCGCACCGCCAAGCCTGTGGAATGGACGGTGAGCGCGGCGGCGGGGACGACGGTTGAAGTGATAGCGAGAAGCGAGAAGGGCGGAACGGTACGCCGCAAAATCACCTTGTCCTAGCCGTAAGAACGAGGGCCCTTCATCCAAGCATCCTCGCTACTTACTTTGAATGGCCACTCAAAGGGCGAATGTAGATGCAAATGTAGATGCAAAAGAGACCATGAGACCTACCGCATCGAACTGACCTTTGAACCGAAGAATCTAATGCCTTATAAGTGCACCCTACGTATCAAGCTTTGCAACACATCAAATTCGAAGCATACACGTACCGAAATCGAAGTTGAGCGGATCGCCAGATACAGTACTCACACCGCAAGTTGCAAAGCGCAACCCATATAAACAACACCCCAGCATGACAGAAGAATCAAAAAAAGGAGAACACTATGCCCGAAGCCCCCCACTGGAAGTTTCAGAAAATCATCAAGCCCATGTTTGACCTGCCCAAGGAGCACCTTCTGTTGCGCGGACGGGTACTGACCTGTGACGGCGAGGAACGAATTGAAGATGGCATAGTCGAGCTGCAAGACGGAAAAATTATCGCTGTCAGCACCGCCTCCGACTTTGGCACCCGGCAATCCGATGCTTATCAAACGGGCGGAACCATCCTGCCAGGCCTCTTTAACTCCCACGCCCACCTGGCCTGGGACGGCATCCACGACCTGGCCCACCAGTCCATCTACGACGCTCCCGAAATCTCGGCCTACAAGAGCGCGGGCAACATGCTCCTGAGCCTGCGGGCGGGCATCACCACTGTGCGCGACCTGGGGATGCACAACACCAACCTGTTTGCCAAGCAGGCCGTGGAGCAGGGGATTTTCCCCGGCCCCAGGGTGTTGGCATGCGGGGCGGCGATTGTGCAGACCGGCGGCCACACCTACTGGGCCTGCCGCGAGGCCAGCGGGGCCGACGAGATGCGGCGGGCCGTGCGTGAGCAGGTGCGCGGCGGCGCCGACCTGATCAAGATCATGGCCTCACACGACCTCAACGAGTTCACCGACGAAGAGCTGGCCGCCGTGATTGACGAGACCCACCGTAATGGCCTTCCCATCACCGCCCACGCCACCTTCAACTCGGTCATCAAGCGCGTGGCCGAGTTCGGCGTGGACTGCATCGAACATGGCGGCGATATGACCGACGAAACCATCGAGCTCATAGCAAGGAAAAACATCCCTATTGTCACCACCTTCGCACCGCTGGTGATGCAGAGCCAGCCCGAGCTGGCCCGGAAGTACAACGTACCCGAGTGGAAGATCGAGGAACGCCAGCGAGCCGTAGCCAGTGGGGTGCGTTTCGCGGGACTGGTCAAAGCTGCCCAGGCGGGCATCACCATCGGGTTTGGCACAGACAGCGGTTCTCCGGTAGTGCAGCACGACGTGGTAGCCCCCGAGATGGCCTTCATGATCAAGTTGGGCGTGAAGAAGGATGCCTACGATGCGCTGCGCTCGGCGACCAGCGTGGCAGCGAAGATCAACCGCCTCGACACCAAGCTGGGGTATTTGAAGCCAGGCTATCTGGCCGATGTGATTGTGGTGGACGGCCAGCCCGACCACTACATTGAGGACATTGCCAAGGTGAAGATGACCTTTGTGGGAGGGCGGCGGATGGTGTAAAAAAATGGCTCCCAGGTGGGAGCCATTGTTGGTGCGCAGCGCTAGCCTCTGGCCGCTTCCAGGCTGCCGTAGTGCGTCCACCAGGGCTTGGCGCCCTTAGCCAGCACTTCGTTGAGCATCTGGATATTCTTTACACCCTGGTCGGCAAGCCAGTCTTCCAGGGCCGCCAGCCCTTGCTTGGCATAAACCGGAATACCATCCTGCCAGGTAGCCCGCCCACACAACACCCCGCTGAAGGGCACCCCCGCTTCGGCGGCCATCTCGAGCGACTCGCGGAAGACTGCATCGCTCACCCCTGCCGAGAGATAGATAAAAGGCTTGCCGGCAGCGCTGGCGGTGTCCTTGAGGAACTGCAGGGCCTGGGCCCGGGTGTAGGCTTCCTCGCCCTTGAAGCCCAGGGTACCGCTGGTGTAGGCGATGTTAAAGGGCAACTCAACCTTGAGCACATCCACGCCATAGCGGTCTTTGGAGAACTCCTCCATGTACATGGCCACATAGCGGGGCTTGGCTTTGGCCAGCTCGAGGCCCTCGCCCAGCTGGTCGTTGTAGGCGATGGGCTCGAGGAAAAACGGCATCTCCAGGGCCGCGCACTCGGCCCCTACCCGCTCGATGAAGGCGTGCTTAATGGTGTTGATTTTGGGGTCGTCTTCGGGGTTGTAGTAGAGCAGAATCTTGACCGCATCGCCGCCCGCTTCCTGAATGCGCCGTACGCTCAGGTCGGGCAGCAGGTCGGGCAGGCGGCCTGAAGTGCTGGTGTCGTAGCCCGACTTTTCATAGGCCAGCAGAACGCCAGTGCGGGGGGCTTTGTGCTTTAGAGCGGGCAGGCCGTACTCGGTATCAATCAAAATCGCCGAAGCATAGGGGGTAAGGATTTTGACCACGGCGGTTTTGAACTCGGTGAGTTCGGCATCGCTCACCTCCGCCCCTCTGGCCTTGGCAATGGCCTTGCGCAAGGAGCCGCGCTGATCCATTGCGGCAGCCGCAATTACGCCATGGTCGTCGGCACAAGCCTGAATCCGATCAAACTTTCCTTTGCTCAGTCCCATAGTTATCTCCATCCTCAAGTCTACCCTAAAGGCCGCTACAAACTCGCCTGGCGGATGGGCTTACAGGACGCCAAAGTCCAGGATAAACTGCTCCCATAGCCGGGCCCTGTCATCCCTGGAGGAAACATGCTGATTGTCGCCGGAGAAGCTCTGATAGACATGACCCCCACTGCCCACCATGGCGCTACTGCTTACGTCCCGCATCCCGGTGGTTCCCCGTACAACGTAGCCATGGGAGCGGGCCGCCTGGGCACGCCCACAGCCTTTCTGGGGCGAATATCGCGCGATGCCTTTGGGCAGTTGCTTAGACGCCACCTGGCCGAGAGCAAGGTAAGCCTGGAATATGTCAAGGAGGGCCAGGAGCTCACCACCCTGGCCCTGGTAACCCCTTCCGAGTCGGGCGAGTTTTTTTCGTTCTACTGCGAAAACACCGCCGACCGCTTGCTCTACCCCGAAGACCTGCCCACCACCCTCCCCCCCCAGGCGGCCCTGCACTTTGGCTCTTACTCGCTGGTGCTGGAGCCCGGTGCCTCGAGCCTCGAGCGCCTGATGCGGCGCGAGGCCCGGCGGCGACTGATCACCCTTGACCCCAACGTGCGGCCCTTTCTAATTCCAAACCGCGAGGCCTACCTCGAGCGGCTTTCGGGCTGGCTCGAGCAGGTCGATCTGGTCAAGGTCAGCCAGGCCGACCTCGAGTGGCTCTATCCGGGCGAGAGCCTGGAAAGCGTTGCCCAGGCGTGGCAGAAACAGGGCCCGGTATGGGTCATCGTGACCCGTGGGGGCCAGGGGGCTTTTGCCGTTCGCGACAAGGAAATTATTCGAGTCCAGGCTCCCCAGGTTCAGGTGGTGGATACGGTGGGCGCCGGGGATGCCTTCATGTCCGGCACCCTAAGCTGGCTGTGGCAGAGTGGGGTCTGGGCCAGGGCTGCACTGGAATCCCTGAGCAGCGAACAAATCACAGCCCTCCTCCACTTTGCGGCCCGCGTGGCGGCCATTACCTGCACCCGGGCCGGAGCCAATCCGCCCTGGCGAGACGAGCTGGCGTAGCCAAAGGCTTAGAGCCGGTACTGCTCCTCGGAGACCTGTTCCAGCCAGTCCGTGCTGACCCCATCCACCGCTGCCTGAATCGCCAGATGGGTCATGGCGTGGGTTGCGCTGGCCCCGTGCCAGTGCTTCTCGCCAGGGGCAAAGTAGATGGTGTCGCCCGCTTTCATCTCCCGCACCGGCTCACCCCAGCGCTGGAACCAGCCAATCCCGGCCTCCACGTGCAAAACCTGCCCTTTGGGGTGGGTGTGCCAGGCCGTGCGGGCGCCGGGCGCAAACATCACCCGCAGCACATGCAGGTGCATGGGCGCCGGAGTGACCACCAGCTCGCTCAAATAAACCGTTCCGGTAAACCATTCAGGCTTACCCTGTCGGGTGGGGGCCTGGGGCACAAAGGTTTTCCATGGGTTTTCCATAGCTCAATTTACCGCCGATGGTCTATAGTCCATAGCTGGTAGCCAGTGGCAGGGAAGCAGAACAAGCCTCTCTGTTGTGGGGGGGGCTGTTGCGAGGAGCAATCCAGGTAGGGCGTGCAAGGCGAATAACCGATGCCCACCGCAAGCACTTCGCATTTAGCTGGTCTTTGCACAACGCCCTCGAGTACGAAGATCCAGTCCAGGCTCGAGCTGGCCTTTGGCCTGCGACTCGAGACCTGCGACAGGGCGTTAGTATTCTTCGACGGGGTACCAGGTTTGTTCCAGGGAACACCCTCAGAAAGCCCGCTCGTACTGCACCGGCCAGACCTTAGCGCCCAGGGCTTGTGCGGCGCGGTAGGGCCAGTAGGGCTCTCGGAGCAGGGCCCGGCCCAGGAGAATCAGGTCGGCCTGCTGGGCCTGAAGAATGGCCTCGGTTTGTAAGGGCTCGGTCAGGAGGCCCACCGCGCCTGTGGATAAGCCTGTGGACAACCGAACCTGGGCCGCAAAGGGCACCTGGTAGCCAGGCCCCACTGGAATTTTTACGCCCGGAATGGCCCCGCCCGAAGAACAGTCCAGCAAATCCACGCCGCGTTTTTGCAGTTCCTTCGCAAACGCCACCGTGTCGGCGATGTCCCAGCCCCCTTCCACCCAGTCGCTGGCCGAGACCCGCACGAAAAGCGGCAACTCCTCCGGCCAGACCGCTCGCACCGCCTCCACAACTTCCAGGGGGAAGCGCATGCGGTTTTCGCGGCTGCCCCCGTAGCGGTCGCTGCGGTGGTTGGTGAGGGGCGACAGGAAGGAGTGCAGCAGATAGCCGTGGGCCATGTGCAGTTCAATCAGTTCAAACCCCGCCGCAAGGGCCCGCCGGGCCCCCTGCTGGAAAGCCTGGCGTATCTGCTCCAGACCCGTTTCGTCCAGTTCCTGCGGCACCGGCCAGCCTTCATGGAAAGCCAGGGGGCTGGGGGCTACCGGCGTCCAGCGGTGCAGGGGTTTGCCGCCCTGCCAGGGGCTGGCCGTACCGGCCTTGCGCCCGGCATGGGCGATCTGGATACCCGGTACTGCTCCTGCCTCCCTGATGCGCCCGGTTAGCTTTTTTAGCCCCGGTACGTGCGCGTCCGACCAGATGCCTAGGTCATCCGGGCTGATCACCCCCCGGGCCTCCACCGCCGTGGCTTCCACCATAATGAGCCCCACCCCGCCCACCGCGCGGGTGAGGTAGTGCAGCAGGTGCCACTCGGTCACCTGCCCCTCCTGGGCCGAGTACTGGCACATGGGGGACATGGCCAGGCGGTTTTTGAGGGTCACCGAACGCAGCTTCAAGGGGCTGAACAGCAAGCTCATAGCGCGGATTCTACGGCCTGGGGCAAGCCAATTTGTGGAATTCCATACATAACGCTTTTTCTTCACCAGGCTCGTGATACGATAGACAGGCCGGGAAGGAAAAAGTTATACTAAGTACAAGAAGTTTTTGTAAGGAGGTGAACCAACGCCGAAAGCTAAAAGCCGCAAGCCCGAAGCGAGTTGTTTTTCTGGCCTGGGGCCTTTAGCCTTCCGCCTTCCGCCATGCCGATTGACTTCAGCCTCACAGACGAACAAAAGGAACTGCAAAAACTAGCCCGTCGCTTTGCCAAAGAGCAGATTGCCCCCATCGCCGCCGAGTACGACGCAAAAGAGGAGGTGCCCTGGGGGGTGGTGGAAAAGCTCCACGAGGTGGGCCTGCTGAATGCCATCATCCCCGAGGCGTACGGGGGCCTGGGGCTGGGGATGCTCGAGGAGGTCATCATCGGGGAGGAGCTGGCCTGGGGCTGTATGGGCATCTACACCATCCCCATGGCCTCCGACCTGGGCATCACCCCCATCCTGCTAGCCGGCACCCACGAGCAAAAGCAGCGCTTCTTCAAAAAACTCACCGAGAAGCCGGCCCTGGCAGCCTTTGCCCTCTCCGAGCCGGGTAACGGCTCCGATGCCGCCGCTCTACGCACCCGGGCCGTGCGCGAGGGCGACCACTACGTGCTCTCCGGCACCAAAACCTGGATTTCCAACGGCGGCGAGGCCGAAACGGTGGTGGTTTTTGCCACCATCGCCCCCGAACTGCGCCACAAAGGGGTGATTGCCATCGTGGTGGAGAAAGGCACCCCCGGCTTTACCGCCCACAAACTGCACGGCAAGATGGGCCAGCGGGCCAGCGGCACCTATGAGCTGGTCTTTGAAGACTGCCGGGTGCCCGCCGAGAACCTGCTGGGCCAGGAGGGCGATGGCTTCAAGATTGCCATGCACACCCTGGACAAGACCCGCATCCCGGTGGCGGCGGGCAGTGTGGGGGTGGCCCGGCGGGCTTTGGAAGAGGCCACCAAGTACGCCAAGGAGCGCGAGGCCTTTGGCAAGCCCATCGCCGAGTTCCAGGCCATCCAGTTCAAGCTGGCCGAGATGTTGATGGGCCTCGAGACCGCCCGCGCCTACACCTACTACGCGGCCTGGCTGACCGACCAGGGGCTGCCCCAGGCCCACGCCGCTGCCATTGCCAAGGCCTATGCCTCGGAAATGGCCTTCGAGGCGGCCAACCAGGCCATACAGATCCACGGCGGCTTTGGCTACATGCACGAGTACCCGGTAGAAAAGCTTTTGCGCGATGTCAAGCTGAACCAGATTTACGAAGGTACCAACGAAATCCAGCGGCTCATCATTGCGCGGCATATTTTGAGTCAATAGTCTATAGCCGATGGTCTATAGCCAAAAACATTTCTATGGATAAACAGCGCAAAGCTCGGCCACTAAGCAGCAACGGCTTTTTTGGATTTGAGCAGCTCGAGGTTTACCATCTGAGTGTGGCCTTATCGGTGCAGGTCTACCAGCTCAGTGAAGCTTTCCCCGAAAAGGAGCGCTTTGGTCTCACCAGTCAACTAAGACGAGCTGCCAATTCGATTGCGCTGAACATTGCCGAGGGGAAAGGGCGCAGTAGCGACAAAGACTTCTGTCGCTTCCTGTATCAGGCTCGAGGTTCCTTACTCGAAACTGTCTGTTCGCTGCACCTTGCCGTTGAGCTCGGCTTTTTGCAACAGGCCGCAGTTCAACCCCTTTACGATCAAGCCAGCACCTTAAATGGTAAGCTCAACGCCCTGCTCAAAAGCCTAGACACCAACTTTAATCGAACCCTGACGATAGACCATGGACCATAGACTATAGACCCTTTGGAGGCATAAGATGAAATTCATAGCAGTCATCCGGCAAGTACCCGACGGCGAGTCCCGCCTCAAGATCGAGGGGGGCCAGGTAGACCTCTCCGGGGCCACCATGATCCTCGACCAGATGGACGAGTGGGCGGTGGAGGAAGTCATCAGGCTTCAGGAGAAGCACGGCGGCGAGAGCGTGGTGGTGGCCATGGGCCCAGAGCGCTTCGAGGAGGCCATCCGCACTGCCCTTGCCATGGGCATTGACCGGGCCGTTCATCTGGTCGCCGAGGGCTACACCGACCCCATCACCCAGGCCGAGGCCCTGGCCGAGGTCATAAAGGCCGAAGCCCCCACGCTGGTCTTCACCGGCGGGCAGCAGGCCGATTGGGATGCTCAGGCCCTGGGACCGGCCATAGCCGAGGCGCTCTCCTGGCCAGTGGTGAGCTGGACCACCCAGATCGAACTCGAGGGCGATTCTCACGCCAAAGCCAAGCACGACCTCGACGAGGGCGCCGAGGTGGTGCGCGTGGCCTTGCCCGCCGTCTTCACCAGTCAGCAGGGCCTCAACGAACCCCGCTACCCCACCCTACCCGGCATCATGAAGGCCAAGCGCAAGGAGCTAAAAAAGGTGCCCGTCAGCACCAGCAGCAAGGTGGCTATTGTGGAGCAAACCATCCAGGAACGTACTCGCCTGAACAAGGTGCTGGACGGCAAAGACCCCGTGGCCGCCGCGCACGAGCTGGTCAAGCTGCTCCACGAAGAAGCCAAGGTAATTTAGCCGATAGCGCATAGCCGATGGTCAATCGCTTTTTCGCCATCGGCCATCCCACACATCTGGAGGTTGCATGATCCTTGTAGTTCTAGAACACGACGGCCAGCGCATGCGCAAGGGCGCTCTGGAAGCCATCAGCCGGGCCCGGCAGCTTGCGAGCCTGGGCCCCATTGCAGGCGTGGTGATTGGCGAAAACACCCAGGCCGTGGCCCAGGAGGCCGCCCAGTACCTGCCGGTGGTCTACGCTGCCGAGGTAGGGCCCTACACCGCCGAGAAGTGGGCCGAGGCCGCCCATGCGGCAGTGCAAAAGAGCGGCGCTAAAGTGGTGATTGCTACCGGAAGCCGCCAAAGCCGCACCTGGACGGCCCGGCTGGCCTACAGGATGAAGGCCGGGCTGCTGGAAGACACCCTGGAAACCAGCACCGACAGCCAAAGCATCATCGGCACCCGCTATAGCTTCCTGAACCGCGTCACCGAGCGCCAGCAGGCCCCCTTGCCGGTGGTCTTTACGGCCAAGCCCAACACCACCCCCCTGGCCGAGCCAGAGGGCAGCGGCACGGTGGAGACCCTCGAGGTACGCATTCCTGCTGGGGTAGAGGTCCTGGAACGCGTAGCCGAGCAGAAGAAAGGGGTCTCGCTGACCGAGGCCACCGTGGTGGTTACGGGCGGACGCGGGCTGGGCAGCCCCGAGGCTTTCGCAGG
Source organism: Meiothermus hypogaeus (assembly GCF_003574035.1). GTDB lineage: Bacteria > Deinococcota > Deinococci > Deinococcales > Thermaceae > Meiothermus > Meiothermus hypogaeus. Next base: position 9,808 of record NZ_QWKY01000007.1, on the reverse strand, counting down.
GGTGGAGGAACTGGCCAACGCCCTAGGCGCAGCGGTGGGCGCGACCCGCGCGGTGGTGGATGCGGGCTGGCGGCCCTACAGCGAACAGGTGGGCCAGACCGGCAAGACCGTGCAACCCAATGTCTATATCGCCCTGGCGGTTTCGGGCGCGGTGCAACACCAGGCCGGGATGAACAAAAGCAAGTACATCGTGGCGGTGAACAAGGACGCCGAGGCCCCCATCTTCAAGGTTGCCGACTATGGCATTGTGGGCGACGTGCACCAGGTATTGCCTGCGCTTATTGAGGCGGCGAAGAAGTTGAAGGATTGAGCTAGTGACGACTCCCCACTCTGAAGAGCGGGGCTTCTCGGGCATGATGGAACTGTTTGCACAGCGCCCATCCCCGAAGGCTCCGTCCGAGCCCAGAAAGAACCTTGACTCCGTATCGGCAGGCGAGCGCAATGCTTCTAGCTCTGCCACGGGTGTTCGTTTGGAGTTTTACCCATCGGACTACCCGATGGAACCCCCTACTCCAAGTTTCAAGGTGCGCGGGGAACGCTGTCCCCAAGGAGATTGTACAACACATCCACCGCTCACCATGCTGTGTGCTCTCTCGGAGCACGTGGGGGAGTCCATGTATCCCCGGTTTGAAAACTGGGGGATTATAGCTCCCCCACACCCCCTCCTTTTTCTAATAACGGATTCAAAAAAGATAGAGCGCTCTTTGCATAAAGTGAGCCTCCCGAGAATTTAGAATCCTTTGTCCCAGACAGAACAGTTGCCGCCCCGGAAACTCGAAAACATGCGTCTGAGCCCAGACGCATTCTCGTTTTCGCGGGCGGCAACGTCTGTGAAGGGCATGATTATCGTTAAACCTCCAAACTTCAGAGGCTATCTTTTTGAATCCTAGAGCACCCCCTCCTTGACGGTCAGCGAAGCAAGCGTATCCCTTTCCAAGGGGCGGTATCGCCCCCCGTGCGTGGATAACTTCGGTCGGGTTGGTTCGCCACCATTCGGCGACGAGCCAACCGAATCTGGCATAAATCGCCCGAGTTTTCAGGTAAGCGGAAGAGTGCGAACTCGAGCACGCTCGTCCTCCACCACCAGCACACAGCCCGCCTCGGCTTCCAGGTCTGGTAGGGCTGCCTTGATAGCCTGCCAGACCCTTTCCCCCACTGTTTCCAAACGCAGCGAAGACGTTCGCAGCAACACCACACTTGGTTTAGCTCTCTGGCTCAGGGCTAAAATCGTGTTGAAGTCTTGATCGTGCGTCAAAATCACATAGCCATTGGTTGCGGCCCAAGCCATAACTTCGCTATCGGGCGCGTTGATGGCACCAATATCCGAGCAGCGCAAAGCTTCCAAACCAAGGCTTTGGAAAAACTCAACCCAGCGCGGTGATAAGTTTAGATCCACACAAAAGCTTCACGCAGGATTAACCTCGCGCTCCTCAGCTAGATATGCCACATACTGCAAGATCGCGTCCATAAGAGTCATACCAGATTCGGTTAGTTCGTCACCCTTTGGTGACGAACTAACCCGACCGAAAGGAATGCTCTAGGATTCAAAAAGACGGCCTCTGGTGTTTTTGGTTTTGTAAACTGTCTTTTTGAATCCGGTATCAAAGGGCTTCGGGTAGAAAACGGGCTGGACGAGGGATAAGCCTATTGGCAAAACTCGAGTGGGGCCAACTGACCCCACTCGCCTCTCTTGATGGGCAGCTACTTCACAAAGTTGAAGTTGGCCCGGTAGGTAATGCCGTTGGTGTAGCGCACCACCAGTTGGCGGCAGCTACCGGCCCAGGCTTTCTCGGTTTTCCAGGGGTAGGTGTAGCGGTCTTGCAGGGGGTCGTAGCTGAGGCTCCCCTTGCTGTTGGTGGGGTGAGTGCCGTTCACCGCAGCGGTAGAGCCGCACGGAATCACCTGCCACTTGGGGAACCCTGGCGCAAAGATGTTCAGCCCCTTGTTACCGCCCAGACTGAAGATGAGGGGGATGGTCTGGCCCGAGTTGACGTTGTTGAAGGCCGGGAACGGCGCAATGGGGCCAAAGAACCAGGCCCCCGGAGCAGCCAGGTTCAGCCCCACCACCACCGGGTCGTGGTCGGACACCCGGAACTGGTCGGGGGCGTAGAGCACTGTTTGCAAGTTTGCGGTCTTGAAGTCGGTGTTGTAGTCGAGCACGCTGGGCTCATCGGCGTTGATGTGGTACTCGGCCACCCCAGCAACCTGCGCGTTCAGGGAGGCCGAGGCCAGGGCGTGGTCGAGGTAGCCCCACTGCCCATCGAACACATACGAGTAGGCCCCCGGGCCCAGGCGGGTCTCGAGCAGATTCACAAAGCCCGCATTTTTGAGGGCGGTAATGGGGTCTTCCTGGGCGTAGGCGTTGTAGTCGCCAATCAGGAGCACGTCCGGGTCGGCGATGCCGGTGGGGTGGGTGGCCAGCCAGGCCGCAAGCTGCTGCGCGGCATTGGTACGCACCGCATTGCAGTTGCCCTGCCCGTCGCCCTGGTCGGGCAGGTCGCAGGCCGAGCCCTTGCTCTTGAGGTGGTTCACGTTCACGATGAAAATGGCCCCGTTGTCGTTTTGCTGGAAGGCCTGGGCCAGCGAGGCCCGGTTGCGCGGGGCGCTGTCGCCGCCGTTCACGAAGGCTGTGGTGTTGAGCACTGCCGTCTGGCCCACCGGGGTCACGCGGGCCGGCTTATAGATCAGGCCCACCTTGATGGCATCGGTGCCCAGGGCGTTCACCTGGCTGGTGGCTGCATCGGCGTCGATGAAGGCATAGGTCCCCGGCGCGGTGGCTTCGTTGAGTTTATCCACCAGGAAGGCAATAGCACTGTCGGGACCGTAGCCGTCGTTTTCCATCTCGTTGAAGCCCAGCACATCCGGGTTCATGGCCAGGATGGCCGCGACCGTCTTGGGCCACTGGCGGTTGAACTCGGCCAGGGTATCGGCGCCCCGGCAGTCGGTGGGCACACCCCCCACCCCGTTCGTACAGTTGTCTACTGTGTCCGGCAGCCCGTCAAAGGTATTGAAGAAGTTGAGCAGGTTCATCCCCACCACCCGGAGGGTTCCCCCCACAGCGGGCGAGGTGGTGGGGCGCGGGTTGGCCGCCACAAAGTTCACGTAACCGTTCAAGGCCCCAATAGGTCGCACCCGGTAGGCGTTGCCGCTGGCGGCGTTGCCGGCCCAGGTATAGGTCATCACGCCCACAATGCCTGTGGCCGTGTCGCCCCCGCGCAGGGTGTTGGAGGCGCTCAGGGGCTGCCCATTGCGGCCAAACAGGATGGGGTCGGGGTTCTGGTTTTGCAGGGCGTCATCCAGGATGATGCGGTTGAGGTTGTTCTGAGCTTGCAGGGCATTGGCCGCAGCGCCGGGCGTGGTCACGTGGGTGGGCTGCATCAGCCTGCCGCCCGACGAGAGCACCACCTGCCCAAAGCGCCCCAGCTGGAAGTGCTCGGTCACGTAGAGGGTCTGGGGTAGGCGCACCAGCATGCCCTCGTAGCGCTCGGCATCGGTGGCCGAGGCAAAAGGCAGGGTCACGTCTACAGGTGTGACGGTTCCAGTGCCGCACTTGGTAATGGAGGTCGCACTAATCTGGGTCTGATCCTGGAACTCGCCCGCCGTTCCGGTCACCCGCACCACATCGCCCAGCGAAACGCTGTCGTTGTTGGCGTTGAACACGAAAATGCCGTCGGAGGTGGTGTTATCGCCATCGCCGGTGGGGTCTTGGATATAAAAACCACGCAAGGCCGGGGTAGGGCCTTCATAGTCGCCCACCACCACGCCCCTGGTGACCACGCTGCCGGTAATGGCCGCCGCCAGGCCGCTGCCCTGAATCTGGTAGATGGGGGTATGGGGCAGGTCGCAGGCCGAGACCGGGTTGAAGGCAAGGGCAAAGTTGGCGCTCATGGTGTCGGGGGGGTCGAGGGTATCCACATCCGACACCTGCGCGGCAAAAACCGTGAGGGTACAGCTCTCGCCCGAGGCGAAATCGGCGTTGGGGTTAATGACGAACTGCGTGGAGGTGGCGTTGGCCGAGACCACTGCGTCGGCCACCGTGCGCGTTCCGCTGGCCGAGCAGGCAATTTCAAACCAGTTGCTACTCACGTTCACGGGCTCGCTGAAGGTCAGGGTCAGGTTATCGTTGGGGTTGATGGTACCGCCCGCCGCCGGAACCGAGGCCACCACGCTGGGGGCCGACTCCCCACAAAAATTGCGGGTGGAAGCAGTGTTGCGCGGGCTGGGCACGGCTGCTTCAAAGTCGGCTGCGTTCTGGTCGGTTTCGGTGCAGCCGTTGCCCTTGCGCAGCGCAGCAGTGGTGTTGGAAAGGGTAGGGGCCGCCCCCGAACCCTCGAAGAAGTTGGCATTGCCATACCCAACCAGATCCACGATTTGAGCCAGTTGGGCGGCAGAACAGGGGGTGGAGCCGCCATTACAACCCAGTGGGGCGGTGCTCGAGACGAGCGCCACCTTGCCCGCTGCCGCGGCCATGGCAATCGGGGTGGTATCCACCAAATCCGGCGTCGGCAGGGCCGCCCCCGCCGTGCCCCCCGCCTGCTGCACAAGGTAATACTGGCCTGGTTGTAGGGTCACGTTGGGCAGTTCGGTGAGCTGGGTGCTGCTGGCGCCAAAGTTGCCGGTGCCCGTTGCGCTGGCGTACTGGATAGACCAGCCATCCAGAGAAACCGGCGTGCTCCCACGGTTGAACAGCTCGACAAAGTCGTGGGTGTAGGGGGCCCCGCTGTTGCCACCCCCGCCATACACCTGGCTAATCACCACGCCATCCGAGACGGCCTGAGCGGTCAGTTGGGCCTGGAGTTGGGCAGGCGGGGCCTGGGTGCAGGCTGAGAGCACGATCAAGACCAGCGCTAAAGCACCTATGCGTAGAAATGGCTTCATATTTCCTCCTGGCCGAACTGTATTAACCTACCGTCAGGGCAGTGTGGCGAACAAGCCCAGCCAAAAATAACGGTTAGGCCCAGCCTACCGCAAAGGTGCGTTTCTTTTGACATTACCTTGGCATATCTGCCCAGGTTGTTTCGCTTTACTCGCTGCACAACCAAGAGCGCCGTACAATGACCGGGTGCCGTTGTCTTTGAAGGTGCGGGGCGCGCTTTACTACTTTGGGTTTTGGGGGGCCAATGGGCTTTATCAAGGCTTCCTGGCAGTGCATTTTCGGGAGCTGGGCTTGAGCCCCACACAAATTGGTCTGGCCATTGCGCTGTTTCCACTGTGCAACCTGCTTTTTGGTCCACCGGCGGCCGCCTGGGCCGATGCACGGCAAAAACGGGTGGCGGTACTGATGGCTTCGCTGCTGGCTTTGGCCCTCTCGCTTTTGGGTCTGTATTTTGCCAGGGGCTTTGGGGGGGTATTGCTGGGCATGGCGGCCCTGGGGCTCAGCCTGGCATTGGTAGCCCCGCTGGCTGACAGCCTGATTGGGCGGATGGCCAGCCGAAATGGCCTCGAGTATGGCCGCATGCGGCTGTGGGGCAGCCTGAGCTTTGCCCTGGCGTCCTCGCTGGCCGGGCTGGCCTGGGCCCGGGTGGGGTATGAGGCCATGTTTATCGTGGCGGCAGTCGCCACCCTGCCCCTTATCGCCATAGCTCGCACCCTGCCCGAAATGGCTGCCACAGAAGTCCGAGGAAGCCTGCTCACCACCCTTCATGACTTGTTCCACCACGACCGGGGCACCTTGTTGCTGCTGGGAAGTGTGCTGCTGATGGGGTTTGGGGTGGGCCTGGCAGCCCCTTTTTTGGGTTTGGCCATCCAGGATAGAGGCGGGGCTGCGGCCATGGTGGGGCTTTTGTATGGCACCATCGCGCTGGTGGAGATTGTCACCATGCGCTATGAGCGCAGGCTCTCGCGATGGCTAGGCGACGCGGGGGTATTGATGCTTTCCGCCGGGCTCTACGCCCTGGCCTATGTCGGCATGGCCCTGGCCAACAGCCCGGTGCTGATGCTGGCCTGTGGGATGCTAGTCGGGATGGGCTTCGGCCTGTTTTTCGTGGGTTCGGTACGGATTGTGGACGCCCGTGCCAAGGCCCATCGGGTCAGCACCCTGCAAAGCCTGCGCAACGGGCTGGCCTTTGGCCTGGCCCACCTGATTGCCGGGCCGGTGGGGGGTGCGCTATACCAGGCCCAGGGGCCAGGGACGCTATTTTTGCTGGTGGCCTTTGTTTTTTCCCTGACCTTCTGGTTGCTGTGGTGGGCTCGAGGCGCCATCAACACCCTTCCGCCCCATGCGCTGACCCAAAACAAAACCCCGGCCTGAAAGCCGGGGCGAGGGAGGAGCGCGCTCAGGTCGCTTTGCCTCGAGTATTAATTTTGAATGCCGCCCAGATGGGGCAGAAGTTGAGGGTGGCGGTTACTGCCATAATCACCCCCAAAAGACCAAACACCCAGGCCCAGATGCCGCTGCTACCAAAAAAGGCGATCAGGAAAAACACCACGGCCAGAATGTAGCGAACCAGCCGGTCTGTGCTACCCACATTGGGAACCATAGTTTCCTCCTCGTTAGGGAATGGGCCAATCAATCGCTTATAGGCGCTAGCGCCCCTGGGTTTTGATTGACCCGATTCCACTTATATTCTACCCATCGTGTCGCGGAAAAAACTGTGAACAAAGTCAGACCCGCCCTTGCGTTGCTCTAGGCTTTGCGCTGGGGTACTGGGCAGGTGTTGATGCCCAAAAGGGCGTACAGCGGGCAGAAGCCAATGGCTGCTGTCAGCAGCATGATCGCACCCAGGCCGACGGCCACATAGACCCACACCCCACCGGCCACCGTAAAGGCCAGCAGGAAGAACACCGCTGCCAGCACCAGGCGAATGATCCTGTCGGTTGTACCTTCGTTGGGTTTCATATTCTCCTCCTCTGAGTCGGTGCGTTTGGGTTCATAAATCGCACCGAATCTCTGATCAAAGGGTATACTTCATTTAGTGCTATTTCAATAGCGAAAATAGTGAAAAATAAACCAAGCCCCCTGGAGTCAGCATGAACACCCCCCGTCCCCTGATGGAATACCTCAAACAGCACGGCCCCAGCACCATCAAGGAACTGATGGCGCACCTGGGCCTGAGCGAGACCGCCGTTCGACACCAACTGCACAGCCTAGAAAAAAGCGGCTGGCTGGCGCGGGAACAGCGCCGCGAAGGCAAGGGTCGCCCGGCCACGGTCTACCGGCTGACCCAGGCTTCGGAGGGCCTCTTCCCCAAACGCTACCCCGAGCTTCTGGACGCCGTGCTGGCCGAGGCCGAGCGCGAGGGCCTCATTGAGCGGTTGTTGGACGGGGTGGCTGAAAGCATGGCGGCAGAGCTAAGGCGCAAGCTTCAGGGCCTCGAGGGCCCGGCCAAGCTCCGTGCCCTGCTCACCTACATGGACTACGGCGACATGCTGGGCACCCTGGAGGAAACCCCGGCGGGGTGGGAGCTCAAAGCCTACAACTGCTTGTACTACGCCACCGGACAACGTTTCGAGCCGGTATGCGACCTGCCGCCCAAGGTGATCACCAAGGCCACCGGCCTGCCCGCCGAGCGCCCCTTCTGCCAGCGGGACGGGCATCGGGCCTGCCATTTTCTCATTGCCAAACGTCCCTTATAACAAAAGCATTTTTTGACCCAGCGCTTCACCCTGAAAAATTTATGCTGGGTAGCATATGGCCTCCTGGTTGCGTTCCTGGGTATATTCCGACTCTACAAGCCGCGATTTGCGCATAGATTGGCTGCGGGGCTTTTGCCTGTTCGCGATGGCCATTGACCATATTGGCGGCGAATCGTTTTTGTATGTTTTTTCGGGTCGGCTCAACTTTTACATCAGTGCCGCCGAGGGTTTTTATTTCATCTCCGGCCTCACCCTGGGCATCCTGGCCAGCCGCCAGACCCTGCTGCAATCCCTCGAGCGGGTTCTGTCGCGGCTGCTGGTGCTCTACCGCACAGCGGTTCTGATTGCCCTGGGCTTCATGAGCCTCAGCCTGCTGGGGCTCAGGGTCTGGTACGACCCCTGGGACAAAAAGCAAAACGTACTGGAGTTTGTGGCCGGTGTTTTCACCCTGCAAGATGGCTACAACGGCTCGGAAATTCTGGGGCTTTATGTCTGGTACATGCTGTTCACCCCCCTGGCCTTCTGGCTCCTGTATCGCAGGCAGGGCAGGTGGGTACTGCTGGTTTCGGGAGCGGTGTACATCTTGAGCCAGGTGTTTCCCACCGTGGTCGGGGCCCCCATTGCCTCGATCTTCATGCCGGCAGCCTGGCAAGTTTTGTTTTTTGTGGGGCTGGTAGTAGGCTTCCACCGCCTCGAGCTAGCCCGGTTCTGGGCCCAAAGACCCTGGCTGCGCGATGGCTTGGGGATAGGGGTTTTGCTGACGGCTGCTGCGCTCATTATGGTTCATGCCCAGGGCTGGCTGCCCTGGCTGGATCGTTCGGTACTGGGCGATGCCAACACCGAACCATTGGTATGGCCCAGGCTGCTGTTGGTTGCGCTGTATCTGCAGGCCTTTTATATCCTCATCACCTGGTTCTGGCTGCCGCTTTCCCGTGGGGTGGGCTGGTTCTTAATTCCCCTGGGGTCGGCCTCGCTGTGGACTTTTACCGCGCACCTCATCGCGATGGTTCCGCTCTACAACCTGCTCGACTACTGGGAGGTCACGCAAAACCCCTGGCGGGGCACCGGGCTACAACTGCTGGCCCTGGGGGGCATCTGGGCCTCTATTCAGCTCTACCGCTGGTGGCGCAAGCAAAAAGCCGCCGGTTAGTTGCGGAAGGTATCGCAGCGGTTGGGGTCGCCGCTCTGGAAACCCCGGTTGAACCAGCCCACCCGCTGCTCCGACGAACCGTGGGTGAAGGCCTCCGGCACCACATAGCCCTGCGAACGACGCTGAAGGTTGTCGTCGCCGATGGCGCTGGCCGCCGCAATGGCCCCCTCCACATCGCCAAACTCGAGCAAACCCCGCCGCTGGGCGTAGTGGCCCCAGACCCCGGCCAGACAGTCGGCCTGCAACTCCAGGCGCACCGAGAGCTGGTTGGCCACCGTCTGGCTGCTGCGGGCTTGCTGGGCGCGCACCTTGTCGGAGATGCCCAGCAGGTTCTGGATGTGGTGGCCCACCTCGTGGGCAATCACATAGGCCTTGGCAAAGTCGCTGGTCTGCCCCCGGGTCAGGCGCTCCATCTGATCAAAAAAGCTGGTATCGAGATACACTTTGGCATCGCGGGGACAGTAAAAAGGCCCCACCGCTGCGCTGGCATAGCCGCAGGCCGACTCCACCTGGCCGTCGAACAAGACCAGTTGCGGGGGCCGGTAGCCCTGGATCATCTGCCCCCAGGTGTCTTCCAGGTCGCCCACAATGGAGCGCACAAACTGGCCCTCCCGGTCGTTGGCAGGTGTGTTTTGGGGGGCCGGGGCGGTGGTCACGGGCCCGCCCTGGAGTTGGGAAAGAATATCGGCAGGGTTCACCCCAAACAGCAGCCCACCCAGCAAGGCCAGTATCACCGCTCCTATGCCGATGCCGGCAGGGCCCCCCATGCGGGGGCCGCGTCCCCGGCGGTCTTCCACATTCTGGCTCTTGCGCAGGTCTTCCCATTTCATAAAGCCCCCAATCGTTCTTGAATTTGCCGCAAATGATGCCGCTCGTGATAGACCAGGGTTTGCAGCCAGCCCAGGGCGGTCAGGTCGCCAAAAAAGGGGTGCGCGTAGGTAGGGGGGTGCGACAAACGTTCCCCGCTTTCGGCTACCTCGGCCAGAACGCGCTCGCGCACGGCCTGCATTCGTTCCAACAGGGCCGCACGGGATAGCCCCCCCTTGGGCTCCGTCAGGGGCGGGGCCAAGGGGCGGCCATCGG
>NZ_QWKY01000069.1 GCF_003574035.1 Meiothermus hypogaeus | reverse complement strand
AAGAAGTCCTTGCCGCCTGGAAAGCTCGTTGGGATCTGGAGCGGGTGCATCGCCTGCTCAAACAGAACCTGGGTTTATCCAAATGCCTCTCTCGTTCCTATGCTACTCAACTCAAACATGCTGACCTGGCCATCGAGGCCCTACACCTTATTCGACAGCAAAAACAACTACATCCAGATCTTTCTTGGCGGACAGCACAGCACAATGCCGCAAAAATCCTCAAATCCCAGCTACTGACCGTACTCCCTGCCCTTTCAGTCTGACTTTATGCCCTTTTTTTACTACTTTTCACTACAGTTCAATCTCTTGTTAGACACAACTGTAAACCCAGGCCGTAACAGGAGTGTGAAAAGGGGGTGCTTGGTGGCCATGAACTAATCGCTATCGGTTTGGTTTGAGCTTTTATACCGGATTCAAAAAGACAGTTTACAAAACCAAAAACCCCATAGGTTGTTTTTTTGAAGCCTGGAGCACACCCCTCCCTTGAGTACCGGCGCTAGCCGGGGGCCGATGGCCCTTCACTGTCGGTCGGCGAAGAAAGCGTCTCCCTTCCAAGGGGCGGTATCGCCCTCCGCTACGCGGATAACTTCCAAGGGGCGGTATCGCCCTCCGCTACGCGGATAACTTCGGCCTTGTTGATTCGTTACCCAATGGTGACGAATCAACCGAATCTGGTATTACACTTCCCGATACCGATCCCGGTGCATTAGCAAAGCCAGGCCCAAGCCCAGATACACCATTATCAGGCTGCTGCCACCTTTAGAAACCAGCGGCAGTGTCAGTCCCGTTACGGGGGCTAGCCCCAGGGTAACCGCAATGTTGACCACCACCTGAAAAGCCAGCATCGAGAGCACCCCGGTAATCACGAGCCGATCCTCCATTCGCACACATTCCACAATCATTCGGCCCAGGCGGAAGAAAAGCAGAGCGTACAGCAATATCAGACTTGCGGCCCCAGCAAAGCCCCATTCCTCGGCCAGCACAGAATAGATGAAGTCGGTCTGGCGCTCGGGCACAAACCCCAGTTGGGTCTGGGTGCCTGCGCCAAAGCCCTTCCCCATGAGCCCCCCCGAGCCAATGGCAATGGTGGACTGGATTTGCTGGAAGCCCTTGCCGCGGGGGTCTTTGGATAAATCAAACAAAATTTCGACCCGGTCGCGCTGGTACTGGCTCAGGTTGGGCCAGATGACTGTGGGAACCAGTAAAGCTGCGGCTACCAGTCCCAGAATGATATGCTGCGCAGGCATCCCGCGCACGAACAAAATGCCCAGAAACCCAGCAATGAGCACCAGCGTGCCCCCCAGGTCGGGCTGGATGAACACCAACCCCAGGACGGGCGCTGCCAGCAAAACCGGTAAAACGTAATCCAGTGGCCGTTCCAGGGGACGGACTGCCAACACCCGGGCCAGTACCAGAATGAGTCCAATTTTGGCGATCTCGAGGGGCTGAAAGCTTACCGGCCCCAGGTCGAACCAGGCTTTGGCTCCATTGATCTCACGCCCTACCAGCAGGACCAGCACCAGCATTGCTACCGAAACCGAATAGAGTGGGAAGGCCCACGAGAGCACCTGGCGGCGCGAGAACAGTTGTATCAGCAGTCCCACAGAAAGCGCGATTGGAAACGCAATGAGTTGTTGCAGCCAGACCCCACGGCTGGGGGCCGCGCTGTAAAGCGTGACCAGTCCGACCAGGTTAATGAGCAAAACCAGGCTAATCAGCACCCAATCGTAGGCAAATACTGGAACCCTGCGTAACGTCACCCCCTTAGTCTATCCAGGTGCGGTGAGATTTGTCAGTTTAGGTGGTATTGCTAACAAACGTAACTGAATCCGACGAATGATGGCAAAACAATGCTAAACTTTGGTTTGGGAAAACAGGAGGACGAAAGACCATGGACGAAATCATCACCATTGGCGCGGCTGTGATTATCGGCTTGTTGCTGGTTATGTTCATATTTTTTGTGAAGGATAAAGGTTTGCCCAATAAAGACCACTAGCTTGTACGACCCCAACGACCTTCCGACCTCTCAAACGATTTTCTTCAGTGGCTACAAAGCTTGGGGTTTAGTTTTACAAACCGATTAAGCCTCGAGCCGGTGGCTAATGGCCGAAAAAGGAAGGCCCGCCCGCCCGTGACTTGTGACCTGAGACCTGCACAGCTTATTATTTTTAAATCGCGCAAATGTTGTTTTTCTAACTTCATTTCGGGCTTCTAATCTAACGAATTTACGCCGATAGTCCTGGATAGCGTAATATATCGCCAGGAGGCAGTTATGCGCGAGGTGTTGGTAGTCTCGGCAGTGCGCACCCCCATTGGGCGATTTGGTGGGTCGCTAAAGGACTTTTCGCCCGTGGATTTGGGGGCACACGTGATGAAGGCGGCCCTCGAGCGAGCAGGATTGAGTGGCACCGACCTGGATTTGTTCGTGTTTGGACAGGTTTTGCGGGCCGGGCATGGGCAGTTACCGCCCCGTCAGGCGGCCTTCAAGGCGGGCATCCCCAGCACCGTGGATGGCTACGCGGTGGACATGGTGTGCGCTTCGGGAATGCAGGCCGTGGCCAGCGGGGCGCTGGCCATCAAAAACGGCGACGCCGATGTGGTGCTGGTAGGCGGGATGGAGTCCATGACCCAGACTGGCTTTTACCTCTCGAGCCGGGCGCGCTGGGGCTACAAATATCTGGCCGGTGCGCCGGAGCAACTGCAGGATATTCTGCAAAGAGACGGGCTTTCCGATCCCTTCAGCGGCGAAGCCATGGGTGACCAGACCGAGCGCCTGGCTGCCGAGTTTGGCGTCACCCGCTCTGAGCTCGATGAGATAGCCCTGCACTCCCACCTGCGGGCGGCCAGGGCCCAGGAGGCCTGCCATTTCAGCAAGGAGATTGTGCCCCTCGAGGTCAAGACCCGCAAAGGGGTGGAGAAGGTGGAAAAAGACGAAGGCGTGCGGCCCGATACCACTCTAGAATCGCTTTCTGCCTTACGCCCGGCCTTCAAAAAAGACGGGGTACTTACCGCCGGCAACGCTTCGCAAATCTCCGATGGGGCCGCCGCCCTGGTTCTGGCCAGCCCCGAAGCGGTACACAAGCATGGGCTAAAGCCCATCGCCCGGATTTTGGGCAATAGCTGGGCTGCCGGTGAGCCCTGGCGCTTCCCCGAGGCACCGGTTCCCGCCGTTAAAAAGCTGTTGGAAAAGCTCAAGCTTAGCGTTTCCGACTTTCACCTCTTTGAAAATAACGAAGCTTTTGCCCTCAACAACCTTTTGTTCAACCGCTTGCTGGGTGTGCCCATGGACAGCCTGAACGTGCATGGGGGAGCCATTGCCCTGGGTCACCCCATTGGGGCTTCGGGAGCCCGAATCCTGACCACCCTGATTCATGCCTTGCACACCCACGGCCTGGAGCGCGGCCTGGCTGCCATCTGCCACGGAACTGGTGGCTCCACCGCGATGGCCCTGGAAGCCGTGGGCCAGTAGTTCGTTGGGTAAATGCTCAGGTGCTCTGGCCGCCTACGGAGTCGCCGAAAGCCGAAAGCAACGCTCAAAATACATAAAAGCAACGTGCGGCCCATGAGGGCAGGCCTACTCAGCTAACTGGTGGCTTGAGGGGCCTTGCTGCATCCTTTAGCGGAGGGTTTTTTCATCTCTGCGTGCTAGCATCGGGAGTGGAGGTATTATCATGAATCAGGAATCCAAAAAGACCTGGACGGAAGAACTCGAGGTCTCGGGCGGCCAGCTTGTAGATAAACTCAAAGAACTGCTGCAACAGGCCAACACCCGCCGGGTCACCATCTGCAAAGCCAATGGGGAGGAAATTTTCTCGGTGCCCCTGACCGTGGGCATTCTGGTAGGGGGTGTGGTGACCTTTGCGGCTCCCGTACTTGCGGCGCTGGGGGTGATTGCCGGGCTGGCCAGCAAGGTCAAGCTTCGCGTCGAGCGCGAAGAGGGGGCTACTACCGAAATTCGACCCGAAGACAAACTGGACTGAGTACTGGAGGACGGAATGGACAACACCTCAAAACCCGAAGAAAAAACCTGGGTTGAGGAAATACAGGTACAAGGCGGTGAGCTGGTCGGTAAGATCCAGGAGCTACTGCGCGACGCTACTGCCACGCGAGTAACGATCTGCAAGCCCAACGGCGAAGAGTTGATTTCACTACCGCTCACGGTGGGCGTGTTGGTGGGAGGCTTGCTCACCCTGGCGGCCCCGCGGCTGGCGGCCATTGGGGCCATTGGGGGGCTGATTGCCCAGTTCAAGCTCAAGGTAGAGCGTCACAGTGACGGACAGGTAGAAGTGAGAACCCTCGAGGAAGAATCCAGGACCGACTTCCCCGACCAACCCGCTTAAGTACAATCCGGTTCTGCGAACTTGACTATTCGCCCGCACCCCAAAAGGTATTCAGGAAATCCGCTGAGGTAAAAGCTCGTCCAGGCTTACCTCCTCGATGCTCCAGTTGACCTCCACCACCTCGTACTCAGCCTGGGCTGCGATGAAGTCGGCGGCCTCGCGCAAGATTGTCTCAACCCAGACCCCGTCGTAGCCGATCAGGCTGAAACCCACCACCTCCCAGTCGTGGTCGTCCTGTCCGGCCAGCCGGGCCGCCGAGACCGGGAAGCGCGAGCGCAGCCGCTCGATGGCCGGCTTGACCAGGGCCCGTTTTTCCTTGAGGCTTTTCACCCAGGGCATCTCGAGGCGCGCGGTATAGAGGCCCAGGTAGGCTTTCATACCTAGATTGTGCCACAAAGAAAGGCCCAGCAAACACCAATCTCTGGATAAAGGGACTGGTGCATGCGGATCAGGTTTGGGCTGGGGGGTCCAGCGCGATCCGCTCCGCTCCGCAATACACGTTGAAAGCACCGCGGAGAAAACCCACCAGGGTAAGGTTGAATTGACTGGCCAGCTCCACAGCAAGGCTGCTCGGGGCCGAGATGGCCGCCAGAATTGGGATGCCCGCAGCCAGGGTTTTCTGGGCGAGCTCGTAGCTGGCCCGCCCGCTGACCAGGACGATGTGCTCGCAGAGGGGAAGCCGGTTTTCCAGGAATGCCCAGCCCAAAAGCTTGTCCAGTGCATTATGGCGGCCCACATCCTCACGTAGGGCCAGGAGCTTCCCGAATTGGTCGAACAGGGCGGCTGCGTGCAGCCCCCCGGTTCGCTGGAAGAGCGCCTGGTGCTGGCTCAGTAGCCCCGGCAACTCAACTAACATCTGACTCGAGACTTTAAAGCCCGGCTCTAGGGGCTCGTAGCGCAAGCGCAGGTTCTCCAGCCCCGCCTTGCCACAGACCCCACAGGCCGAGGTAGTGTAAAAGTGGCGCTCGAGGGGGGCCAGGCTCGGCAGTGTATCCGAAGCTAGCTCGATGTTCACAATGTTGTACTGCTGGGGTTCGCCGGGGTCGGTGCAGTAGGCTATGCGGCGTATTTCGCTCCGGCTGGCAACAACCCCTTCGGCAAACAGGAATCCGGCGGCAAGCTCAAAGTCGTGGCCTGGCGTTCGCATGGTTACGGCCAGGGTGCGGCTTTCGCCCAACCCCGACTGCAAGCGAATTTCCAGCGGCTCCTCGGTGGCGAGCTGGTCGGATCTGGAAAAAGCCCGTCCGCGCTCAACCCGCAGCAGCCGCGTTGGAGTGCGGGCTTTGTGGCGGTGGTTGGGTGTGGATATAGACATACACCTCTTTGTAGGCCGGAATTTTGGCTTGCCTCGAGCGCAGCTTGGGGTCAAGCAGGACGTTGCCCTCCGGCCAGTGTACCTGCACGCTGCCAGGGAATACGTCGGCAGGGAAAACGGTGACGGGTAGTGTGCCAAAAGCGTTGTGCAGCCAGATGCGCTGGCCAGGTTTCAGGCCCAGTTTTTGCAGGTCGCTCACATCCATCAACACTGCGTCGCGGGGTGCGCCGTTGATGGGGTCGGTGGCTTCGTGCACCATGCTGTTGAACTGCTTGCCGCGCCGGGTAACCAGGCGAAACGCCCCCTCTGGAACAGGGTTGGCCGGTAGTTTGACCGGCCTGAACTGGGCCCGCCCGTCTGGGGTAGGGCAGACCCCGTCCGGGCACAGGTGGGGGCCCCCATACTGGAAGGCATCGCCTTTTTGGCCAAGGTGCTGGATGCCGTCGTAAAGCGGAACAACCTGGGCAATTTCGCTCCGCACGGCGGCGGTATCGGCAAAGCGCACCTTCTGTGAGAGCTCGGGCTTGCACATCCGGGCCACAATTTCCTGGAACACCTGCCCCTCCCACCGGGCTTCGGCGATGCGGGGGCCAGGAATTTCGGGGCTAAAGATAACCCGGCGTTCGGTGCTGGTCTCGGTACAGCCGCCCGGAATCTCGTACCGGGTGGTAGTGGGCAGCAAGATAACCTCTTCGGCCGGCTCGACTAGCATCTGCGAGGAGAGCACAATGTCCTGGTGCACGCGCAGCGGAACCTGGGCCAGGTGGGCCTCGGCCTGGGCCGGGTTGGGCAGGGTTTCCAGGAAGTTGCCCCCCACACTCCACAAGACCTCGAGGCTCCCCTCGAGCATCTCCGTTACGGTCAGGCCCGGCTGAGGGGGCACCGGAAAGCCCCACTGCTGGGCCAAGGCTGCTGCCGTCTCGGGGTTAATGGGCACGCCCCCCGGAAACACCGAGGCATAGGCCCCCATCTCGGCCCCGCCCTGCACCCCCGAGTGCCCCCGGATGGGCATCAGGCCAGAGCCTTCGCGCCCCAGGTAGCCCCGCGCCAGCCCCAGATTAATGATGCTCTGCACGGTATCCTCGCCCGAGGCGTGCTGGGTAATGCCCATACTCCAGACCAGCACGGCCTTCTCGGCCTTGGCCAGTAGCAGAGCGAACTCGAGCATCTCCGCTCGGCTAACCCCGGAAAGCTGCTCGAGCTCTTCCCATGAGGTTGCCAAAACCTGGGCTTTTACCTCCTCAAAGCCCCGGGTGTGCTCGGCGATGAAGCTGTGGTGGAGGCAGTCCTGCTCTATCAGGTGCTTCAGGGTTCCGGCGATGAAGGCGCTGTCGCCCCCTGGCTGGACCCGAAAGAAGTGGTCGGTAATCCGGGTGCCAAACAGCGCACTCTCGGGGTCGGAGGGAATCCAGTAGTGCTGCATGGCCGGCTCCAGGTAGGGGTTCACACAAACCACCCGGGTTCCAGCTTTTTTGGCGTAGTAGAGATATTTCATCATCACCGGCTGGTTGACCGCCGGGTTGGAGCCAAAAAACACCACCAGGTCGGTGCCAATGAGGTCGCGGTAGCTGCAGGTCGTAGCCGCTACACCCAGCGAGGCCTTGAGCGCTACGGTGCTGGGGCTATGACAGATGCGGGCGGCGTTGTCGATGTTGTTGCTGCCCAAAGCCCGCACCGCTTTCTGGACTACGTAATAGGTCTCGTTGGGGGTGCCCCGGCTGGTCAGGTAGAAGCCCATCTTTTCCGGGGGAGTTTTACAAAGCTTCCAGGCAATACGATCCAGGGCCTCGTCCCAACTGATGCGGGTGAACCCCGGTTCCCCCCTGCGACGACGCATGGGGTAAGGGAGGCGGCCCAGCGCCCGCAGCTCGGCAGAGCTTTTGCTGCGCAGGCGCTCCACATCCGCCAACTGCTCGATATCCAGCGGCCCCATGGTGTTGAGCCGCAGGAGCCGCAGCCGGATATTGCAGAGGTGAATGCCCTCGATGGTCCAGTCCCGAAGGCCGCTTGTGCCCAGCGCACAACCATCACAGACCCCATCTTGCAGAATGCGCCAGGCGTACTCGAGGTTGTCGGCGTTTTCGGCCAGAGCCCGGAAGACCTCGAAAAAGTTGTTGGGCTTCTGCAAGCCCAGCCCAAAAGGCCGCAGGCTGACCCAGGTTTCAGGGCTCCACCCTTTTTTTACCGCCTTGAGTGCCACGCCACGCCTCCGCTGAATGGCTTTATTCTAATGCCTCATCTGAGAAGTGTTTTGTAAGCGCGGGTTGTGGTGTTGCCGACAAACCCGCCGGATACTTCAGCCAATTGCCTTTCCAGTCGAAGTATTCCAGTGCCCCCAAGCGTTTCTTGTAGTCATACTCGGATGGTTCCTTGTAGGCATAACCGGGATAGTAAAACGCTTTGCCCCAGGCCTTTGAAAGCTTTATTGAGTGAAGAATCATCAGAATGCCTAGGCTGCGTTTCTGGTAAGCCGGGTCGAAGCACTGGTAAACACTGGAAGTGGCCTGCGCCCCTTCATCCAGATAGCTGATGCCCACCAGGCGGCCCTGGTGGTGCAGGGTCAGGCTGTGGCAACGGCAAGGAATGTGCGACGGATGCCTGGAAACAAAGTTGTAGATACTTTCTGGAATGCTATGGGTGAAGCGGGTTTTGTGCCGCTCAAAAAGTGCTTCCACCTCGGCGTTCACAAAGGCGCGTTGGAGCTCCAGCCGCAGGTCTGCGTTCTTCTTGAGCACCCGTCGCTGGCCCCGGCTAAAGGTGTGCTCGGCCAGCCGCACCCGAAGGGGTAGCACGGTGTGGTTTTGCAGGCGGCTGTAGCGAAAAAAATACATCCCAAAGTGCCGCCAGCCCTCCGCCCAGAGCGCATCCATCTGCTCAGCTGCAACCGCTTGGGCCAGAAAATACTCATCGAGGCGGGTGGACATGGTTTATTCAGCTTACGGGATCGATGAACCTTCACTTTGCCACCCTGCGGCGTCGTGTATTTGGCTGAAGGGGTTAATAAATTTTGTACCCACTTATACCAGATTCGGTTAGTTCGTCACCATAGGGTGACGAACTAACCCGACCGAAGAGAGTGCTCTAGGATTCAAAAAGACAGCCTCTGGTGTTTTTGGTTTTGTAAACTGTCTTTTTGAATCCGGTATTAGTGATTAGACGGCGTCCAACTGGCGAACTGCTGAGCCAGGCTTACCCTGGGGCGACCTAAACCGACTTCAGATGAGCGTGAAAAAGTGGGTCGAATAACTCGGGCTTTTCCATGTGGGGGGAGTGGCCGGTATCCGGGATGACCTCTTCGCGGTACGAACCACCGCTGGCTGCGTACTGCTCGAGTACATACCGGGTCTGGCCCACCATCGGCTGCGGGGGATGCACTTCGTCGCCGGGCCAGCCGGGAACCACGCCCAGCTTGCCCAGGGTGCCCATGTTGAACAGGCTCATGTCGCTCACAATCTGGTCGTCGGAGCCGCGCACCCAGAGGATGGGGGGCTTGACAGGCGCCGCTAGCATCTTCTCCACGCTGTCGCCGATGTACTTGGGCGAGATGGCGTTGGCCGGGCCCCACCTGCCCGGGGCCACCCCCGGCCAGTGGGGCGAGGCTTCCAGGTCGCCGGGATACTTGTCCGGCCCAATCTTCTCGGAGAGAACCCCCGAGAGCAGGGCCTCTTCGCGGGAATGCCGGAAGGGCGGCTTCCAGTAGAAGCTGTTCATAACAGTGCGGGGGGAAGCCTGAAACTCGGTACCGCGGTAACCCTCGGCAATGAGCCGGGCGAACTCGGGATTAACGATGCCGCCCCCCGAGCCGGCAAAATCGTGAGCGCAAGGGGTTCCCCGCACGTCCTTGGTGCCGCCAAAGCCGAAGGGTGAGCCCGGTGCGATTACGGTAGCCGTATAGATTCGCTCAGGGGCAGTCGCCAGCAGGGCCCAGACCACGCTGCCCCCCAGCGAGTGGCCGGCCACATGAAAGCGGGCATAGCCGAGTACGTCCATCAGTCCCAGCAGGTCGTCCACCCAGTCCATGCAGCCCCGGGTAGCATCAATCAGCTTGTCTTCGGTATCGCCGTAGCCTCGCAGGTCGGGCGCAATGGCGCGGAAGCCGGCGGGCAAGGCCAGTATGGTCTCCTCCCAGAAGGTGCTGCTGCTGGCGTTGCCGTGGATAAGAAGCACCGGTACGCCATCGGCAGCCCCCCGCAGCAGCACGTGCATGTTCAGGCGTGGGGTCTCGATCATCTTGGACAAAATGCCCGGCAGGTTAGGGATGGAACCCATGGCACACTCCTTCGCGTTTGATTTAGATTAATGTTACTGGGCTACTGTTACAAACTTGCAACGTGGTGTTGTGTTCGTTTGGCCTCAAGAAGGCAATCCCCACCTGTAAGAGCCAGGTGGGAACAAGCGAACAGCGGCAGAGGTCAGAATCCGAGTCCTAGCCGCAGCGCGAAACGCCCGCTGGGGTTGCGCTGGCTGAAGCCATAATCGAGTCGGATGGGGGGCAGAATGGCGCCCAGCAAGTCGAGGTTAATCTGCAGGCCAACTCCTACCCCCAGGAAAAAAGAGTCCAGGTCGCCAGTAGCAGGCCAGATGCGGCCAAAATCGGTAAACACAAAGCCATAGATATTGGTTCCGCCTGTAGGGCTCAGGCCAAAATCGTAGCCATACTCGAGGGTGCCATTGAGTACAGTGGTTCCCTTGTCCAGAAAGCGGGGGTCGTAACCGCGCAGGGTGGTGATGTCAGTACTATTACCGCCCAGGCTGAACTTCTGGCTGTCCTGCGCTGTACCCAAAATGGTCCCAAACGACAGCCTCAGGCTGATGGCCTGACGGGCTGCCTGGTCAATCTGGAAGTAGTTTCTGCCCGTCACCACGACCGGCACATACTGGGTCACATCGCCGCCTTTTGGGAAGGTAATGCCATAGCCAGTGCTGAGGTTGACCGAGAAGCCTTGGGTGGGGAAGGTGGGGCTGTTCAGGGTGCTGTAGGTGGCGCCTAGATTGAGGGTAATGGCCTGAAACTCACGCACGTTCTGCTCGAACTTGCTTTGCGCATCTTGCAGCAGGGCGTTGCTACAAGCGGTATCCTCGGCGATCGGAGGGTTGGCCTTGTTGCTGGAGTCCGGCACCTTGATCAAGCACCTCGGGCGATTGGCGTCGTTGACTTCCAGAAAGGGAATACTCCATTCCCACCCCAGGCCTGCTGAAAGGCGCAGGTTGGGGAAGTCGCGGCTCAGTGGACGGGAAATGGAGAAGTTGATGCCAGTTTTGCGTTCGGTGTACTGCCAGACCGAGGTTTGGTCTTTGTCGTCTATGACCCCGTCTCCGTTCAGGTCTGGGGTTCCGCCGCCATACTGCTGCTGAAGGGGATAGTTGATGTTGGCCTGCGGCTGGCTGTACACACTAACCCCAAACGAGGTGCGCACGTCCTTGAAGTCGGCGAAATCCAGGTAGACCCAGGGAATTCGATAAGAGGCGCTGAAGGTCAGGAACTGACCGGCATCGTTGGGGTTGATGCCCAAGGTCACGTTGTACTGGTGGGCCAGCCCCCAAAGGTTGGTATCGCTTATGCCGATGTTGCCTTCCCAACCTGTCAGGCTGCTCCAGGAGATCCCTGGAATGAAGCTACCGGTTTGAGCTTCGCGGAAGCTCAGCACGATGATGATGTCTTCAGGTTTTTCGCCTTGCTGGGGTCGTACCCCTGGGGGTTCACGCAGCAACCCGGTGCGAAGAATATTGGTGATGCCCTGTCGCAAGGCGTTCACTGAGAACAGGCTGCCGACGGGGGGCATCTCGCGCAAAAAAACACTGGGGTCGGTGCGGGTCAGGGCAGGTTCTATGCGGTAACCCGCGATGCGCAATTCGCGCAACCGCTGCACATAGACCCCATCGCGGAAGGTGATGTCGGGCTGGCCCACCAGGTCGAAACCTGCATCGCGGTACTCCCGCAGGACTCGAGCAAAGTCTTCGTTGGCCAGAGCCGGGTTGTATTCATCGCCCGGTTTGAGGCGAAGCCTGGGCAGCAGTTTTTCGGTGGGAATTGCGGTATTGCCCTCGATGCGAACCTCGCGGATGGCTCCGAAGCGCTGCTCACCGGCCTGGAAGGTCAGGCGCACCCCATCCTGGCTCACCCGCTCGGGGCGAAAGTCAATTACCCGGCTGATGCTACGGGACAAGGTATTAACACCGTCCAGGATTTGATCTACGTTGAAGGGATCGCCTACCTTGAGGCCGAGCGAGCTGATATCAACCCCTCGAGCATTGATCTCGGCAATCTTGAGCTCACTAAACGCCACTCGAAGCACGCCGTCTACCAGGGCGGTGCGAGCCAGATCTACCCCACTGCCCCGAAAACCGGCTGCGGCGTACACATCGCCAGTGCGGCCCACCGCATCGCGGAAACGCTCGAAGGAGAAGCGCCCGTTTTCCGCCACCGGTTGAAAGAGGGGCTCGAGGCGCTCTTTGGGTACGTAGGTAGCAGTTCCAACCTCCACCGACTTCAATTCAGGGTTCTCCTCCACATTGAAGTTAAGCTCCACTCCCCCCGGCACATCCTTGGCTTCAGGGGTAACTCTGGGTTCAAAAGGAAAGCCCTCATTGCGATAGATACGGGCCAGTGCCTGGGCGGCCTCGGTGGACTTTTTGGGATTGAATATCGAGCCTACCCCAATGGCTTGCTCAGTTTCCAGGTAGCGCAGAACGTTGGCTTCGGGGAAGGCTTTGGAAGAAGCCGTAACCTTGGTAATGGCCGGGTTGGTCGTGACCTCTACTACCAGCTTGTTGCCATCCAGGCGAACCCTGGCATCCCGGAAATAGCCCGTACCCAGCACGGCGGCCCGGGCCTGCTCCAGATCGCCGGGTTCATCGCCTACCCCAAAAGGCAGTGAGATGCGCACCAGTGCAGCCAGTACCGTATCGGTACCCCGTACCTCCACCTCCTCGATGGGGGCCGCCAGGGCCATACCCAGCAACATCACCAGGGGCAACAATCGTTTCATGCTGCCAACCATATGCGAGGTGCGTGAAGCGTGAGTGAGAGCGGATTTTATCAAACGCCCCGAGGCTATGGGTAAGGTTAGGAAGCCATTCTGGTTTTGAGGCATACCGCATCAGCTTACTATCCTCCAGTGGATTAAGGTGAAACCCCTTTCCAGCTTGCCTACGCCCATCAGTCACCTGCTTTTCTCGAGTCTGCCTTGAGCGCTGTCATTCGCAAGACAGTTTAGTTAACTGAAACTTGCATTTATACCAGATTCGGTTAGTTCGTCACCAAACGGTGACGAACTAACCCGACCGAAGTTATCCGCGTAGCGGAGGGCGATACCGCCCCTTGGAAGTTATCCGCGTAGCGGAGGGCGATACCGCCCCTTGGAAGCGAGACGCTTTCTTCGCCGACCGACAGTGAAGAGCCATCGGCCCCCGGCTAGCGCCGGTACTCAAGGGAGGGGTGTGCTCTAGGATTCAAAAAGACAGCCTCTGATGTTTTTGGCTTTGTAAACTGTCTTTTTGAATCCGGTATTACTCATCCAAACCGTTCCCATTCCAAAAAAAGCGACCTGGTCATTCCGAGAAGGCGTATCCGACCAGGAATCAGATACGTCTGCTGGCTAAAAAGAAAGGGATTTTTAGCGTGCCGGGTTGACCATTGTAGGGTCGAAGTTATGCATGAACTGCCAGGACACAAGTCCGTAGCTAAAGGTGTCTTAGGTGCAGATAAGTTACGGCCAAGCAGCCAGCACCACTCAGCTTATTTACCCATGTGCGACCATAGCCAGTAACCGATAAAGGCCATGCACAAAAGCAAAAACCCAACCGGTAAAAAGGAGAAGTTTCGTCGCCTTACTCGCATGTTGGGTGAGGTGGGGGTGTTGGCTTTGAAAGCCCGTTTGATTGCACTGGCATCGGCCTCGTTGAATATGGACTTACCTGAACGCCAATCTTTGGCGGTTTTCCAGTCGTTGCGGGCATGGGCAGGTACGTCGGGAATGGTTTGTACGGGGGGCGGCGAGATGGTTTTGGGCGCGTTGGAATGCTGGTCAATTTGCAGCTCGAGGGAGTCGGTCAGGCTTTGAAGCTCGAGGTTGTGCGGGGCCAGCCGCAACGCATGGTTCAGGGCGTATTGGGCCTTGTCCAGGTCGCCCAATTGCGCCAGGGCCTTAATGTGCAACAAGAGCAACGGCAGATTGTCAGGGTCTTCAACCAGGCCCTCTTTAGCGCTGCTGGCTGCTTGTTTATAGTCACCCAGCATCAAGAAAGCCTCGGCCCTGACCCGCCAGTAATCAGGCCAGCCCAAATCCATCCAGGAGACCCTGTCCAGTACCCTTAGAGCCAATAAGGGCTCTCCTCTGGACAGGTGTTGTAGCGCACGCTCAATTCCGGTAGTGGCATCGAGTTGAGTCATGAAGGTCTAAACCTCTCCCTGCCCTTACCCTAACAAGGATGGGAGGTAAGGGAGGTGATTTCTAAACACTCGACGGATACCAGATTCGTTGGTTTCGCCACCGAAGGGTGAGGCTTTTTTCGTCGACCGTCGGGAGGGGTGTGCCCTGGGATTCAAGAAGTCAACCTGTGGGGTTTTTGGTTTTAAAAACGGTGTTTTTGAATCCGGTGTAAGCAGACCTCGCCATGGGCTTTTTACTTTCTGATTTTCATGGAGTCGGTTGGCAGGGGCAGATGCTTAACAGCAAGGGTAATTTCAGCACCCCAGCCCGAGCGAAACCGGCTATGATAAATCATGCAGCCTAGCAAAGAAACCCTATGTTCTGGCCAGGTTGCAAGGCGTGTTTTTGGGTCAGGCTTGAAAAGCCTTTAGCCCTACCGCGAGTAGCCGTTACAAGGGAGGTACCCTATGAAGCTCGGCCCCAAGGTTCGCAGCGAACTCCTCTCCCGCATCAGCTCCAATCCCGATATTCTCCGCGGTAGGCCGCGACTCAAAGGAACCCGCATCGCAGTGCAT
This sequence comes from Meiothermus hypogaeus, assembly GCF_003574035.1. Classification (GTDB taxonomy): domain Bacteria; phylum Deinococcota; class Deinococci; order Deinococcales; family Thermaceae; genus Meiothermus; species Meiothermus hypogaeus. Next base: position 2,045 of record NZ_QWKY01000069.1, on the reverse strand, counting down.
ATGGTCTTAGAAGCCCTGGCCTCCCAAATGTCCATCGAGGAGGTGCTGGTGCAGTGGCCCGAACTGACACGGCAGGACATCCAGGCCGCGCTGCTGTACGGGGCCCGCTCCACCAACTACGAGTGGATTGCCCTGCACGAGGAGTGATATCAGCTTTACACAGACAGTCCATTTTGAGACGTGCGTTGAAGTCCCTTGTCCGGCAGCACCCAGGAGCAACCCATGCGCAGCCGTCGGTTTTTCTCGTGGCGTGGGCGGGGTGTTGCCGCCTTCTCCCACCCGGGGGAGAAGGCAAGCGGATATAGTCTTGGTATCATGCGCATTCTGCTCGACGAGAACATTCCCCAGCGGGTGCTGTGGTGGCTGATTGGCGAAGGCCACGAGGTGGTCACGGCGCGGGAGGCAGGCCTTACCGGGCGCTCCGATGCCGTTCTGTATGCCTATGCCGAGCGACACAACTACGTGCTGGTCACGCTCGACCTGGACTTTTCTGATCCCCTACGCTTTCCCCTCAGTTTTCCGCGCATCGTGCTGCGCCCTGTGGTGATTGACCCCGAGCTGATGCGCGAGATTTTGCGCGATGTGTTCAGAGAGGGCTACCCGCTGTGGGGCGAACTTTATGTGGTGCAGCCGGAGGGCATCGCTCGGTATAGTGAGGAACTGTGAAATGGGTGGAGTGTCCAAGGGATTCCTGGCAGGGGTTTGGCCGGTTCATCCCCACCGAAGAAAAGGTGGCGTATTTGCAGAGGCTGCTCGAGGCCGGTTTCCACAGCCTCGACCTGACCAGTTTTGTTTCGCCCAAGTGGGTACCCCAGCACGCCGACGCCGAGGCCGTACTGACGGCTTTGCCTGCACCGGAGGGGCACGAGTATCTGGCTATTATCGGTAACCTGAAGGGCTTAGAGCGGGCCCTGAAAGCCCCGCACCTGACCACGGTGGGCTATCCCTTCGCCATCTCGGAGACCTTCCAGCGTAAAAACCTCAACCTGGGCATCGAGGAATCCTGGCCGGTGCTGGAAGAATTGATAGCCCAGTCCCAAGGGCTGCGGTTTGTGGTGTATCTTTCAATGGCCTTTGGCAACCCCTACGGCGATGCCTGGGAGCCGGGTCTCACCGCGCAGTTTGTGGAGTGCATGCGGCAGCTAAAAGGGCTTTCAGGCATCGTGCTGGCCGACACCTACGGGGTGGCCTCGGCACAGACCATTGCCCAGACCCTCCAGGCGGTCGCCATGAGCGGGGGGCTCGACGAGAAGCTGGGCCTCCATCTGCACAGCCGCCCGGAAAACACCCTGGAGAAGGTACAGGTGGCCCTTCGGGCCGGGGTTCGCTGGCTCGAGGGCGCCCTGGGCGGCATCGGCGGCTGCCCTTTCGCGGGCGACGAGCTGGTGGGCAATCTGGCCACCGAGCAGGTGCTGCCCTATCTGGCGAAGCAAGGCCAGCACACCGGCGTTGACCTTGATCGGTTACCGGAACTCTCCGGCCAGGCCCTGCTGCTGCGCACCCAGTACGCCTAACCTCGCCGGAGCCCCAGTAACAAACCGGCCACAAAAGCCCCCCCAAAGGGCAGGTTGGTGGTAAGTACCCGCACCAAGGCGTCCCAGATGCTCTTGATCTGCTCCTGCTGCAGCAAGGGCTCCACATCGCGCTGGATGCGCGTCCAGTCCACGTTGATGTAGCCCATCGAGGCCAGCACCTGCACCACCACGAAAATCAGGCCCAGAAGGATGGCCACCCAGCGCCCCACGGTCTTAATGGCATAACCGACAGCAAAACCGGCCAGCCCGCCAAAGGTGAGCTGCCCGATATAGGGTTGGATCAGTTCCACGCTTCTATTGTGCCATGCTCGAGGGGAAATGCGCGGTCAGGATTTTTTACCCCACATTCCGCACCCCTCTACCCTGACTTTAGGATTTTGGGATGGAAACCGACGCTGATCTTCAGGTCTACGACCTGGCCCACCTGGGTCTGGTGGCTGGAATCATGGATCGGATGAAGCTGGTGGAGACGGTGGATCATCAGGTAGGGCCACGCCCCAACGAGAAGGT